>NZ_JBIICB010000356.1:0-3722 GCF_044239095.1 Aestuariivirga sp. | reverse complement strand
GCCAAACGACCCAGGTGCTGGGCGGGCTCTTCGCCTTCCCCGATCCGGACTTGAAGCATTATGAGTCATTGAAGGGGCGCGAGTTACTGTCCGCGCGCCAAGCGGACGGGGAACGGGCGGCAGCACCCTCCCCCGCTCCGGGCCGCTTCCGCGTGATCAACGGCGGGCGAGGCTAGCACTTTCCTTGAAACGGACTAAGCTTGTTCCGGGGAATGGATAAGGGGCCCCGGAACATCATGCCATCGCTCTCACATTACATGTCATCCGCCGCGCTGCCCGCTGAAGGTTTGCTCGTCGGGCGCGTCTGGAACCCGGCCGAGGACGGCCCCGCGGTGGTGCGCCGCGAGGGCCAAGACCTCGTCGACATCACAAAGGCCTTTCCGACGGTCCGCGATCTCTGCGAGGCGGAGGACCCGGCGGGCGCTGCCCGCGCCGTGACCGGGCCGGTGATCGGCACGGCCGATGCCGTGATGGCCAACACACCGCCCGAAACCCGCGACACGTCAATGCCGTGGCTTCTGCCGCCAGTCGATCTTCAGGCGCTGAAGGCGGCGGGCGTGACCTTCGCCACCTCCATGCTGGAACGCGTGATCGAGGAGCGCGCACGCGGCAACCCCGCGGCTGCCGCCGAAATCCGCGCCACCATCGGCACGCTGATCGGCAGCGACCTTTCAAAACTGCGCGCAGGCTCGGCGGAGGCGATGGAACTCAAGAAGGTGCTGATGGAGAAAGGCGCCTGGTCGCAATATCTCGAGGTCGGGATCGGGCCGGATGCGGAGATCTTCACCAAGTCGCAGATCATGTCTGCCGTGGGCCATGGCATGGAAGCGGGGCTGAACCCGGTGTCGACCTGGAACAATCCGGAGCCCGAGGTGGTGGTCATCGTCGCCTCCACCGGCCGCATCGTGGGCGCGATGCTGGGCAATGACGTGAACCTGCGCGACGTCGAAGGGCGCTCCGCCCTGCTGCTCGGCAAGGCCAAGGACAACAATGCCTCCTGCGCGGTGGGGCCGATGATCCGGCTGTTCGACGCGTCATTCTCGCTCGACCATGTGCGGCGCATGCAGCTCTCCCTGAAGGTCGAGGGTGAGGATGGCTATGTGATGACGGGCGCGTCCAACATGTCCAAGATCAGCCGCGACCCGGCGGACATCGTGGGGCAGATGATCGGGCCCTATCACCAATATCCCGATGGCGCGGTGCTGTTCCTCGGCACGCTGTTCGCGCCCGTCGAGGACCGCGATGCGCCGGGCAAAGGCTTCACCCACAAGCTGGGCGACGTGGTGACGGTGTCGTCTCCCGAACTCGGCATGCTCGCCAACCGCATGACGACTAGCGACAAGGCAGCACCCTGGACCTATGGCGCGAGCCACCTGATGCGGAATCTGGCCAAGCGCGGACTGCTCTGAGGAAACAGCAACCACCGGCGGCGCAAGATACCGCTGCCGGTGGTTGAAATTCTCTCAAAGATTGCTTTTTCCTCTGTTTTTCCAAAAATGCGCGTGACAGACTTGCCCTTTCCAAGGGGCAGGACAGCGGACCATGGCGAAACGCGGATGGCTTGTGGACCGGCGGCGGCTGGGCCGGATGCTGAACCATTCCGACCCGGTGTTGCGGTGGCAGTTCAGGTGCCTCGCCGTGTCTTGGGTGATGGGGCTCGCTGCAGTGTTCGGCTTCATCGTCACTTTTGGCGCACTCCGTTTGTTTGGTGCGGCATTCCTGCTCTTTGCCGTGGTCGACTTGGCCCTGGAGTGGACGAAACACACCCGGCGGGCGCGGCGGATGATGGGGCCGGCGAGCGGGGGTCCTGGCGCAGCGAGCCTGTGGGCCATCCGGAATGGCGACTACGCCATCAGGTTCAGCTATGTCAGCATCCTTGCCGGCTTCCTGATGATCGTGCTGGGGACAACCGCCACTGCGTTGGCGCAGCCCCCCGGCAGCGATGACGATCAAGACTTCGATCCCATGATTGCCGGTTTGATACTGTTGATTGCAGCACAGCTGCTCCGACTCGGCCACATGGGCGTGGCACGCCAACGGAATGCGAAAGACGACTACGGAACGTCCGAGTCCCCAATCCTGTCGGGTACATTTGACATCATGCTGGTGTTTATCGGATTTGCTGGTCTGTCTCTCGGACTTGCGTTTCTGTTTCTGACACCGCTCGGTACTGTTCACCTGTTGCTGGCACAAAACATCGTGGGTCCGGTCATAATGATCGCGGGGATCCTTTCGTTGTGGCCCCGGCAGAGCAAGCGACAGCGCGACTTGCAGGACAGACAGGCGCGGCTTGTGGCGCGGTGCACGGGCACATATCCAGCCCCGCGGGCGGCGGCGCGCTGACAGGCCTTACGAGTGCTCACGGCGGGGTACATGCCGGGAGCGGCCGAGATATGATTTCGCGATGTATCTCAGCTTACTCACTCGCGGAGAGAGGCCCTCATCCGCCCTTCGGGCACCTTCTCCCATCCCTTCGGGACGGGAGAAGGGAAGGCTGAGCGATGCTTATTCCCCTCTCCCGTTGCGGCACGCGATGGGAGAAGGTGCCCGAAGGGCGGATGAGGGCTCTTTGCTACAAATCCTGCACGTCCACCACGCCGGAAATCGCCTTGATGGCGCCCTTGATCTGCGGGGTTACGGTGAATTTGTTGCCGAGCGAGACGTGGACCTCGCGGCCCTTGTCCATGAGCATGACGAGGCGGACGGGGGCTCTGCCGCCGTTGGTGAGGCGCTGGGCGATGGAGTCGATGGACTTGGCGTCGCGCACGAAGATCTCAAGGCCGGTGACCATCTGCGCTGCGGCCTTGTCGAGCATCTCCACGCCCTGAAGCCGGAGCTTCACCTCTTCGCCTTCGACATCGGCCTCGACGCGCGCGATGACGGCGTTGCCGGGTTCGAGCAAGTCGCGGCAGGCGGCGAGCGTGTCTGAGAAGCAGATGGTTTCGAACTGGCCGGTGGGATCGGAGAAGCCGACGAAGGCGAATTTGTTGCCGGACTTGGAACGGCGCTCCTGCCGGTGGGTGACGGTGCCCGCGAGCTTTGCCGCGCGTGCACCCTTGGTGAGGGCCTTCTCGTAAAAGCTCGCATAGGTATCGACCGAGAGCTTCTGCAGCGGCTTCATGTAATCGTCGAGCGGGTGGCCGGAGAGATAGAAGCCCACGGCCTCGAACTCCTGCGCGAGCTTGTCCATGGGGAGCCAGGAATCGCGGCGGGGCAGCACGAGATCGTCTGACGTGCTGGCAGCACCACCGAAGAGATCGTTCTGGCCCGCCTGTGCCGCACTGGCGGCGCGGTTGGCCATGGAGAGGATGGACTCGACCGCGTCCAGCACCGCCGCGCGGTTGGGGTTGAGGCAATCGAAGGCGCCGGCCTTGGCGAGGCTTTCAAGCGCGCGCTTGTTGACGACGCGCGCATCAATACGCTTGGCGAAATCACCCAGCGAGCGGAAGGGACCGCCCTCCTCCCGCGCCTTCACGATATGCTCGATGGCGCCGGCGCCGACGTTCTTCAAGGCCGCGAGCGAATAGAGGATGGCGCCGTTCACCACCGCGAAGTCCACGCCGCTCTGGTTGACCGAGGGCGGGATGACCTTGACGCCGATGCGCTGCGCCTCACGCCGGAACAGCATGAGCTTGTCGGTGTTGCCCATGTCGAGCGTCATCGAGGCGGCGAGGAATTCGACCGGGTAGTTGGCCTTGAGCCAGGCCGTCTGGTAGGAGACG
>NZ_JBIICB010000355.1:0-3731 GCF_044239095.1 Aestuariivirga sp. | reverse complement strand
CGTCTCGGTGTCAACCGCCACGGAAGACCCCAGATCGAGGCCATTGGGCAGGTCGCCCTTGTAAAGCTTAACTGCCATCAGAGGGTCCCGACCTTTGCCGCATGTGTAGGGATGGTGCCCAGAAGAGGACTCGAACCTCCACGCCTTTCAGCGCTAGTACCTGAAACTAGTGCGTCTACCAATTCCGCCATCTGGGCCAGCGGGGCGTGTCTTAGAGAGGCGGAAGGGGCCTGTCAACCGCAGTCCTGAGATTGTCTCTCCTCAGCCTCTGGATCCTTGCCGATGCAGGGCTAGCCGCGCGTTCCGGCCAGGTGGAATCACCTGGTCGAAAAGAACGCGCGCAAGATCAATTGCTTGAGCATGATCTTGCCGCAAAAGTGGTTTCCACTTTTGGCGATCATGCTCTAAAAGGCGCGGCATACGACAACATCAGGGTGATTTCCGTGCTCGTTCAGCCATCCGACAGACTCATCACCATCATCGGCGGATCGGGTTTCCTCGGCCGGCACATCGTGCGGGCGCTGGCCAGGCGCGGCTACCGCATCCGGGTCGCCTGCCGGAGGCCGGACCTTGCCGGCCATCTGCAGCCCTTAGGCAACACCGGCCAGATCATGATGGTGCAGGCCAATGTGCGCTATCCGGCCTCCCTCGCCGCGGCTTGCGAGGGTGCCTATGCAGTCATCAACCTGACAGGCGTTCTTTATTCCGCGGGCGCCCAGAGCTTCGACGCCGTGCACGCCTTCGGTGCGGAAGCCTCGGCCAGGGCAGCGCACGACGCACGGGCCCGGCTGTTCATCCAGATGTCTGCCATCGGGGCGGACGAGAACTCCCCGGCCCAGTATGCGCAGAGCAAGGCTGAGGGCGAGAAGCGCGCGCGCGCGGCCTTTCCGGGCGCCATCATCCTCAGGCCGTCCATCGTGTTCGGGCCGGAGGATGATTTTTTCAACCGCTTCGCCGGGATGGCGCGCCTTTCACCCTTCCTGCCGCTGATCGGCGGCGGCGAGACCAAGTTCGCCCCCGTTTTCGTCGGCGATATCGCAGAGGCAGTGGCCCGGCTGGTCGACAGCGGCGAGGCGAGCGGCAAAACCTTTGAATTCGGCGGGCCGGAAGTCTTCACCTTCCGCCAGCTGATGCAGTTCACGCTCGATACCATCGGGCGCAAGCGCCTGCTGCTGCCCCTTCCCTGGGGCATTGCCAGGCTGCAGGCCGCCGTGCTGGGACTGCTGCCCAAGCCGCTTCTCACCCTCGACCAGGTGGAAATGCTCAAGACGGACAATGTCGTCAGCGAAGCGGCGCGGCAGGGCGGGCTGACACTCGAGGCTCTCGGCATCGTCCCCCAGGGCATCGAGTCAATCGTCCCCGGCTATCTCTACCGCTACCGCAAGGCCGGTCAGTTCACCGCGCCCAAGGGCATACCGGAGTAGATCAGCGCCAGCAGCACGAGGCCCAGCCCCACGCGGTAGACGGCGAAGGGCAGGAAGCTGATGTGGCGCACCATCTTCATCAGCACCGTGATGGTGCCGAGCGCCACGAAGAAGGTGAGTATGGCTGTCAGCAGCATGCCAAAGGTGATGGTCTCGCCGGAGGCCACGGCATCGCCCAGCTTCAGCATGCCCGCACCCGCAATGGCCGGGATGCCGAGCAGGAAGGCGAAGCGGGCCGCCTCCGGCCGTTCGAAGCCCAGGGCCCGGGCTGCCGTCATGGTGATTCCGGAGCGGCTGGTGCCCGGGATGATGGCGATGGCCTGCGCCACGCCGATGATGAGCGCCGGCATCCAGGTCATGTCGGACATGCGGCGGTTGGACAGGCCGTAGCGGTCGCACAGATAGAGCAGGATGCCGAAGACGATGGCATTCCACGCCACCACCTCGGGCATGCCGCGCACCATGTCCATGAACCCGATCTTGTCGAGGAACAGACCGAACAGCACAGCCGGAATGGTGCCGAGCAGAATCAGCAGCGCAAGCTTGCCCCAGCTGGTGACGCGCCCCCGGAGGAAATCGACTGCACCCTTCGCAAGGTTCACGCAATCCCGCCAGAAATAAACCACCACAGCCAGGAAGGAGCCCATGTGGACCATGACGTCAGTCAGCAACCCCTGGTCCGGCCAGCCGGTCAGTGCTGGCACAAGCAGCAGATGGCCGGACGACGAAATCGGCAGGAACTCGGTAATGCCCTGGATCAAGGCCAGGACGACGATCTGGAAAATGAGCATGTCGGCTGGCTGGGCGGCCCCTTGAGTTTGATCCGGAATCTCTTGCCGCAAGGGCTGCCCGCGTCCTATACGCCCGCAAGACCCGGCGCAACCGCGGCATTTGGCTTGTTCGGATGCAAAGTTGACAGTTTCAAGGTTAAGACTTCCTTAATATGCCGAGCCTCATTCACTTCACCCTCGACCCGTTCAGCCGCAGGCTTCGCCTGGCTCTGGCTGAATATGGCGTTCCGGTCGAACTGATCGATGAATTACCCTGGGAGCCCAGCGCCGACATCTTCGAACTCAATCCGGCGGGCACGGTTCCGGTCTATCTCGAGGACGCGGCAACGCCGGTCTGCGGCATCGAGGCGATCGGCGAGTACCTCGAAGAGACCAAATCAGACCGGCTCAGCCTCATCCCGGGCGATGCCTTCGCACGCGCTGAAGTGCGCCGCCTCCTCGGCTGGTTCGACGGGAAGTTCTACGCCGAGGTCTCCGAACCCATTCTGACCGAGAAGGTGATCCGCCGCTTCCTCCCGCGCGAGAAGGGCGGCGGGGGTCCCGACACCGGCCGTGTTCGCCAGGCGATGGCGCAGCTCCGCAGCCACCTTGACTACATCGGGCACCTCGCCGACCGCAGGCCCTGGCTCGCCGGGGGCGATCTCTCGCTGGCCGACCTCGGCGCAGCGGCACATCTCTCGGCGATCGACTATTTCGGCGATGTTCCGTGGGCGGATTATCCTGATGCAAAGTCATGGTTCCAGCGCGTGAAGTCCCGCCCCTCATTCCGGCCGCTGCTGGCGGACATGGTCCGCGGCATCACGCCGGGTCCGCACTATGCGGACCTCGACTTCTGAACGTGTCCGCCTTGTTAAGCGCCTTGCGGGAGAAGGCCGCGCGCGAGGGCTTCGCCGCCCTCCGCATTATGACGCCCGCGCATGATCCGGTGCAGGCGGAGCGCCTCAGCCACTTTCTGGCCGAGGGCCGGCACGGCTCCATGGCATGGATGGCGGAGACCGCCGAACGGCGCGCCAGCCCGCTTGCGCTGTGGCCCGAGGCGCGCTCCGCCATTATGCTGGCGCAGAACTACGCCACGGACCTCGACCCGCTCGAAAGGCTCAAAGACACGCAGGCCGGCGTCATCTCCGTCTATGCGCTGAACCGGGACTATCACGACGTGGTCAAGGGCAAGCTCAAGCGCATCGCGCAGTGGCTGGCCCATGAGGCGCGCGCCGAGGTGAAGGTCTTCGTGGACACCGCGCCCCTGATGGAGAAGCCGCTGGCCCAGAAGGCGGGGCTCGGCTGGCAGGGCAAGCACACCAACCTGGTCTCGCGGGACCTCGGTTCATGGTTCTTCATCGGAACGATCCTCACCACGGCGGAACTGCCGCCCGGCCAGCCGGAGGAAGACCACTGCGGCTCGTGCCGGGCATGCCTCGACATCTGCCCGACCGATGCCTTTCCCGCCCCCTATCAGCTCGATGCCAGGCGCTGCATTTCCTACCTCACCATCGAGCATGCGGGCCACATCCCGTCC
>NZ_JBIICB010000087.1:0-14940 GCF_044239095.1 Aestuariivirga sp. | reverse complement strand
GATGTTGTTCCGGCCTTGAACTTCACCGCTTTGGTTCTTTCTGAAGCGGTTGCGGCCAGGGGATGAAGGAGAATGACACCGGCAGCAATCAGCATGCCCAAGCTGGTCTTCATGATCGTCTCCATTTATCTCGGTTGACTTCTGTTCCCCCGAAACGCCCAGCGGTTGCACCCGCAAAGCGCCACAAGAACCGTGGAAGACGACGCAAAACGACCGCCGATCTGGCCGCGGCGCATCACGTCAACTCCCGTCTTCAAGCATTCGATCAACGAATAGGCTAACACAGCTGGAAGCCTTCTAAAATATCGCTACCTTTTGCTATATTGTGCTATTTTACGCAATTCATTCAGTATAGCATCGTTCGCACCTGCTCTTGAGGGAGGAAAGATGTCCGATTTTGCGAAGAATCTTCGGACTTTGTCCGAACGCTCGCGGTCCGTGTCGGAACTCTGCCGCGAGCTCCGGATCAACCGCCAGCAATTCGCACGCTACCTCAGCGGATCAAGCATGCCTTCAGTCTATAATCGCCGCAGGCTTGCCGAGCACTTTGGAATATCCATGGACGAGCTTTCCATGGAGCACGGGGGTTTTGTGCGCCGTCATGGTGACACGCCAAAACTTCCGAAAACCAGGCGTGTCAATGCGGCAGCGCAAGAGCAGCAAGCAGCTCTCGGCAGGTCTCTCGGCAATTTGGCGGAACTGAAAGCCTATACTGGCTATTATTACTCATACCTCCAAACCCCAAGCGATCCGGCCAGGCTCCTTCAGTCGCTCGTCCATCTGCACTTCGATGGCAAGAATGTCTTGAGTGTAATGGACGAGTCCCTGGGAAAGATGCCCGATGGAACCCGCCGCAAATCACGATATGAGGGTGTCGTCAGCCTGCTGAATGGCTGCCTGTTCATCGTCGACATCGAAACAACCGACAACGACACCATCCTCGAGACCATCCTGCGCTTGCCTTATCGAAGCAAGCACGATGTGCTTTGGGGCGTGATCATGGGCATGACCACAGGGCTCCGCAGGATGCCGTTTGCCTCCATCACGGCGTGGAAATTTCTCGGGAAGAAGATCGACGTGCGGTCTAAGCTTGACCGGTGTGGCTTCCGTGAGATGACGGCGAAGAGTATCGATCCAACTGTGCGAGATGGCTTTCTCAAGCAGAACAATTCCATCGTCTATCCCAAGTCATTCGATCGCACTTGAGTGGATTTGACGGCGAAGGATGGTCCAAAATTACGGTGTTGGCGAGCGCGATGGACAGCATTTTTCGGCATAGGAGTTGCCTTTGCGATCACAGATCACGCCGTTCTCGGGCAAAAGGACACCCATGCCATATTCGGCCTGCCCGGCGGATGCGCCGGAGGAAAGTGCCGCCAGCGAGATCAGCAAAATGATCGGGAGACGGCGCGGACAGTCGACAAACGTTCGAGTTGCTCCATCACGGCAGAGGACCGGACGCCTCGGAGCGGCGGGTGATCAGTTGAGGATTCGCGCCCCAACTGTGCCGTCACCCCAGCTTTCGCGGGCATGATGGTGTGAGTGGAGCGTTGACCTCAACTAACCGTCCGCCGCTCTCAAGCATGATCCGCAAAAATCAACAGCACCTTTGCCGCTAAGGTCATACTCAAACAATTGATCTTTCCCCAAGCTCCTTTCAACCAGGTAATTCCACCTGGTCAGCAGCGCTGGCGATCTCCTCGCTGAGCGCTGCGAGATGGGGCACGGTGGCGGCGGCGGCCGCGCGCTCCATCGCGCGATAGCGGGAGATGAGGCTGAGGCCGAGGGGTGTGAGGGTTGCTCCGCCGCCCTTCCGGCCGCCGCTGCGTGATTCAACCACCGGCTTGCCGAAAATGCTGTTCAACTCCTCGATCAGTTCCCACGCCCGGCGGTAGGACATGTCCATGGCGCGGCCTCCGGCTGAAATCGAGCCCAGTGCTGCGATCTGCTCGAGGAGCGCGATCTTGCCCGGCCCCACCCGGAGGTCCGGCCCGAAATCGATGCGGATGCTGAGGTCTGCCATGGCGGTCCAGGTCATTTCATTCCGGCCCATGATCGAACAAACTGACATCCGAATCCAGTACCCGGCCAGCGGAAAGGCAGGACCGATGACAACGCCCATTCTCACCATCACGCTCAATCCCACGATCGACGTGTTCGGCGCGGCCAAGGCCGTGCAGCCGACCCACAAGGTGAGGCTCAGCAACGCCACCTATGAACCAGGCGGCGGCGGCATCAACGTGGCCCGCGTCATCACCACGCTGGGCGGCAAGGCGGAGGCGGCATTCCTGGCGGGCGGCGAGATGGGCAAGTTCCTGGAGCGCCTGGTTGGTGAAGAAGGCATCCGGCAGCATCCGCTCGCGATCACCGGGCAGACCCGCGTGGCGCTGATGGTGCGGGACGAGTCAACGGGCCTCGAATACCGCTTCCTGCCCGAGGGCCCGGAGGTGACAGCCGCCGACATCGAGCGCTGTGCGGCGGCAATCTCGGCCACGCGGAGCGGCATCGTGGTGGCCAGCGGCAGCCTGCCCCGCGGCGCACCGGTGGACAGCTACGCCAGGCTCGCGCGGGCGGCGGCGCGCAACGCCCTTCCCTTCGTGCTGGATACCTCTGGCGAGGCCCTGCGCGCAGCCCTCGAGGAAGGCGGCATCCTGCTCGTCAAGCCGAGCCGTAGTGAACTCGAGAGCCTTGCCGGCGGACGCCTCGAGGAAGCCGCGCTCGAGGCCGCAGTACGCGCCCTGGCCGATGCCGGAAAGGCGCAGCTGGTGGCGGTGACGCTGGGCGCTGACGGCGCAATGCTGGTGAGCGCCGGAGAGGTTCTCCGGCAGCCCGCGATAACCGTGCCCGTCCTCTCCGCCGTCGGCGCGGGAGACAGCTTCCTCGGCGCCATGGTGTGGGCAATGAGCGAGCGCTGGCCACACGCAGACGCCTTCCGCCTGGCCATGGCAGCAGGCGCAGCAGCCACCAGCAACCCCGGCACCACGCTGTGCCGCAAGGAGGACGTGTTCCGCCTCTACGCTCTGTGAAAGCTTCCGGCCACGCCGCGCCGGGGGGCCGGGCAATATCAAAGTCCAACAGACATCAAACCGCAGGAAAATTTTTTCTTCTGCAACCGATAGCATTCTTGCCCACTCATTTTTGCAAGAGCTATACGTGAGTAAATTTCTATCAAAAGGTGTAGAATGATTACTCAACTGCGGACATTGCTGGCGGTCTTTCTCATCTGCTTCGCCACGCCGGCTCTTGCCGCGGAGCGGGCCCTGATCACCCATTCCGGTACGACGGCTGCCAGTGGCAAGGCGGCGCCGGAAGCATTCGGCACGCTCGTCAAGACGGCGAAGGAAAAAGGCACTGTCAAGGTCATCGTCGGGCTTCGCGTGCCCTTCGCCGCCGAAGGCAAGCTCGGGGCCGCCGAGGCTCGGGTCCAGCGCGCCGACATCGCCCGCGCCACTTCATCATTCCGCGCCCGTTTCGCCGACGCGATCAAGCGCAAACCGGCGTCCTTCCGTGCCTTCGGCACCATTCCCTTCGCGGCGGTTGAGGTGTCGGCGGCCGAACTCGACAGGCTCGCCGCCGACCCAGAGGTGATCAGCATCACGGAGAATGGCACTTACCGGACCCAACTCGACCTCTCCATCCCGCAGGTCCGCGCGGATGAGGCCTGGAACGCCGGCTTCCCAGGAACCGGCCAGACCGTTGCCATCATCGACACGGGCGTGGACAAGACACATCCCTTCCTCGCAAATAAGGTGGTGGCGGAGGCCTGCTTCTCCTTCGGAGGCTGGTGCCCCGGCGGCAAAACCAGTGCGACCGGGCCGGGCTCCGGCATGCCCTGCCCCAGTCAGTTCTGCAGCCACGGCACGCATGTGGCAGGCATTGCGGCGGGCCTTGGCAGCTCATTCTCCGGCGTGGCGCGTCAGTCCAACATCATCGCCATCCAGGTCTTCAGCGACGGCTTTCCTGGTATGCCGACGACATCGTGGTCGGATCTGATTGCGGGCCTTGAACACGTCGACAGCTTGCGCGGCAGTTTTTCCATCGCCTCTGTGAACATGAGCCTCGGGGGAGACGTGCACGAAGATGACTGCGACGCAACGAATCCTGCGTTACAGGCCGTGATGGCTAATCTTCGCAGCCAAGGCGTCGCACCCGTCGTCTCCAGTGGAAACGCTTCAAGCAGTAACAAGATCTCAACTCCTGCCTGCCTCTCCTCCGCGGTCAGCGTCGGCGCGGTGGCGTCGAAGGACTCGGGTTTCTGTCAGGGCTTGCCTGCGAACGGCCCCACAGCGAGGGACAGGGTGGTCTGCTTCTCCAATTCAAGCCCGAAACTGTCGTTGCTGGCGCCGGGATACCAGATCAATTCCTCTGTCCTTGATGGGAAGTTTGCGAGGTACAGCGGAACGTCCATGGCGGCACCTCACGTGGCAGGTGCGTGGGCCGTCCTAAAGCAAAAGAAGCCAACGGCTTCGGTGCAGGAGGTCCTCGAGTTACTGGAGATGAGCGGCAACCCAGTGGCGGACTACCGAACCGGCCGCGTGAAGAGCCGGATCGACGTCATGGCTGCGCTCTACGCCTTTGATAAGACGCTGGTTCGGCTTTCCTACACCAGAACTGGCTCAGGCAAGGGCACAGTGAACTTCTCTCCCGCAGGAACCCGTGAAAGCTGCTCATCCAGCTGCAGCATTGGCTATGTGCCGGGAACGGTCGTCACCCTTACCGCACGCCCCATCGAGGGGGGCAAGTTCTCCGGTTGGTCCGGCGCCTGCAGTGGCACAGAGCCCTGCTCCGTCACCATGAGCGAAGCACGCTCGGTGACCGCCTCCTTTGATTACGACAAGGTTCCGCTAAGCTATGAACAGGCAGGGCAAGGAAAGGGCCAAGTATCTTTCCTTAACGGCGTCACCAGAAAAAGCTGCGATGCAAGCTGCATGCACAGCTTTGATCCGGGCACCGCGATCTTTGCCTTTGCCAATCCCGCGAAAGGCTCAAGTTTTGCAGGATGGTCAGGCGCCTGCGACGGCAGCAATTACTGCGCCATAGAGATGAGCGAGGCGCGGTCACTGAAGGCCACCTTCGACCGCAAGGGCGCGGAGCGTGAACTGCCGCTGACCCTCACGATGTCGGGCGCCGGGAGTGGCGAGGCCTGGTTCCGTCCGACCGGAAGCTTCTCGTTCTGCAACGGCAACTGCGTCAACAATTTTGCTCCGGGTACCCGGGTCGTAATCTACCCATTCAGCAAGAATTCGGCATTCGGAGGCTGGGGGGGAGCTTGCAGTGGCACTCAGTTCTCTTGCGAATTGACGATCAGCAGGGCGCAGACCGTAACCTTGAAGTTTGATCCGGGCTACCGCGGCACCGTGCTCGACTATACGAAGTCGGGAACCGGCAGTGGTAGCGTCAACTTCACGCCCACGGGTGAGCAATCGACTTGCAGCGACAGCTGCGAGAACGCTTATCCGCCAGGAACGAAGGTAGAGCTGCGCCCGGTGGCGTCGGCGAACTCGGAGTTCAAGGGATGGTCAGGCGCCTGCCGCGGAAGCCGCAGGTGCATCATCTCAATGAGGCGGGACAATTCTGTTGCCGCCATCTTCAACCTCAAGCCGGTCTACACTCTTTCATACAGGGCGGCCGGCAGTGGAACGGGAACGGTGCGCTTCACTGCATCGCCGGAAAACGCCGAGTGCACGGGCACCTGTGCCAGAACCTACGTTGCAGGAACGCGGGTCACCCTGTCCGCAACAGCAGCACCTGGTTCAGAGTTCAGGGGATGGTCGGGCGCTTGCCGGGGCACGCGCACTTGCACTGTGCTGATGCGGAAAGCGCAGACCGTCACGGCCACCTTCGGTGCGTCTAACAGATCAGCCAATGCCGTTCCCTTGCAGTAAGGGCGGCAGACTCCTGAGGGCCGCAGACCCGTGTGCCGGACACGCTCATGGATCGCGGCCGCATCGACCGGCGTAGAACGGATTGAAACTCCCATGGGGTCATGCCGGTCGAGAGTTAAGGTCTTTACAGCAGGCCATACAGCCGCGATTGTGAAGATGGCGGAAGTCCGCTGATGTCGATTTCGCCGCAACATGCATTGTCAGCGGTTTTGAACCGAACTGGATTGGGAGACATGACATGAAGAAAGCAATCACCATGTTCCTCGCGCTGGGCGCGATGCCTATCCTGCTGGCGGATGCCAGCTTCGCCAAGCTCACCAACAGCGAGCGGCGCTATTGCCAGCGCCAGGCGGAGCGCTACGCCGACGAGAAGACGCTTGGCAACGCGGCCGGCGGCGCCATTGGCGGCGCGGTGGTGGGCGGCATCATTGGCGGCCTTGTCACGGGTGGAAAGGGCAGCGGCGTCGGCACGGGTGCCGCGATCGGTGCGGGCGTGGGCGGCGTCAGCGGCGCGGCGCGCGGCTCGGCCCGCTGGGACCGCTATTACCGGAAAAAGTACCAGAACTGCATCAACAAATACGACTGAGCAGTTCTTCAGATACTGTTGCGTGTTGAGCAGCCGCCGGGCAACCGGCGGCTGTTTCATTTCCGGAGCCGGTCTCCACCGGGGGCTTCGTGCCGCGTGCGCCGCCATCACGGTTTACCATAAGTGACGCCGGACTTACATATCTTTGGTGAATACATGAGAGCGCTGCTTTGGATCGGCCTTGCCGTGATGTTGCTTGTTCCAGAGCCCTCGGCGTTGGCGGCGGAGCGGGTGCTGCTCGCCAATCCACAGGAGGCGAGGCAGGCTCCAGCACCACTCGGCGCATTGCGGGAGGCGGCGAAAAGCAATGGCAGCTCCATCGTCGGGCTAGCGTGCGTTCCGGCCAGGTGGAATCACCTGGTCGAAAAGAACTCGCGCAAGATCAATGGCTTGATCATGATCTTATCGCAAAAGTGGTTTCCACTTTTGCGGATCATGCTCTAAGGGTTCCGTTCGCAGACGAAATACAGCCGTAGCGCGCATGATCGGAAACGGCTCATACGCACGTGCTCTTCTGGAGCAGCCGATCAAGCCAATGTCATTGCCATGCAGGGCGACAGCCCAGGTCTTGGGCAACCGGTCATCTTATTCAAAGTTGCGCCGCCATGAAGCGGCCGACAAAAAAGGGCCCCCAGAGGGGGCCCTCCAGAACGTGTTACGTCTCAGTCCAATGCTTCCGTCCAGGCGGCGGCACGGGCTGGTAGCATGGGGCTGGAAAGCGTCGCGCCGCGGCGGTCATTTTCAAGAAGAGACGTCGCGCCAAACATGAAGGACACTCCGGCCAGGAAAGCGTGCTCAAGAACGAGTTCTTCTCCATTGTCATCGGCATAGTACCGTCCGCCGCGGTAATCTGCCGTGGCATAGATCGGCATTGAGTCGGCTACGCGCATCACGCCACCGACGCCCCAATTCCATGCGTCACCGGGATCATCACCGTCGACATAGCCGTCCGTCGCACCGTAGGAGGCTTCAGCGTTCAGCATCATGTCATCCGTCATGAAATAGCGCGCTTCACCGCCGGCGAACCAAGCCTCGGAGAATCCCTCTGCAAGGGGCGATGCATCGTCAATCGGGAAGTCAGCATAACCGGCCTGCGCGTACAGCGTCAGATTGTCGAAATACACCTGCCCTTCGGCACCGACGAACCAACCCAGACCTTCTTCGCTATCTTCGAGTGACGAACCGAGGCCCACACCACCCAGAATGCCGATCAGTCCGAGGCCGGGGTCGCGCATGCTCAAATGAGCACCGTAAACGCCAGCGCCGACGGCATCATCCTCGTCATCGTTGTGGCGGGCATACATTTCGTTTGCGCCATCGAGCTGGAGCGACAATGCTTCGCCCAATGGGACACTGACAACGCCTTGTCCGGCAACCGTAAACACAGTGCCATCCTTTACATCTACATCGTCAGAGTCATCACCTCCTGCGCTGGCGTTATGGGCACCAACAGCAAATCCAAGAGTTCCTGCAAAAATCAGGCCATCCGATTCTGTGGTGGGATCTGCAGCCAGAGCGCCGGTTGCGATGAGACCCAGCGCGGACGCTGCAAATGCAAGACGGCAAATGTGCTTAGTCATTATTTCCTCACTATTAAGCGTAGCTAATTTTTTGCAAACGATTGCTATCGTGTCAACAGGTATGTGGGATCAAGCTTGTAACGCCATCGCTTTCTCTACCTGCGTAATCCTCGAGCAACAGCTGAGCTGAGATAGCGGCGCGGACAAAGCAGATTGGCGGTGTTCTTGCAGCCACATCGCTTCGCATGCGGAAAAGCATGAGGTAGTGCGAACGGCATTCGGATACGGCGTCAAGCAAAGACAATTGCCCCTTCCACGGGTTGAATGTCGGAAGCTGCAGCATGGGCCCAAGCCCGCAGGTCAGATGTTGAATGGTTACCGGCCCGCGTATCTTTCCTTTAGGTCTCGCCTTCATGGCTCGACTGACAGCCGACTGTGCGATCGTGATTCGGGCTATTTCGGGCGCAATCTTGTCACCGCTCATGAACTGTAAGGGCGGCCCAAGGAGTTAATCTCTGACCGCTTCATTTGCTTCAGCACTCTTTTGTTAGTGAGTTGCTGTGGCAGGGGCAACCGGCGGCTATTTCATTTCTGGTGCCGGTCTCCGCCGCGGGCTTCGTGCCGCGTGCGCTGCCATCACGGTTTACCACAAGTGAAGCCGGACTTGCTTCGATTTCAGGTTGTGATTAAATCGGGTATCATTTGTTATCTATGGTGGATAAATGAGAGCGCTGCTCTGGATCGGCGTGGCCGTGATGTTGCTTGTTCCGGGGCCCTCGGCGTTGGCGGCGGAGCGGGTGCTGCTCGCCGATCCACAGGAGGCGAGGCAGGGTGCAGCACCACTCGGCGCATTGCGGGAGGCGGCAAAAACCAATGGCAGCGTCCGCGTCATTGTCGGGCTGCGGGTTCCGTTCGCAGCCGAAGGCCGGCTGAAAGCCGCCGAAGCACAAGACCAGCGCGCCAGCATTGCCAGCGCGGCGTCAGCGTTCCGCACCCGGTTCAGCGGCGCCCTTAACCGTAATCCATCCGCCTTCCGCGCCTTCGAAACCATTCCTTTCGTTGCGATGGAGGTGTCGGCAAACGACCTTGAGAGGCTTGCCGCTGACCCAGAGGTGATCAGCATTTCCGAGAATGGCTATTTCACCACCCAACTGGCGACGTCGATTCCCTTGGTCCGGGCAGACGAGGCCTGGGGTGCCGGTTTCTCCGGCGAGGGACAGACCATCGCCATCATCGACACGGGCGTGGACAAGAACCACCCTTTCCTCGCGGGCAAGGTGGTCGCTGAAGCATGTTTCTCGGAAGGCAGGTGGTGCCCGGGAGGAGCAAAGGTCTCGACCGCACCGGGGTCAGGCATGCCGTGCAGCGCAGCTCGCTGCGACCACGGAACCCACGTCGCAGGCATCGCCGCGGGCCTTGGCTCGGGCTTTTCCGGCGTGGCTCGACAAGCCAGCATCATCGCCATTCAGGGCTTCAGCCCAGGTCCAGGGCAACCGATTATCTACACCAGCGACATTCTTTCCGCCATCGAGCACGTCCTGTCGTTGCGCAGCCGCTTTGCCATCGCCGCCGCGAACATGAGCTTCGGGGGAGGCCTCTACAAGGACAGCTGCGAAAAGCAGGTAACGGCACTTCTTCCGATGGAGGCCGCGCTGGCCAATCTGCGCAGCGCGGGCATCGCCCCCATCGTCGCAAGCGGAAACAACGGTGATCGAAACCTCATCGGAGCGCCGGCCTGCCTATCCTCCGCCGTCAGCACTGGTTCCGTTTCAACGCGCGACTGGGGGCGGTGCTCAGTCGATGGCGTCACGGATGGCGGCTCCACGGCGAGAGACAAGGTAGCCTGCTACTCCAATTCCAGCCCGATGCTGTCGCTGCTGGCGCCTGGGTCGCCGATCAACTCTTCCCTGCCGGGGGGAGGCTTCGGGGTGAAGCACGGCACGTCCATGGCAGCACCGCATGTGGCCGGCGCCTGGGCGGTGCTGAAGCAGAGGAAAACCGATGCCACCGTGGCCGATATCCTTGGCATCCTGCAAGAGACGGGCGTGCGGGTGGTCGACCACCGCAATAACCGGATGCACAAGCGGATCGACGTCAAGGCCGCTCTCGATGAAATCGGAAACGGCGGCGTGTCGCTCGCCTATACCAGGGCCGGAGCGGGGTCGGGAACCGTCAGCTTCTCGCCTGCCGGCACGCTGGCAAGCTGTGCTGCAAGCTGCGTCAACCGTTATAAACCGGGAACGGAGGTAACGCTCACCGCATCTGCATCCGCCGGGTCCAGCTTCGGCGGCTGGGCGGGCGCATGCAGCGGCACCGGCGCGTGCAAAGTCACGATGAGCGAGGCACGAAACGTGACAGCCAGCTTCGACAGCGCCACCGCCGCAACGCCGCTGACCTATACCAAGCTCGGCACCGGGACAGGCGACGTCGAGTTCACGCCTGCCGGCACGGCACAGCGATGCGCTGGCGACTGTGTCAACAGATATGATCTCGGCCAGCAGGTTCGTCTCGTGCCAGTGCCGGGCCGCGGGATGCAGTTCAGCGGCTGGTCCGGTGCTTGCCGGGGCACCCGCGGCTGCGTGCTCACCATGCGCAGGGCCATGTCAGTCTCTGCCCGCTTCGACATTCTGCCGATCTTTACGTTGAATTACGTGAAGGCCGGCAGCGGCGGTGGCACCGTCTCCATCTCGCCCAGCGGCGGTGCTGAGGCCTGCCAGGGCTCCTGCACGAACAACTACCCAGCGGGAACCAGGGTCCTGCTCTCCGCGCAGCCAGCCGGGCCCGGCTCGGTATTCAGAGGCTGGACGGGCGCCTGCAGCGGCCTGCGCAACTGCTCGCTGACCATGAAATCAGCGAGCACCGTCACCGCCCATTTCGAAGCCGTGCCAGTCCAGACGCTCACCCTGGCGATCGAGGGCCGGGGATCAATTGCAATCACCCGTCCCCGTGGTGAGGCGAACTGCACGGCCAACTGCACCCGTGTCTTCCGGCAGGGAACCGCGGTGACAGTGTCGGCCCTGCCCTCAGCGGGCTATCGATTCGACGGTTGGCGCAATGATTGCCGCGGACGGCAATCCTGCAACCTCAACCTCAAGGCGCCCAGGTCAGCAACAGCGGTCTTCGTCCCCACCCGCAGCGCAGCCAGCGGCGGCCAACCGCAGTGACGAAGTTACCGCGGAGCCGAGCGACAACACCATCGCCAAAGGGCATCATAACAGCTGCCCACACACCACGACGAACCCGATACACGCTGGCTTGATATCAATTTCCTTGGTGGGCGATGACTGTCCGCCGGCAGCCCCCTTCGGAAGAAACTGCCCGCCATCAAAGTTCGCGGACACCCGTTTGCGGGAATTGGCTGGCGGATCGAAGGAAAGAAAGCTACCAACACTCATGGCGGGTGTTGCCCTTGCTGTTTCGGCTGGAGACAATCGTCTCGAAAACCAATTCCTGCATTCAATCAAAGGATGACACTGCATCCGCCAACCCAAGATCCTCGTGGTCATTTATGACTCGGGCTAGCAGGTTTTCTTCCATGAGGGTCACGAGCCTGAACATTGAGCACGGTTGCGTCTTCACCGTTCTGATGGGTGATTATGAGAGCCTCAACGAGCAGCCCATGGCGGCCGTATCGGGGCTTGACTTTATCTGCCTGACGGACAACCCGCTGCTGCGCAGCAACACATGGGACGTCCGGCTTGTAACGCCGATGTTCGAGATGGATCAGGTGCGCAGCCAACGCTATGTCAAGCTTCGCCCGCATGAATTTCTCCCAGACCACGACTGCTCTCTCTACATCGACAACAGTGTTCTGCTGTCGAAGGATCCGGCGGACGAACTTCGCAGCAAGCTTGCAAGCCACGACCTCGCGCTCTTCTTACACAGTTTCCGGGAAAGCGTAGAGGCAGAGTTCGCCGAAGTGGCCCTGTTGAAATTCGATTGCCGCAGAACGCTGGCGGAACAACTCCAGCACTACCGCAACGCGGTTCCGCACGTGCTCAGGGAAAGACCTTACTGGAGCGGCATGCTGTTCCGCCGGCATGCCAGCCCCGCGGCCATCGCCTTCTCCGCAATATGGACAGCGCATGTATTGCGATATTCACGGCGCGATCAGTTGTCGCTCAACTATGCGCTTGCCAAGTCCGGCCTGCAGCCAAACGCGATCGAAGAGGACAACCACAGTTCAACTCTTCACTCGTGGCCGCATGCCCGCAATCGCCGCCTGGAGGTCAGCATCGTCGGAAATGAAGGTGAAACATGACGAGCGAGAAGAATGAGACATACGCACACCCCGGCTCGGGGTTCGATGACAGGGGGCACTTCGGCCCCATTCGGGTCTATACGAGGGCTGAATGCCACTTGATCATTCAACACTGGGCATCGTGCTGTCATCAGGCTTCGCCGGAATGGCCCAAGGACATCGCCACGACTGATGCCTTCTTCCAGGACATCGCGGCAACCCCTGCCATTCTGGCGGCTCTCGCACCGGTGCTCGGCCCAGACATCGTGCTGTGGGGTGCATCGGTCATTTTCCGTGAATCGGGGCAAGATCACCCCATTCATACCGACATCGAGAGCTCCGATCCTTCTGGAGGTTTTGCATCTGTGTGGATCGGACTCGAAAACACGTGCAAGGCCTCGTCCCTGCAGTTACTGACCCATTCTCATCTTCTTGGAAAAAGCCTGCAGCAAGCGCGGCACGAGAGAGGCTTGAAACGCGGCGAGGCAGGGACTGAGCAGATTCTCTCATGGGTCAGGGAGACCCAACCGGATGCGGCGCTGGTACAACATGATACGTCCGATGGCGACGCGCTGATCTTCGACGGACGCCTCTGGCATGGCTCTGACAACACGAGCGGGCATCCACGCAAGGCGCTGCTGCTGCAGTATGCGCGGGCAGACAAGAAAGTTCCGGTGCAGAATTTCGGCTGCGTCGACTGGCCTTTCACTTTCACGGAGAGGTCCGCCCCCTTGATCGGGGTCTCCGGCGCCGTACGTGATGTAAGGCCAGAGAACGGCTTGTGCCGTCTTCCGCTTCTCGGCACGACAATCGGCCGGGATCGGGAGCGGGTCCCGGATGCGGAAGGTTGGAAGCCGTATCCGATCCTGCGCGGCCGGACTGCCAATCTCTCGCTCATGCAGTCCCACGCCTCGGTGCTCTCGCCGGGCTGCTCTCCGCATCCGCCGCATTGCCATGTCGAAGAAGAACTCTTGGTGGTGCTCGACGGTGAGGCAGAAATCGTGATTGCAGATTCGGCCGAGGATCCCGCCCCGCGTGTGGAAACCATGAGAACCGGGGACTTCGCATATTACCCGGCCTATCAGTATCATACGATCCGCAACGCTTCCGGCGCGCCGGTGAAATACCAGATGTTCAGGTGGCAGGGCATCCTCCGAGGCACATGGGAGCGAATGAAGACGGCGATCCACCGTTCTCACTTCGATGGCCCAAGCCAAGCGGCGGATCAGATGCGCATGGGCCTGATTTTCGAGGCCCCCACTGCCTTTCTGCGCAAACTCCACGCGCATGTAACCACGATGCCGGCAGGCGCGGGTTACCCCGCGCATGAAGACGAGCATGACGTGGCGATCATGGTGTTTGGCGGAACAGTCGAGGCCGATGGATTCCCACTCGCTCCAGGTGAGAGTGTCTATCATCCCGCCGGAGTTCACCACGGGCTTCGCAACACCAGCTCACAGCCGGCATCCTATCTCGTATTCGAGTTTCACGGATGAACAGCCTATTGAGAGATCATGCCCAAGCAATTGATCTTGCGCGCGTTCGTCTCGACCAGGTGTTTCCACCTCGCCGGAACGCGCGCAAGAGCGGGAGGCTGTGAGTTGAGATCACTGGAAGATTTGTACTCCGTCTTTCCCGTCACCGCAACAAAAGCTGGGGTCCCGCTTTCTGTCTGGATGTGCTGCAACGATAGCGGGATGGCAGCTTTCGCTGGCATGACGGCGAGAATTGGGATTTGATCTCAACTGACCACCCACCACGCTAGCCTGATGCCTATCTGACGCCTGGCATCACAACAACCACACGCCAGCGCCACCAATCATATTCTAACTTGCTGTTCTGATTGGTGGGCGATGTAGGACTCGAACCTACGACCCGCTGATTAAGAGTCAGCTGCTCTACCACCTGAGCTAATCGCCCGTCCGTGAAGGACGTTCGGCCTCGGGAACCCGAGGCCGATGGCCGGGTTACTACATCGCCCGCCCTGCCTTGTCTACACTCTTTTGAGCGCCCTGTTGACGCCCGAAAGGACGGCCTTGAGGGAGGCAACCACGATGTTCCTGTCGATGCCCACGCCGAACAGGCTGGTGCCGTCAGCAAGCTTCAGCTCCACATAGGCCACGGCGGAGGCATTGGCGCCCATGCCCATGGCGTGCTCGCGGTAATCGGCCACATCGAAGGCCAGGCCGGACTCCTTGCGGATGGCATCGACGAAGCCATCCACCGGGCCGTTGCCATGGCCGAGGATGGTTTTCAGGCCGCCATCCACCGTGATCTTGGCCACCACGTCCTGCTGGCTGTGGTCGCTGCTGGCGGCATGGGAGACGAAGCCGTAGCGGCCGTTGCCCTCGAGATATTCGGACTCGAAGGCGCCCCACAGGCGGTCGGCTGGCACTTCCACGCCCTCGCCGTCGGCAATGGCCTGCACCACTTTCGAGAACTCGATCTGCAGACGCCGCGGCAGTTCGAGGCCGTGCTCCTTCTCGAGGATGTAGGCGATGCCACCCTTGCCCGACTGGGAGTTGATGCGGATCACCGCTTCGTAGGAGCGGCCGAGGTCCATCGGGTCGATCGGCAGGTAGGGCACCTCCCAGAGCGGCGCGTTGGACGCTGCCATGGCCTTGAAGCCCTTGTTGATCGCGTCCTGGTGCGAGCCCGAAAACGCCGTGAAGACGAGTTCGCCCGCGTAAGGGTGGCGCGGGTGGATGG
>NZ_JBIICB010000354.1:0-3738 GCF_044239095.1 Aestuariivirga sp. | reverse complement strand
CCTCCAGTCCCAAACCCTTCGCATGGAAAGCCAACCCTGGCGATATCATCGCAGCTCGGAACCGTGGGTTCCAAACGTTGGAGTCAATCCACTAGAGCGGCGGGCGGTCAGTTGAGATCACCTCCCAATTTTCACCGTCATGCCAGCGAAAGCTGGCATCCCGCTTTTGTTGCAGCACATGCAGACAGAAAGCGGGACCCCAGCTTTCGCGTGCAGGTGGATTGAGAAGCTGGCGCATCATGCTCTCGAAATCACCGCCGCCAAGCCCGCCCCGGGCGCAGGCCCGCCAGGGTGTCGATCCAACGGGACAGGGCCGGTACCAGAAGGCCGACGAGAAGTCCGGCAAGCACGAGCAGCAGGGCGAGAACCCCTCCGACTTCCGCCACCGCAGGGCGCGAAGACAGCGCCAGTGGTCCCACGGCCCCGGCCAGCGCCAGCGGCGGCAGAAGTGCGGCACGCAGAGGCGGGCCGATGGCGGAGATCTTTGGCCTGCTGGACAGGTGATCGGCGATCCGCATCGCCGAGGCGATCACCACAGCGAACGCCGCGCTCAAACCTGCCAGCATTGCGGCGTTGAGGCTGATGCCAAACTGCACGATGACGGCCGCAGCCAGCGTGACAAAGGCAGCCGCCGGCACCAGAGACAATACCCACGCCACAACGTTGCGGAGCGCGGCCAACACAAGGATCGCAGCCAGCGGCAGCGCCGTTGCCAAGGCTAGCGTCGTCTCACGATGAATGATCTCGTTGCGCGCCAGGAACACAAGCGGCTCGCCGGCGGATTGGGGAACCGCGCGCCGCACGGCGGCCGGGAAGGAAAGCACGCCCGCACCACTCCGCGGCATCACCTCGATGCGCCACACCCCCTGCTCCGATACAAAGCGGCGCAGGAGACGGGGATCGAGGCTTTCTATTCCGGGGGCCTCCAGCCTGGAGAGGCGCTCCGTCAACGCGGACAGATCGCCGAGCCCGCCGAAGAGCGCGCGCTCGAGCGCTGCAACGCGTTCCGCCGCCGGTGGCTGCGGCGACATGAAGAGCGCGACGGCTCGGCGCAACCGGAGTGCAGCATCCTTCAGGGCAGGCGAGGTGGCGGGTCCGACCGCGATCGCCGTCAATTGCACCTCAAGTTCGGCAAGGCTCTGGACCATCTGGGCCGGGTCGGCCTGGTTGCGGAATGCGGGCCCGAAAGGGGTGAGGTTCGACAGCCGCGAGAGTTCCGCGATCTTCTCCGGCGCCTGCGGCGGCAGGAACTGCGAGGCAGTGCGCACGGCACCAACCTCGGCGAGGCCCGCGAGATTGCCCAGCAACGCATCGACGTTGCCGGCGGGCGCGAGGATGTGGATCGCGCCGCGCGCGTCGGGGGTCTCGATGAGGGGCGGTGGCGAGGAGGGAAACTGACGTTCACCGAAGCGGACGGATGGAATGAGTGCCACGCAGACCAGTGCGGCCGTGACAACAAGCAACGCCAATGCATCCATGGCGTTGCGTCCGGCGGCGGGCAGCGGGCCACCCAGGGCCTCGTCGAGCCAGTTTGCCTCCTCGGCCGGGCGGCGGGCCGCCAACACGGAGAGCGCTGCCGGGAGCAGCGTCATGCTGACAACCCACGCCACCGCACAGCCGAACAAAGCGATTGCCGCCAACTGGCTGAGCGAGGGCAGCTGCCGCGGAATCCATGACAGCCACACCGCGGCAAACACAAGCATGACAGCGGTGATGAAGCCTCCCTGGCGGTGACCGGCCAGCATGATGGACTGCGTGATCGACACGCCTTTGGCACGGCAGCTTGCAAAGGAGGTTGCGAGCATCGATCCCGCAACGAAGACCGGCGCCAGGACTGCGAGGGCGAAGGACCAGGTTGCCCCATCGAGCGGGCGGCCCGCCGCCGCGGCAGCCGCCGCCGCGCAGCATAGCGTGACGGCGCAGCCCAGCAGGACCGCCAGCGCGTGGCGGACCGAACCCAGGATGAAGGCCGTGAGGAGTGACGCAAGCAGAACCGAGAGGCTTGCAGGCACCACGAAATCCCGAAAGGTGCTGGGGGCGCTGGCCAGGGCCTGGCGCGGCCACAGCCAGCTGATACCCTCAACGCCCTCCGATGCTGCGCGCGCAACCGCGGCTGCTTCGGGCTCCTTGCCGGGCTGGGGCGTCGCCATCACATACCAGCGCTGGCTCTGCATCTCGCCGCCAAGGCCCGCGAGAGCCACCCAATTCACAGGCAGCGGGCTTCCCTTCACCTCCGCTTCGATTGCCGAAGACGCCGCCAGGAGCATCGCTTCGAGGCCCGGGGGCGAGCGGCCCTGCAGGACTGCCTTCCCGATCTCGTTGACCAGGCTGGCAAAGCCCAGAATATCAGGAGCGGAAGCCATGGCGTAATGGAGAGGCTCCATCTGAATGAGCCAGTCAACCTGTGCGCGAACCTCCGCCAGATCGCGGAACAGAATGGCGTTCTCCTGGTAAAACGCGCCAGTTCCGGGCACGAAGGCCGACAGGAACAGGTCCTTGCGCGCATCGAGGGCCGCGGCAAGGGCCATGGCTTGTTGGCGCGCCGTGGCGGGATCGCTGTTGTCGGCAATGGCCAGGAACGTCTGCTCGATGCCGGGGAACTGCCGCTCCAACTCGGCATTGAGCCTCACCGTGGTATCGTCGAGGGTGATGCGCGGACGCAGGTCCGGGTCGATCCTGAGGGTGGCGGAGGCATAGCTGCCGCAGACCAACGCCAGCACGGTATAGATCAGAACGATGATGTTGCCGTGGTCAGCTGAAAAGCGTGCAAGGCGCGCATAGGCGTTGGGACGCAGCTTATGCCGCGGCCCGGCGCTCAGTTGCGGCCTTCCGCTCCAATGGGGATTGTCCCACGTCATTCTTGGCCTGAAGATCCCCCGGCGCGGATGTTGCAGATTCGATTGGCTGACCGCATCATAGGACAGTTTCACCGGAAAGGAAAAACGGGCACCATGGCGTCGCAAAAGGGCCTTAACCACGGCTGGCACACCGAGACAACCGCTGTTCACGCAGGGGAATTCGTCGATCCGGCTACGAGGGCCTCATCACCCAACCTGGTGATGTCCGTTACCTTCGCGCCCGAAACCGTCACGGGCTTTTCCGCCCGGGACGAACAGGGCTATGACGGCTTCGTCTACGGCCGGGTGAGCAGCCCCACGGTGGCACAGCTGCAGGAGAAGCTTGCGGCCCTCGAAGGGGCGGAAGGCGCACTTTGCTATGCATCGGGGATTGCCGCCGCCCATGCCCTGATCTGTGGCCGCTTAAGCCGGGGCGACCACCTGATCGTGCCGGACGCCAATTACGTCGGCATCGCCGAACTGGCGCGCGATACGCTGCCGCGCTTCGGGATCGAGGTGTCCTATGTTGATACCTCAAGCCCGGAGGAGGTCGCCGCGGCAATCCGCCCGAACACCCGTATGCTGTGGCTCGAGACGCCCGCGAACCCGACCATGAAACTGTGCGACATCGCCGGTCTCGCCAGGCTGGCCCATGAACGCGGCGTGCGGGATGTGGCGGTGGATTCGACCTACGCCACCCCCATCGCGACCCTGCCCCTGCAGCTGGGTGCGGATTTCGTTGTACATTCCCTCACCAAATACATCGGCGGCCACGGCGATGCGATGGGCGGCGCCGTGATCGGCCGCAAGGCTGAACTCGACGCGCTGAACCTGGAGGCGACCGTGCATTTCGGCGGCGTGCTTTCCCCGTTCAACGCATGGCTGATCCTGCGCGGTGCGG
>NZ_JBIICB010000353.1:0-3766 GCF_044239095.1 Aestuariivirga sp. | reverse complement strand
CCGCCCACCACGCGCGCCATGGGGAACAGCCGTTCCGCCACCAGCAGCACGGCCAGCGTGCCAAGCACCACGGCGCCCTTGTAAGTCAGCAGGAAGGCCAGTTGATCCATCAGCGGTCCTTGAGTTTTGAGGGCTGGGCGGGTGCCGTTGCCCCTGCTGCCACACCCATTCGTCCGAGAACATAGGACGTTACCAGCGGCATCAAAAGGGCAAGACCGATATAACGCGCCATCTGATGAGCGCCGACATAGGCCGGATCGAGGTTCAGCGCGAAGGCCATGATCGTCATGGCATCAAGCCCTCCGGGCGCAAAGGCGAGCAGCGTCAGCGCCAGCGGAAGGCCCGAGACGGCGCTGGTGATCCAGGCCCCCGCCAGCGCAATGGCGAGCGCGATCAGGAAGCCCGAAAAACCTTCCTTCAATGCCTCGCGGAATTCGGTGAAGGTAAAGTGCGAGAAGCGCGCGCCAATCATCACCCCCAGCACGACATTCGCAGGGATCAGCACAAAGGCAGGCGCCGTGCCGGAGATGACGCCCGACAATTCGAGTCCGGCACTGGCCAGCATCGGCCCCAGCATGAGGCCTGCGGGAACCCGCATCCACTCCAGCGCATAGCCCGCCGCAGCCGAAACGGCGATGAGCAGCAGGATATCGAACAGGCTGCCGATCTCGCCAGGTCCGGCATGATAGGCAGAGGCAGGCGACATCCAGGAGATCAGCGCTGGCAGGGCCGCCACCAGAAAGAACAGCCGGATGCATTGCGCGATGGTTACGCGCCGCATGTCTGCCTTCGTGCTGCTGGCCAGCAGCAACACGAGGGAGAGCGCGCCGGGCAGGCTGGCGAACAAAGCCGTCGCGCCGTCCCACCCGCTGCGCTTCACGTAGTAGGCCGTGCAGGCCCCGGTGACGAAGACCACGGTGAGGCCGAGAAAGGCGATAGAGAGCGGCCACTGCGCCGCCCTGTCCACTGTGTCCCAGGTGACGGATGTTCCCGTCTGGATCCCGAGAAAGATGAAGGACATGGCGCGCAGCCAGTCCGGCATGCCGACCTTGACGCCGGAGAAGATCGCAACAATCGCCGCCAGCATGCTGCCCGCAAGCCAGGGTGCGGGAATGCCGATAAGCCAGAAGACCAGGCCGCCCAGGGCGCCGATCAGCAGGCCCGCCGCCGTGTCACGCACGCTGGGCCCGCGCGTGCAGCACAGCCTCGGCGAATTCCGCAAAGCCGTGCCCGCCCTCGCCCGCCGTCACATAGCGCGGCAGATGCGGCATGAGCTTGGCATAAGGCCGGATGTTGGCAACGCCGATGCCCATCGGGAACACCGCATACATCGGCGCATCATTGGGCGAGTCGCCGCAGTAGGCGATCTTGTGCAGATCATTTTCAATATTGATACCAAAGGCTTCCGCGAGGAACCTGCTACTCATGGTGAGCTTGTCGTGGGCCCCGAACCAGGCATTCACATGGATGGAGGAGACCTTGGCGGCAGCACCTTCGGCATGGAAGGCCTCGGCGATCTTCTGGGCGGTGGCCAGCGGCAGCGGCGGCACGTCCTCGCAGAAGTCGATGGCGACGTCGATTTCGCGGTAGGCCTGGTCGGAGGCGATGGCGGTTCCGGGGAAGTCCTGCAACACCCGTTCGGCGATCCTCCAGAGCCTGGAGGCATTGGCGCGGCGCTCCTCGGCGGGTTGCGCATAGACGCGGATCATGCGCTTTTCGTCGTCGCGGTAGCGGAAATAGAAGGCGCCGTTCTCGCCCACCACGCCATCGACCGGCCATTGCCGCGCGATGAGGTCACACCATCCGGCGGGCCGCCCGGTGATGGGGACGACCTTGATGCCCGCGCGCTTCAGTTTCCATAATGCGTCATAGGCCTCGGCCGGCAGGCGGCCGTGCAGGGTGAGGGTATCGTCGATGTCCGTCAGCACGGCTTCAACCCCTGCGAGCATGTGGCGCGGGGCTTCGGTCAGGGGCAGCATGGTCATGAGAGAGCGGGCCTGTCTGGGTGGAAGGGATCGAGCAGCGCATCGCGCCTGCCGGTGAGCAGTTCCTCCGCGGCGAAGCGGCCGAGTGCCGCGGCGAGCGTCACGCCGGAGTGGGTGACAATGGTGTAGAGGCCCTCGCAGCCACGCGGGCGGCCGATGGCGGGAAAACCATCCGCCGGCGTCGGACGGTGGCCGACGGTCAGGAAGTCGAGGCCCAGCCCCTCCGCACCCGTCACCATCGCCTCGACCTTGTGCTGCAGGCTGGCAGCCAGTGCCTCGGCATCGTTGTCCGGGTCTGCACCGGCAAAATCGGTACCCGCGACGATGCGGCCCTCCGCTGTCTGCCGGATGTGGAGGCCTGGCGTCATGACGAGGCCGTTGAGAAGCTTCGGCGCCGGCTTCGAATGCGCCAGCAGCCCGGCGGGCGAGGTGAGCTTCAGCGTGATGCCCACCGAATCGAGAAGACTATCCGTGTGGACGCCGGCGGCGACCAGCGTTTCATCGGCATGGATCACGCCGTCATCGGTCATCACGCCCGTGACCCTGTCCCCGCGCTCGAGCCATTTGACGGGTGAGCCGCTCAGGACCTCCGCCCCCAGCGCGCTTGCCGCCGCAAGCAGCGCCTGTGAGGTGGCGAGGGGTTCGAGCATCCCCTCTTCCGCCACGTGGAAGGCATGGTCTGGCACGTCCCTGAGATTGGGTTCGCGGGCCAGAATTTCCGCGCGCGTGACGAAGGACAGTGGATGGCCCCAGGCCTCGCGCTGCGCCGCATAGGCATCAAGCTCAGCCGGGGGCAGGTCCCAGATGAGACCGCCGCACCAGTTGACGGCGAGTGCCGGAATTTCCCCCTCCAGCCGGTGCCATTCCGCAATCGCGCGCTGGCGCAGGCGGAAATAGGGTTCCGGGTTTCCCCAGCTGGCGTTGATCCAGGCCCAGCTGTTGCGCGTGGCAAGGCCACCCGGTTCGCCCGCCTCGAGCACGGTGACATCCGCCCCGCCCTTCGCAAGGTGCCAGGCGGCCGATGCGCCGATGATACCCGACCCGATGACGATGACACGCTTGGGCATGATCACTCCCCGCAACCTTGCTGGCTGCATGCGGAGAACTAGCCCCAAGAGCGGCTCTTGGCCAGTGCCTCAGCTGTTCAGGTCCCGCGCTTCTTGGCCTTGAAGCCCTTGGGCCCGCCGGCATGCGTCTTAGGCTTGAAGCGCGAGGGATCCTTCGCCTTGCCCTTGTGCTTGAAGACGGGGGCCGCCCGCGGCGGGCTCTCCTCCCGCGGGACTGACGGCGCAACGCCTGCTGGCGTGATGGTGACGCCCTTTTCGCCGCTTCCCTGCCGCGCGACGGTTTCGGCATAATCGGCGGCCTTGGCGGCGGAGATCTGGAAGCGCGTTTCCTCGTCAGAGATCTTGATCGCGCCCACATCGTCGCGCGTGATGTTGCCCGCCTTGCAGATCATCGGCAGCAGCCATTTGGGCTCCGCGCGGTGCTTGCGGCCAAGCGACAGGGTGAACCAGGCGGAGCCCGTCATGTCCGGCCGTTCAACGCGGACCCGGGGCTCGCCCATGGGCGCGGCGCGCACATGGCCGCTCTTGGCGGGAAGGCTGATGTGCGAAATGTCCTCGGGGGCGGGGCGCGCGGCCAGTTGCTGGCGGAGATAGGCTGCGGCCAGCTGCTCCGGGCTGATGCGGGCCAGCAATTCCGTAACGAAACCTGCCTCGGCCTCCTCCGGCGGGGCAGACGCGGTGGCGGCCTCGAGGATCTGCTCACGGTAGCGCGCG
>NZ_JBIICB010000352.1:0-3767 GCF_044239095.1 Aestuariivirga sp. | reverse complement strand
GTTTCGGTGGAGACCATGAGCGGCAGGACGAGCTGCGGCTGGCCCTTGGTGAGCGTGCCGGTCTTGTCGAAGATGACGGTGTTGACGCCCGAGAGCTTCTCCAGCGCCGCGCCGTCCTTGATCATGATGCCGGAGCGGAACAGCCTGCCGCTGGCCACCACCTGGGCGGCGGGCACGGCAAGCCCCAGCGCGCAGGGGCAGGTGATAATGAGCACCGCGACGGCGGCCATGATGGCCGGGTGCCAGCCGTGGCCCAGCACCAGCCAGCCGGCGAGTGTCGCCGCTGCCAGCGTATGGACGGCGGGCGAATAGAAGCGCGCCAGCCTGTCCGCGATCTGGATGTAGCGCGACTGGCCCTGCTCGGCGGCGGACATCAGGCGCACGAGTTCCGAGAGGAAGGTGTCGTTGCCCGCGGCGGTGATCTCTACCATCACAGGCGCCGTGAGATTGAGTTCACCCGCATGGACGGCGGAACCGGGCCTCACCGTCTCGGGCGCGGTCTCCCCGGTGAGCAGCGAGCGGTCCATGTCGCTGACGCCCTCGCGGATGAGGCCGTCGGCGGGGAGCCTGTCACCCGCCGCGACGGCGACCGTCATGCCGGCCTTGAGGTCACGCGCGGGGACGTAGCGGCGCGTGCCGTCTTCCGCGACGAGGATCGCGCCCTCCGAGGAGAGCGAGACGAGCTGCGCGATGGCGGAGCGGGCGCGGGCGCGCATCAGGTGATCGAGGTAGCGGCCGGCCAGCAGGAAGAAGAGCAACGTCACGGAGGCATCGAAATAGGCGTGCTCTTCGCTGTTGATGGTCTGGAACAGGCTGAGCATCGAGGCGAGGAGGACGCCCAGAGAGATCGGCACGTCCATGTTGACGCGGCCCAGGCGCAGCGCATTGACGGCGGAGTGGAAGAAGGGACGCCCTGCATAGGCAACGGCTGGCAGGGCGATCATGGCGGAGAGCCAGTGGAAGAGATCGCGCGTTGCATCCTCCGCCCCCGACCAGACGGAGACGGAGAGCAGCATGACGTTGGATGCGGCAAAGCCCGCGACCGCGAGCGCGCGCAGCAGGCGGCCACCTTCACGGTCGTCCTTGGTGAGGCCGGTCTCGCGCGGGTCAAAGGGGCGGGCCATGTAGCCGAGGAACCCCAGCCGGTCGAGCAGCGCCTGCGGCTCGATCTCGCCATCGCGGTAGATGACGGCGACGCGGCGGCCGGTGAGATTGACGCGGGCGGACTGGACGCCGGCGAGGGCGGGAAGGTCCGTCTCGATCTGGGCCATGGCCTCCGGGCGGTTGGCCTGCGGCACGAGGAACTCGATGCGCTTGAGGCCGGGACCGGCGGAGGAGATCCAGCGTGCGGCATCCTCACCCTCGAGCCTGAAGGGCTGGAAATATTCGCCGTCGATGGTGCAGCAGGGAAGGGTCACGGGGTTTTGGCCTTCACCACGAAGCGGAAGGCCTTGCGATAGTCCGAAACGCCATTGCCCTGGGCGGTGATCGTCACCTCCCAGACGCCCGGCGTGAGGGTGGCGGGCGCGGAATAGACGCCGGAGCCCATGGCAGAGAAGGTGAGCGCCTGGTCCTGCCTGTCGGTGACCGGCCGGGCGAGCGCCCCGGTGATGGCGAGCTGGTCGATCTTCGCGCCCGCCTTGTCCGCGAATGTCAGGCGCAGGCGGTCCTCGCCGAAGGAGAAGCCGACGGACCAGCCCAGCGCGTCCTGGGCGCGGGCCTTAGCGAGGTCCTTGTCGTAGCTCTGGCTCGCCACATAGCCGTTGGCGACGACGAGGCCCGACCAGGTCGCGTTGGCGAGCCAGGCCATGGTGAAGTTGACGCTGAAGATGACGGCGAAGAAGGCGACGAGCATCGCCAGCACGTGCCATCCGGTGAGGGGCTTGTGTGCTGCTGCCGTGGACATGTTTCAATCCTCCTCCTCTTCATGCGTGCCGGGTGCATGGAAGATGGCATCGTAACGTGCCGTCTCCGCCATGCCCTTGGGGTTCAATTCTTCAATCCTGAAGTGGAACCGGTTGTGTTCGTCTTCGATGACGGCCTTGTCATCAGTTGCAACATAGACCTTCACGGCCTTCAGCTTGTCCGGTTCGACGGTGATGTCGAAGCTGGTGCCCTGTGAGCCAGGCCCGCCCACCATTTCCATCCTGCCGCCGGGCAGATCTTCGAGGGTGAGCCGGAAGCTCCGCTCTTCCTGGCGCTTGTTGAGGATCTTCACCGTGAAGCCGTTGCGGATGGAGCCATCGGACAGCGTCACGTAGAGCGGGTTGCGGTCCGGCACGACATTGACGTCGAGCTGGCTGCGGTTCAGCAGCGTGACCAGCATGGCGATGCCGACGCCTGCCCACATGGTGAAGTAGATGGCGGTGCGCGGCCGCAGCAGATAACGCCAGTTCCAGTGCGTGTTCTTGCCTTCGACATTGGCGGCATAGAGGCTGGAGGTGGTGTAGTTGATGAGGCCCCTGGGGCTTCCGACCTTGTCCATCACCGCGTCGCAGGCGTCGATGCACAGCGCGCAGTTGATGCATTCGAGCTGGTTGCCGTCACGGATGTCGATGCCCATGGGGCAGACGGCGACGCAGGCGTTGCAGTCAACGCAGTCGCCCACCTTGAGGCCCTGCGCTTCCGCCTTCTTGCGGCCCGCCATGCGCGGCTCGCCGCGCCAGGCGTTGTAGGTGACGATGAGGGAGTCTTCATCCAGCATCGCGCCCTGGATGCGCGGCCACGGGCACATGTAGGTGCAGACCTGCTCACGCATGAAGCCTGCGAAGGTGAAGGTCGTCGCGGTGAGGATGGCGATGGTGAAATAGGCCACTGGTGGCGCAGCACCGGTGATGAGCTCACGGAACAGTGTTGGCGCATCGGCGAAATAGAAGACCCAGAAACCGCCGGTGGCGATGGCGATGAGCAGCCAGACCGCCATCTTGGCCGAACGCTTCATGAGCTTGCCCGCGCTCCACGGGGCAGCGTCAAGCCGGATCCTGGCGTTGCGGTCACCCTCGATCTTGCTCTCCACCCAGATGTAGAGGTCGGTCCACACCGTCTGGGGGCAGGCATAGCCGCACCAGGCGCGGCCGAACAGCGAGGTGACGAGGAAGAGCCCGACGCCCGCCATGATGAGCAGGCCCGCGACATAGTAGAATTCCTGCGGCCAGATCTCGATGAAGAAGAAGTAGAAGCGGCGGTTCGCGAGATCGATCAGGATCGCCTGGTCCGGCGCATTGCCGGGCCTGTCCCAGCGCAGGAAGGGCGAGATGTAGTAGATGCCGAGGAGGACGACGAGCAGGATCCACTTGAGACGGCGGAATGTTCCGTGGACGGATTTCGGATGGATGGCGGCGCGCGCGGCGTAAAGCGAGCGGTTCTCGGCCTTGTTGACCGCCTGCGCATCATGGGTGTCGACTTCGGTGGAAGGCGCGGTGTCGACCGTGTTGAGTATCTGGACCATTATTCCCCTCGGGATGCGGAATTAAATTAGAGAATTCTAATATAATTCCGCAGCCTGCCGTTTGCCGTGTGGCGCCAGGCCGCAGGCGGGCTGTCCACCGCCTGCGGCCCGCAATGCGTTGCGTTACTGGGTGGCGGGTTCGGGCGCCTCGCCGCCGCCCAGCGTATGCACATAGACCGCGAGCTGCTTGATCGTTGCATCGTCCAGACGGTGCGACCAGCCGGGCATGACGCCGTGGCGCGGCCTGACGATCTGCGCCTTTACCTCCTCGAAGTTTGCGCCGTAGAGCGCGATCTTGTCGGTGAGGTTGGGGGCGCCG
>NZ_JBIICB010000351.1:0-3773 GCF_044239095.1 Aestuariivirga sp. | reverse complement strand
ATATTCGGTGGACCAGTCCTCTTCCGCCGCGGGCTTCACGCGCGCGTCCGCCATGCGGCAGGCCTCGTCGCCGCGGACCTCGCAGCCCGCATCGATCAGCGCCGCGATGATGGGCTTCAGGTTCCGGCCGGCTGCCGCCCGGTCGATCAGGATCGTCTCCGCCGCGCCGCAGATTCCGGTGCGCCGCATCTTGGCATTGAGCACCACGCGGATTGCCATGTCGGTGTCCGCAGCCCGGTCGACATAGACATGGCAGATGCCTTCGAGATGGCTGAAGACCGGCACGCGGGCATCCTGCTGCACGCGCGCGACCAGGCTCTTGCCGCCGCGCGGCACGATGAGGTCGAGCGTGCCGCCCAAGCCCTCCAGCATCAGCCCCACGCAGTCGCGCTCCGCATTGGGCACCATCTGGATCGCGGTGCGTGGCAGGCCCGCGATGTCGAGCCCGCGCTGCAGGCAGGCGACGATGGCGGCGGAGGAGTGGAAGCTGTCAGAGCCGCCGCGCAGGATCGCGGCATTGCCGGACTTGAGGCACAGGCCGCCGGCATCCGCTGTCACATTGGGGCGCGATTCATAGATGATGCCGATGACGCCGATCGGCACCCGGACGCGGGAAATCTTGAGGCCGTTTGGCCTCGTCCACTCTGCCATCACCTGGCCCACGGGGTCGGGCAGGGCGGCGATCTCCTCAAGCCCCCTGGCCATCGCCTCGAGGCGCGCCTCGTCCAGCGTCAGCCGGTCGAGGAAGCTGCCCTTCAGGTCCCTGGCCCTTGCGTTCTCGAGGTCGCGCTGGTTCTCCGAGAGAATATCGGCGGCGGAGCGGCGGATCTTCGCCGCCATGGCGGTGAGCGCCTGGTTCTTCTGTGCGGTGGGGGCGAGCGCCAGCGCCCTGGCGGCGATCCGCGCCGCCCGGCCCAACGTCATCATCAGGTCTAGGTTCGAAATGCTTGCGTTCATGTCCGCTCTCCGCCCATCAGCACCATGTCGTCGCGGTGGATCAACTCGTCGCGGCCCCGGAAGCCCAGAACCTTCTCGATCTCGGAGGATTTAAGGCCCAGGATACGCGCCGCATCGCCCGCGTCATAAGCCACGAGCCCGCGCGCAATCTCGCGGCCCTGCAGCGTCAGGATCGACACCGTGTCGCCGCGCGTGAAGCTGCCTTCGACTTTCTTGACACCCGCGGGCAGCAGGCTCTTGCCCTTGGCGAGGGCGTCCGCCGCGCCCTGATCCACCACGAGGTGACCGATGGGCTGCAGGGTCCCCGCGATCCAGCGCTTCCGTGACTGCAGGGCGGAGGCATTGGCGAGAAACCATGTGCAGCGCTCGCCCGCGAGGATGCGCCGCAAGGGGTGGATCTCGTGGCCGGAGGCAATCACCATGTTGCAGCCAGCACCCAGTGCGATCTTGCCCGCCTCGATCTTGGTGATCATGCCGCCGGAGCCCACGCCCGACACGGGCTTTCCTGCCATCGCCTCGATCTCGGGCGTGATCTCTTCAACGAGCGCCAAGAAGCTTGCGCCCTTCTGGTTGGGAGGGGCCGTATAGAGCCCGTCGATGTCGGAGAGCAGCACCAGGCAATCGGCGCTCATCATGGAGGCAACGCGCGCGGCCAGCCGGTCATTGTCGCCATAGCGGATCTCGCTGGTGGCCACCGTGTCATTCTCGTTGATGACGGGAACGGCACCCTGTTCGAGCAGGGTGGACAGCGTTGCCCGCGCATTGAGATAGCGGCGGCGCTCCTCGGTATCCGTCAGCGTCACCAGCACCTGTGCCGCCACCATGTTGCGCGTGCGGAGCGCTTCCGCCCAGGCCTGGGCCAGCGCGATCTGCCCCACGGCGGCGGCGGCCTGTTTCTGCTCCAGCCGGAGGTCGCCCTTGGGCAAGCCCAGCGTGCGGCGGCCGAGTGCGATGGCGCCCGATGAGACGATGATGATCTCAGCACCGCGCACCCGCGCGTCCGCCAGGTCGTCGATCAGCGATGTCAGCCATGACGCCTTGATCGTGCCCGTCTTGGCGTCGACGAGCAGGGCGGAGCCGATCTTGACGACGATGCGGCGTGCCTTGTCGAGCCGCGGCGTCACGGACGCCACTCCTCCGTCGTGACGCCGGGCTCATCGCCGGGGCGGCCGCCGCGCCGCGATGTGTCAATCACCTCGAGAAGCTTCTTCATCGCCTCCGGCACGCCCTTGGTGGTGGCGCCCGAGATCAGAATCGGCGTCTTGCGGATGCGGCGCTTGAAGTCCTTGAGCTTCGCCTCGACCTCGTCAGGCTGCAGAAGGTCCGTCTTGTTGAAGGCGATCACCTCCGGCTTTTCCGCCAGTTCCGGCGAATAGGCCTTCAGCTCTTTCCGGATCACGCGATAGGCCTTCACCGGGTCGTCGCCGGATACGTCGATCAGGTGCAGCAGCACCGCGCAGCGCTCGACATGGCCGAGGAAACGGGTGCCCAGCCCATGGCCCTCATGCGCCCCCTCGATGAGGCCCGGAATATCGGCCAGCACGAAGCTCTGCGTGCCGACGCGGACGACGCCCAGCTGCGGGTGAAGAGTTGTGAACGGGTAATCCGCGATCTTGGGCTTCGCAGCCGAGACCGCGGCGAGCAGGGTGGACTTGCCCGCATTGGGCAATCCCAGCAGCCCCGCATCGGCAATCAGCTTCAGCCTCAGCCAGACCCAACGCTCCTCACCCTCCAGTCCGGGGTTGGCATGGCGCGGCGCGCGGTTGGTGGAGGACTTGAAATAAGCATTGCCGAAGCCGCCATTGCCGCCCTTGGCGATGCGGAAGCGGTCACCCAGCTTGGCGAGGTCGGCGACCATCGTCTCGTTGTCTTCCTCGAAGACCTGTGTGCCCACCGGCACCTTGAGGATGATGTCGTCGGAATTGGCGCCAGCGCGCAGCCGGCCCATGCCGTGGCCGCCGGTCGATGCCTTGAAATGCTGCTGGTAACGGTAGTCGATGAGCGTGTTGAGGCCATCGACCGCCTCGATCCACACGTCGCCGCCCTTGCCGCCATCGCCGCCGTCGGGGCCGCCCATTTCGATGAATTTTTCGCGCCGGAACGAAACGGAGCCCGCGCCACCGTCGCCGGAGCGGACATAAACCTTTGCCTGGTCGAGAAATTTCATGATGGAGCCTTGTAGCTGGCGTTTCCGGATGCGCCTAGTCCCCTGTGGCCCATCGGCCACGGTTCCCGGCGTATGTTGCAATGCAATATTTCTGCCGCCTTGAGAACACATTTTCCCCGTCTACGGTGCCGCTTCATTCGAAGGGCGACAGTCGAATGAAGATGATCGGTCCATTTTTTCCGGTCATCGATGAATCGTTTGATGAAATCGAAGGGAACGAGATGAAGAAACGACTGATGACAGGTCTTGTAGCTGCTGTTGTATTGGGCGGTGCTTCGGCAATACCTGCCGACGCCGCTTGCAGGGCTCCAGGACACTGCACCAAGTCCTCTACGGCGAAGGCGGGTTCCGGCAAGATTGCCTCCACCAGGACGGTGCGGAGCCTGAAGAGGACGGCCCGGTCGACCGGCATGGCCCTTGCCGTTCCGGCGGGCTACGCCGGCCGCGGCAGCGACGTGGTCGGGCTCATCAAGTCCATGGCGCCGGTCCATGGCGTTCCCACCTGGTTTGCGCTGCGCATCGCGCATGTCGAATCGAACTACAATCCGCGTGTCCGGGGTGCTGCGGGCGAGTACGGTGTCTACCAGCTCAAATGTTCGACCGCGAAGGGCATCGGGTTCACCGGCAATTGCGCCGAACTCCTCGATGC
>NZ_JBIICB010000086.1:0-15079 GCF_044239095.1 Aestuariivirga sp. | reverse complement strand
CCATCAACCGCTTCATCCGCGAATACAACGCCTCCAGTCCCAAACCCTTCGCATGGAAAGCCAACCCTGGCGATATCATCGCAGCTCGGAACCGTGGGTTCCAAACGTTGGAGTCAATCCACTAGGATGTTTAGTCCCGGCATTTGATGGATCGGATTGAACCTGAAGCGTTCAGGTTCTTTTGTCCACTGTTTGCAGATGAACTCGTACGGCGTGAGCCCCTTGAGGGTCTTGAGCCTGCGGCCGAAGTTGTAGGCGGCAATGAAGTGGTCAAGGTGCTGTCTGAACTGGGCATGATCTTCGTAGTGATAGCGCTTGACCGTAGCTTCCTTGATCGTTCGGTTCATTCGCTCAACTTCGCCATTCGTCCATGGATGTGCCGGCTTCGTCAGCCGATGTTCGATGTCAAGATCGGCACATGCCGCATCGAAGGAATGGCAACGGAGGAGAACCCCTTCTGCCCGCATCGCCTTGATATCCGATACGGACCAACCGTCGCCGGTAGGATCAGTGAAGTGCGTGCCGTTATCCGTCAAAATGGTGTTGATCTTGTACGGAACTGCGTCAGCCAGATTGCGAAGGAAGTCTGCCGCGACCCGGCGTGTCGCCTTGCTGTGAAGCTCAACAAACGCGAACTTCGACGTCCGATCAATGGCAACGAAGAGATAGAGCCTGCCCTCGGCAGTCTGCACTTCGGCGATGTCGATATGGAAGAAGCCGATTGGGTAGACCTTGAACATCTTTTTGGCGACCTTCTCACCGCCGACATCCGGTAGGCGTCCGATGCCATGGCGCTGCAGGCAGCGATGCAAGGATGAGCGCGTCAGGCTCGGAATGGTCGCCTGCAATGCATACAGGCAATCATCAAGGGGTAAGAGAGTATGTCGGCGGAAGGCCACGATGATCGCCTCCTCTTCAACCGTAAGAACTGTCGATTTTGGATCCTTGGGGCCTGTCCGCTCGTCGGCGAGAGAGTTGCGACTGCGCCACTTGGCCACCGTCTTTGGATTGATGCCGTAGCGCTTCGCCAGAGCCCTCAGGCTCTCTTGACTATGCTGTATCGATCGACGGACCGCCTTAGTCGTAGTGGCGCTCCCATGAAGAACCTGGCCCATAGCGCCTCCTTCCAAGCTGGGGAGAAGATTGCACCATCAAACCCTGGGATCAAACATCTACAACGTAGACTGATCTTGGAATGGTCTCGGTCCATCTGACGACGGATAGAGAACTCGCTTGAAACCGCGCTGTCGCGGACTGGCGTGTTGATTAGTTTATGCTTCTGTTCGCTCAATCATGTCGCTCAGGACACGAACGAGGACCCGAGCGCCAGCTGCCAGATCCTCCGGCCGCGAGTACTCTACTGCGTTGTGACAGATACCCCCGATGCTGCGGACCGCGACGACGATCGACGGGCATATCTCCGCTAAGCGAATTGCATCATGGGCTGCGATCGTCGAGAGGTGCTTGCCAATGATGCCCTCCGCAGCCATGGCTTCCTCCACCTTTTGGCATAGCCCAGCATCAAACACGCCAGCCTTCCGGCGCTCGGTGTGAAGCACGTGTCCGGCGACGTCCGCTCGCGTAGCTGACAGTGCCAACGCGCGGAGGAACTCCTCCTCTGCCCAGGTGAGCACGTTCTGGACAGGAGAGCGCAGCTCGATCCAGAGCGTTGCTTCGGAGACGATGCTGTTTGGCGAATTCGGGTGAGTTTCGATCCGCCCCACCGAGGTATAGAGCGTATCTGCCGCTGCACAGCACATCTCCCTGAGATCGGCGATGAGATAGGACGCGCCCAGCAAGGCATCCCGGCGCCGCTCCATGGGCGTTGGGCCGGTATGTGCCTGAAGCCCGGTGAACCTTGCGCGGATCTTCGTTGCACCCCAATAGCGTGTGAAAGGACCAGCTTGAAGGTCCTCCTGCTCAAGCTCGGGCGCGCATTCCACATGCATCTCCACATAGGCCGCAGGACGCGGCGGTACATCACGTCCACGATAGCCAATGGCATCGAGAGCTGCTCCGACCGAGATGCCCTCACCATCGCGCACTGCCATGGCCTCCGCGAGAGCCATGCTGCCGACATAGACGCTGCTGCCGATGAGGCTGGGCTGGAAGCGCGCACCTTCCTCATTGGTCCAGTTGCAGACGGCCAGATTGGCGCGGGGAACGAGAGAGCCGGTGCGAACAGCCTCACGCAGCGCGGCCGCGCCGGCAAGACCGGCGACAACGCCATAGGCGCCATCGAAGCGGCCGCCCTTCGGCTGGCTGTCGAGATGCGAACCAGTCATGATCCACGGCGCATCGGCACCTGCCCAGTCAAGGCAGCCGAACATGTTTCCGATGGGATCGACCAGAGTATGCATGCCCATTTCATCGAACTTGGCGCGCAGCCAGTCCCTTGCTATGCGGTCACCTTCCGTCAGTGCGGGCCGGTCGACGCCACCGTCGGGCGTTCCTGCTGCCGAGGCCTGCTCCTCCATGAGAAGGGCCAGCAGGGCCTCATCAATCGTTGCTGTTGTCAATTGAGAATGCTCCGGCATGTCTCACTGATTCCGGTCAAGTCGGCCGCCTCGACGCTGCCCGCCTCCTCGTTAGCCAGGTGGCAGGCAACTGCTGCGGCGGGTGACACGGCGGTGAGCGCTGGCGCCTTCTCCCGGCAGATTTTCATGGCGAACGGGCAGCGCGAAGCGAAGCTGCAACCGGGTGCGATGTTGATGGGGCTCGGCGGCTCGCCCTCGAGCAGCAGCTTGCCACTGTCATACGGGTTATCCTCGATCGTCGGGATGGCGCTGAGCAGTGCCTTGGTATAGGGGTGACGCGCCGAATAAAAGAGGTTGCGGTTGTCGGCGATCTCCACGATCTCACCCAGATACATCACCGCAATGCGCGTGCAGACACGGCGCACCATGGCGAGGTCATGCGAGATGAAGATGTAGGTGAGGTTCTTCTCGCGCTGCAGACGGGAGAAGAGGGCGAGCAACTTGTTCTGCTCCGCCTGGTCCAGCGCGGACACGGTCTCGTCGAGGATGAGGAGACGCGGCTCGAGAACCAGCGCGCGGGCAACGGAAATGCGCTGGCGGTCGCCGGTGCTCAGCGAATTGGGGAGCGAGTCGTAGATCTGCGGCGGCAGGCCCACGTCCTCCATGGCCTTCTGAACCCTGGCGCGGAGAGCGGAGCCGGAGGCCAGGCCGTGGATGCGCACCCCCTCCTCGATCATGCGGCCCACCGTCATGCGTGGCGGCAGGCTGTTATAGGGGTCCTGCAGGAGCAGCTGGAAATGTTGGCGGGATTCCATCAGCGCACGGCTGCTCGAAGCGTAAAGCGGCTTGCCCTGGAACATGATCTCGCCCTGCTCCGGCGCTTCAAGCGCTGCAAGCAGGCGGGTGAGCGTGGACTTGCCACAGCCGCTTTCGCCGACGATGCCGATGTTGTCCCGCGGCATCACGTCGAAGGTGACGCCGCGCACGGCCTGCACCTCATTGTAGGAATTGAAGTGGCCAGGGCGGCGCACCCGGTAGGTGCGCTTCACGTCACGCACAGACATCACCGGCTCATCGACGGAGCGGGTGCTGGCAATGGGGGAGTCGGTGCTGATCCAGATGCGCGGGATCTGCTCGATCACGCTCTTCACGTAAGAGGTCCCGGGGGCACGCACAATGTCCGTCATGCTGCCCTGCTCCACCAGCTTGCCTTCCTTGAGCACAAGGATGCGGTCCGCCATCTGGTGCAGTGAGGGAAGCGAGGAGCTGAGGAACAGCACGCTGACGCCATGCCGCGCGGCAAGCTGCTTGAGGAGGCGTACAACCTGCAGCGCAATGGTCACGTCCAGCGGCTGGGTGATGTTGTCGGCGATGATGACGGCGGGGTCGGTCGAGAGCGCATCGACGATCATCGCGCGCTGCATCATGCCGCCCGAGTATTTTGTCGGGTATTCGTGGAAACGTTCGGCGGGAGACGGAATGCGCACCTCGGCGAGGAGCTTCAGGATCTTCTGTTCCGCATCCTGCTTCGAGAGCTCGGGCTTGACCGCGCGCAGCTTCTCGACGAGCTGCGGGCCAACGGGGATGGTGGGATCGAGGCTGCTCTGCGGGCGCGAGCCGATGTAGCCGATCTCGCGGCCTGGGTGGAGAAGCGAGGCGCCGTCCGCCGAGAGTATGCTACGGCCCTTGAAGCGAATGTCGCCCCCGCGGAACCGCAGTGTGGAGGGCAACCAGTTGGCAAGCGCCCGAGCAAGGATAGACTTGCCCCCGCCCGTTTCTGCAAAGACGCCCAGCACCTCATGCGAGGCGAGATCGAAGGAGATGCCGTCAAGAATGGCGGGGCGCTGCTCGTCGAAGGGGCCGACGGTGAGGTCTTGAACGCTGAGAATCGGCGTGGACATCAGCTTGCTCCGCCATAGATGCGGTTTCTGGCTTTCTCGAGGGCCGAGCCCATGAGATTGATCGAAACGAGGACGAGGGTGAGGAAGAGGCCGGGCATTGTGCCGATCCACCACGCGTTGATCAGGTACTTGCGCGAATCTGAGATGATGGTCCCAAATGCGGGGGTGGGCGGCTGGATGCCGAGACCGAGGAAGCCCAGGATTGCTTCGAAGATCATCATGCGCGCCACATCGAGGACCGCCACAAAGGCAATGCCCGGCAGGATGTTGGGCGCGATGAACAGCAGCATGATCCGCAGGTCACGCGCGCCGAGCACGCGAAGCCCCCTGACATATTCCTTGCCGCGCTCGGTGATGGCGAGGCCGCGCGCCACGCGGGCATAGAGCGGCCAGCCGGAAAGCGCCAGCACCAGAATGATGGTGGTGACGGTGGGCGTCGAAACGCCGAGGATGGCGATTGCGAGGATGATCATGGGCAGCGACAGCTGCGCATCGGTGATGCGCATGATGATCGTGTCCCACCAGCCACCCTTGTAGCCGGCGACGAGGCCCAGCGTACAGCCTACGATGAACATGAGGATGACGGTGGTGATGCCGATGAACAGCGAATAGCGCAGACCGATGAGGCAGCGCAGCAGCATGTCCCGGCCCAGTTGGTCGGTGCCCAGGGGATGGATGTAGCTCCACTTGTCGCCGAAGAACATCGGCGGCAGGAACTTCTCCTTCACACTGATCTTGGTAGCCGAGAGGCTCGTCATCTCCGGCAGGATGATCGAGGCCGCGAGGATGATGACGAGAATGGCGAGGCCCACCCGAAAGCCGGTGTTGCGCATCGCGTCCGCCAGGATGCGGGCACTGACGGAGCGGCCCTGGGCCAGGGGCGCTGCGGTGGCTGTTACGCTGATGTCTGTCATGGCTAGAGCTCCACACGCGGGTCGATGGCGTAGGTGATGAGATCGACCAGAATGTTGATCAGGACAAAGACGGCGCTCGTCAGGATCGCGATGCCCTGGATGAGCGGAAAATCACGCGAGACGACGGATGATACGGTGAGGTGGCCGAGACCCGGATAGTCGAAGATGTATTCGACGACAAGCACGCCGCCCAGCAGCACCGAAAGCTGCATACCCATAAGATTGACCAACGGAACAGAGGCATTGCGCAGCGCATGGGCGAAGACGATGCGCCAGCGCGACAGGCCTCTGACGCGCGCTTCATCAATGAAGGGCGATTGCATGATCTCGCCCAGCGAGACACTGAGTGTGCGGATGAGGAAGGGGGCCACCTCCACCGCCAGCACGATGGCCGGCAGGAGGACATAGGAGAAGCCCTGATACCCCAGTGCCGGAAGCCAGCCGAGCTTGACCGACAGGAACAAGATAAGGACGATCGCCAGCCAGAAATTGGGTATCGACACGAAGACCGACTGGATCAAGAGTGCAAGGGTTGCGGGCCATCGGTCTGGATAAAGCCCCGCGAAAATGCCAAGGGGAATGGAGATCATCAGCGCGAAGAGCAGCGCCATGCCGGCCAGCATGAGCGTGAGAGGCACGCGCTCGATGATGAGGTCAAGCGCCGGCGCCATGTTGGACTTTGTGGGATCGATATATTCGCCGCCGGCCACCACCATGCCATTTACCGGGCGCACATAGGACTGGCCGAAATCACCGCGCACCACGCCTGCCATGTAGCGGCCGTACTGGACAATAATCGGGTCGCGGAGGCCCATCTTCTGGGCCACCTGCTCGACAACGCTTTCATCTGCCATGCCGCCGACGATCAGGCGCACGGGATCGCCCGGCACCACCCTCAGCAGTGTGAAGATGATGAGCGAGGTGATGAACACGATGACCACGCCCTGCGCCAGGCGTTTGAGGAGATATTCGACGAGGAACATCGGCAGGCGGTCCTTTCAGCGGCGGAACATCCGCCCGGCACTCAGGGCGCCGGGCGGAATTCTTGCGGCGTCAGGTCAGGACAGCGTGGCCTTGCTGCCGTCCAGCATGCCGTTCGGATAGATGTAGAGACCTTCGAGTTCCTTCTTGTAGGCGTGCAGGAACACGGAAGTGAAGAGCGCAAGTGCAGGCGCACGCTCCGCCAGGAGCGGCAGGGTATCCGTCTGCAGGATCTTGCGGCGCTCGTCGACCGAGGCGGCATTACGCTCGCGGTCAAGCGAGGCATCGATGTCCGGATCGACGATGCCGGTGATGCGCTTCGAGGAAGAGTGGAAGTGCGTGCGGATAACCAGATCGGGCTCCGGCGAGCCAGTGCACCATCCGCAGTCAATCATGTGGCCTTCACCACCGCCTTCCTTATCATAGAGCAGGTTGCCCCAGGCAGCAAGCTCCAGCACCTGCAGCTTCACCGGGAAGCCCTGTTCCTGCAGCATGCTGGCGATGACTTCGCCATACTCCTTGGTTTTCGGATAGAAACCCGTGGAGGTGTAGTATGTGAGTTCCGGCAGGCCCTCGCCCTTGGGGAAGCCGGCTTCGGCCAGCAGCTTCTGGCACTGTTCGGGGTCATATTCGGGATAGTTCGGCACGTCGATGTAACCGAACTTAACGGGCGAGATATGGGCCTTGCTGGCGCTTCCCGACATTCCGAGGACTTCGAGCAACACCGAACGATCAATCGCATGGCAGGCAGCGCGGCGCACGCGCCAGTCGGTAAAGGGCGCCTTTGAGCAACGGAAGAACAGATACTTGTTCTCGGTCGACATCACCTTGTTGATGACGAAGTTGGGGTTCTGCGAGATGGTCTCGACCTGCTCCTGCTCCAGGCGTTCAATCAGGTCCGCCTCGCCGTTGAGCAGCGAGAGCGTGCGCGTGGTGGTGTCACCCACGAAGCGGTATTCGATGCCCGGCAGCTTGGGCTTGCCCATGAAGAAACCGTCATAGGCCTCAAGCATGGAAGAATCACCCTTCTGCTCGACGAACTTGAAGGGGCCGGTGCCGTTGGGCTTGGCCGAGAGCTTCGCCTTGTTGGCGACGTCCGACGCCGACAGGATCGGCAGGAAGGACGAGAGGTAGTAGTAGAGCACCGCCGGATAGCCGAATTTCTCCGTCTTGATGCGGCAGGTGTGCTTGTCCACCACCTCGACCTCGACCTGGCCCGGATACCACTGGGCAGGACGGTCCGGCTGACAGCCATATTCATAGGTAGCCTTCACGTCATCGGCGGTGAAGTCCTGGCCATCATGAAATTTAACACCCTCGCGCAGCTTTACTTCGAGCGTATACTGGTCGATCGGCGTCATCGAGGTTGCGAGTTCGAAGATCAACTCTTCCGGATTGTCCGGTTTCATCGGGGCGCGGGTGAGATAGCCGAACATCATGCCTTCGATGATGAGCTGGCCGAGATTGGTGTGGGTCGTCGGGTCCCAATTGCCGGTGAGTGCTTCGGCTGCGAGGAAGCGCATGGGCTTGCCCGTCTGCGCCCGGGCGGAGCTGATGAAGAACTCTGGATCGGTGCGCATCAGTCCGGCGGTACCCATGCCGGCCACCACCATTTTCAGTGCGTCGCGTCTTGATAGCATTGTTGTCTCCTCCTGTGTTTGTCCGGCTGTCTTGAATTGCACCCCTGCTGCCGGCCGGTTGGCGAAAGGGCTCAGAGGCGTGACTTAGAGACTGCGCAACCAGGTCTCCCACCGCGGATCGAACAAAAGAGATCGCGCCCGCATGTACTTCCAGGCACCATACTTCTGGTAGTCGAAGTCCCAGCTGCTGAGCTTGCGGTTGACGATGGCCCATGAGGCCCATTTGATGTCAGCCAGCATACGCGCCACGTTGACGCGCGCAACTGTCGCCTGATTTACATTTCCGTAATACTGCTCGATCAGCTCAAGCGAGCGGCCTTCCGGATAGAACATCTCGCCGATGAACACGCCCAGCTCGTAGGCACGCTCATTGTTGGATGTGAATTCACAGTCGATAAGCTTCATCGGTGCACCCGGCTTCTGCAGAAAGTTGCCGGGCATCGGGTCATTGAAGCAGGGCACGAGGTCGAGGCCCGAGGCGAGCATCGCGCGGCGCGCCTCCTCATAGCGGCGCTCCAGCCAAAGGAAGTCCGAGGGAAGATGAGACCCTAGTTCCCGCGCCTGGGCGAAGTGCTCGTCGATCATGTCGAACACCGTCTTGGTGAGCGGAAGCGACGGGCCAGAGTTGAAGGCCTTGTAGAGGTCAATGACCTCAGACTGGATCTGCTCGTTGCGGAAATCCGCATTGGTGGAGGCACGGTAGCCCTCAAGGAATTCGAAGGCCTCAATGCCCGTCTTCGGGTCGAAGAAGACGACCTCCGGCCCGATTCCCATGCGGAAGGCGCTGGCCGCGGCGGCATGCGCCGCCTCCCTGTCAATGAACTTCTCGGAACCCGCACCCGGCACCTTTACGAAGAAGCGCCGCTTTTCACCCGCGACCGAGACGCGGAAATTGCCGTTCATCAACCCGCCGACGATCGGCGCATAGGTTGCGGTCTTGCCCTGCCATTGCGGCGTGGAGGCGATCGCCGCCTCAAGGGATTTCTCAGCGGCGGTTTCGCCCTGCCCTAGCGTCTTCTCGGTCATCACAGCCGCCCCAGCTTTTCAGAGAAGCGCGGATCGCGGATCGCCATACGGGCCCTGAGGAAGCGCCAGTCGCCGAACTTCAGGAACTCATAGGTTTCGCGCCGCGAAGTACCCGCCAGCAGGGCTCCGATGAGACCCCAGCGCAAATCATCCGCCGCGCCATAGAGCCAGGCGCGGTTGAACAGGGTGCGCTCAAAGCGGCCATGGAAGGCCTCGAAGAGCTCCGCCGCGTCGCTCTCGCTGTCATGCGCCTCGACGAGGAAGGTGCCGGCGTCCAGCATCGGGTCCATGTCGCCCGCCATGTCCCAGTCGAGCAGGCGGACCTCGCCGCTCCTCGAGAACATGAGGTTGGAGACATTGCCATCACCGTGGGCGGGAACGTAGTCAATGCCTGAGGCGCCGATCGCGTCACGTACCTCGCGGATGTTCATGGCGAGCCAGTCGATATCCTCCGGCACGGGTGCCCTGGCGGCGCGGCATTTCTCAAGCAGTGTTTCAACCTCTGCGAATACGTCGGCCTTGCGGCCCAGTGGCTTCGTGCGCTGGAAGGCCTTGCGCTGCTCCAGCGCCTTGAGGCGGCTGCTGCGGTCCAGCACCTTGTCCAGTGTTCCGGCAGCCCAGCCCGCTCCGGCGGAAAGATCCTCCATGACGAGGGTGCGGGCTTCCACATCCGCGGCGATGATCCTGGGGCCTACTCCGGCATCGGCTGCCTGCCGGGCTGCGGCGAAGGCCGTGCTGATATCGCTGAACTGGCCGGTATCGATGTCCATCACCTTGGCGATGCAGGTCGATCCATCGGGCAGGCGCAGCCGCCAGATATCGGCGTCAACACCGCGCCAGCTGGGCGAGGCAAGAACGGGAAGGGCAGGTTCGGCAGCGGCCTCGCGCCACGCGGGTCCGGCGGCCAATCGTGCTGTGTCTTGGGTCTCGGTCGGCATTCACTCCCCCCGGCGCAAGAGCCGGGGAGGCGCTTGCACGTCTAAAGAGTTTTGCTCAGGTGGTGTCTGGCGGATATGTCCTGCAGTCTACTACTGCTTGCCTCACAGCCCACTCGGCGGGGAAGCGCTTACGCCGGGGGCTGCCCGTTTGTTAGGCTAAGCGCGCGCTATACAGGGGAGCATGCGGAACTCATGACCATCGCCGAACTGGCCCGCCTCGACACGCTGCAGCTGCTCAGCCTCTATGGCTCGGGCAAGCTTTCACCAGTGGAGGTGATGCAGACGACGCTGGACCATGCTCTTGCCATCCATGGCCAGATCAATGCGCTGTTCAACATCGTGGCGGACGAGGCCATGGCGGCAGCGCACGCCTCGGAAGAGCGGTGGCGGAAACACACGCCCATGGGCCGCCTCGACGGCGTGCCGGTGACGGTGAAGGACAGTGTGAATGTGGCGGGCTGGCCCTATCTGCATGGCGCCCGGCCCAACCGCGACAGGCCGCTCGCCACCGAGGATGCACCACCCGCCGCCCGGCTGAAGGCAGCCGGCGCCATCATCTTCGCCAAGACGACCATGCCGGATTGCGGGCTGCTCGGGGCCGGGGTGAGCTCCGCCCATGGAATCACCCGCAATCCGTGGAAGCTCTCCGCCAATACCGGAGGCTCCAGCGCGGGCGCAGGCGCCTCGCTCGCCGCGGGGCTGGGATTCAGTTCGGTCGGCTCCGACATCGCGGGGTCGGTACGCCTTCCGGCGGGCCAATGCGGGCTTGCGGCGCTCAAGCCCACGCAGGGGCTGATCCCGCACCTGGCGCCGGACATCATGCGCTCTGCCGGACCCATGGGCCGCAGCGTCACCGACATTGCCACCATGCTGACAGTGCTGGGGGAGCCTGATGCACGCGACTGCTGGTCGCTTCCGCCAAGCTCCGTCACCTATGAAGATCATCTGGACCGGGACGTGAAGGGCCTCTCCATCGGGCTGCTGCTTGACATGGGCTTCGACCCCCGCCCAGCGCCGGAAGTGGTGGAGGTGGTGCGTGCGGCGGGCCGGGTGCTGGAAAGTGCCGGGGCCGCGGTGACCGAGGTGCCGGCACCCTTCCAGCATGATGCCTATCGCGCTATCGACCAGATACTGCAGATCAGGGGCTATGCCGAGATCCAGGCCTTTGCGGAAGACCGGCGGCATGAGGTGACGGAAGCGGTGCGCAACTGGTGCCAGCCGGCCAAGGCCTTCAGCGCGCTGGACTATTCGGCGATGCTGCAGGACATTGCACGCTCCCGCGCCATCCTCGAACGCTGCCTCAGGCCCTATGATTATGTGCTCGCCCCGGTGCTGCCGGTGGTGAGTTTCCCGGCAGAGGCACCGGGCGTCTCCGCCGACGTCCCGCTCCGCCATGCCAACTTCACCGCTATGTTCAACCAGACCGCCCAGCCCGCCTCATCCGTGCACCAGGCGCTGATCGGTGGGCTACCGGTGGGCGTTCAGGTGGTTGGCAAGAGGTTCGATGACATGGGGGTGCTGCAACTTTCGCGCCTGCTTGAGGCGGCGCGCGGTGCCGTCGAATGGCCCACCACGCCCAAGCCCTGAGATGCCCGAATCTTGCGCTTGTATAAACCGTTGACCGTGAACTAACCTCCTCCGTCGATTGGACGAGGTGGAATGCTCAAGGAATTCGACACCGGCACGATCCAGACCTCCCGCCAGCTGCGCGCATGGCGGGAGATGATGTCCGATGTCTATTACAGCCTCGACGTGGCCCGGCCAGAGGCGCATCTGCGCGGCAACCTGCGCGAGGTGCAGATCGGGAATGTCTCGGTGTCACGTTTCGATGCCGACAGCCAGCGGGTGTTCCGTACACGGCAGAAGATCTCCGAGGGGCCGGACGATTCCTATGTCTTCATCATGCCACAGCGTGAGAAGATGTTTTACAGCCAGCTCGGCCGCAATGGCTTTGTGGCAGCGGGGGATTATATCCTCGTCAGCACCTCCGAGTTTTATGAACTCTCCTGCCCCGACAATTTCGTGAACTATACAGTGAAGCTGCCGGGCGCCAGCCTGCGCCAGCGCATCCCCGATCTCGACGATCACCTCTGCTGCCGCTTTCCGATGAACCGCGAAATGGCGCAGATTGCCCTGACGTTGGCAACGAAGTCCGCCGCCACCCTGTCCAAGTCCCCCGCCCCCGGCCATGCCGAGGCGATCGGGCAGCGGGTGGAGGACTTCATCGCCATGGTGATTGAGTGCGAGGACACGACCGCAGTCGGCCAGGAGAAGCGCGCCCGCTTCCTGCTCCGGCAACGCATCTCCCACGGCATCCGCGACCGCCTGACCGACGCGGACCTGGCACCTCGCAGCATAGCTGATCGCAATGGTATATCGCTGAGCTATCTTCACAGAATATTCAACGAACATGGCACGACAGTATCGAGCTATATCCTCGATCAGCGACTTCAACTTGCTTATGAAAAACTCGCGAACCCACTGGGCCCAAGGCTGACTGTTTCCGAGGTGGCTTACTCCGTGGGCTTCAAGAGCGCGTCTCATTTCTGCAAAGCGTTCGCGGCACGCTACAACATGACGCCGAGTGATGTGCGGCAGCGTTAAACAGCGTCACTTATAAATGACCTGATGGGGTCGCGGCCGTCCATGCTGCTGCTCTGCGATGTGCGGCGGCACGCAGTCCTCTGGCAATTCCTCGGTGGTTTCACATTTCGTGGCACGTTTTTGGCCGAAAGCGGGGCTCCGAAGAACTTGATACGCTGCAAGGCAGCTGGAGAAAACGCCCTTCCCGGACCGCACGGTTGATGCAACCCCAAAGGTGACAAAGAGGAATGGTGTCACTCCGCTCCCGCACGGTCATGCAAGTTAACTTGCGACTGGCGCCCGGCTCCGGGTGATCAACGAAGCCGCGGGCAGTTCTTAAAAGCGATCGCCGCAACAGAGAGCTCCAGGTCTTCGTCGAGCGATATCAGCCCGGGGCAGGCACCGGCGAAGAACCTCTGACCCGCGTGGGCGCAACAGCCGTCGTCGTCAACCGAGGAAAATTTGAAGTCGAGGCCGATGGCCTGAGATATGTCCAGAACATAGCAGGAGGCTGTCAGCTGGTCGTGTATTAGCCCTACAGGCTGCGCAAGAGTCGGCAAGACTGTCGCAATCGTCGTTTACCCAGCGATAATCCAAGAATAAGGAAGCCTGGAAGGAAGGAGGGCTCTTCTAACACAGAAGCGTGCGTGCTCCGGAGTTCTCAAGAGCGGTGCGCAATTCGCCCGAAGGTGCCTCGTCACAGACCAGCAGCACCTGGGGCGACCACGGACCGTAGACCGAGAGCGATGGCCGGTCGAACTTGGTGTGATCAGCCAGCACTACCGTTTCGGAAGAGCGCTTCATCATCGCGCCATAGATCAGTCCGGGGCCCACGCCTGCGTCGCTGGGTCCCTCTCCCGTCAGGCCGCTGGCGCCCAGGAAGGCCTTGCCCGCGCGGTAGCGCTGCAGTGCCTCAATCGTGTCAGGGCCGTGGATCAGTCCTTCACGGCTGTCATACTGGCCGGGCAGCATCAGCACCTTGTGGAACGGGTTGCTGGCAAGCGCCACCGCGACCGGGAATGCATGGGTGATGACGGTGAGGTGATCGCGCTCAGCAGCGAGGCGGCGCGCGAAAATCGTCGTCGTAGCGCCGCCACCGATCATCAGGATGTCGTTGGGCTCGACCAGCCTCACCGCCGCCGCGGCGATCCGCTCGCGCTCGGCGACCATCAGCTTCTCGCGTTCGGCAAGCGCCGGCTCGAAGCTGACGGGCCGCGTGGCCCCGCCATAGGTGCGGTTGATCAGGCCGCGCTCGTCGAGTTCCGCAAGGTCGCGGCGCACGGTCTCCGTGGAGACGCCAAGCAGCGCGGCGAGTTCGTTCACCCTCAGCGTCGGCGCGGTGCGGAGTTCGGCGACGATCCTCGCCTGACGGTTGGACTTGGTCAGCTTCACCTCCATGCGCTTCATGCCTTCCATTCTGCCATGGCGGGGCCCGGGCGCAACACTGCCCGGACCGCCACAAAACCACACTAGAGTGGGCAAAGACAGCCCACTTGACAACAATATTATGCTGTGCTTCCATCTAAAAATATTGTAAGTCGGACAATTCCCGCCCGAAGGAGCAGACATGTACGATTATGGCCTCTTCCAGTTCGAGTCGAAGCAGGACCTGTTCGACAAGGCCATCCGCTTCTGGAATCCAGACAAGACCAAGTTCTGGCAGAAAGCCGGCATTGATCTCGTTATCGACCGCCGCGAGGGTTATTTCCTCTACGACATGTCAGGCCGCCGGCTGATCGACCTGCATCTCAATGGCGGGACCTACAATTTCGGCCACCGCCATCCGGAACTGGTGGAGACGCTGAAAGGTGCACTCGACTATTTCGACATGGGCAACCACTGGTTCCCCTCGGTGGCCCGCTCGGCCTTGGCCGAGCAGCTGATCAGCATTTCGCCGGGCATGAAGTACGCCGTCTTCGCGCCGGGCGGGGCGGAGGCGATCGACATCGCAATCAAGTCGGCGCGCTATGCTACCAAGCGGCGCAAGGTCGTGTCGATCATCAAGGGCTACCACGGCCATTCGGGGCTCTCGGTTGCAACGGGCGATGACCGCTTTACCAAGATCTTCCTCTCCGACCAGCCCGATACCTTCATCCAGGTGCCGTTCAACGACATTGCGGCGATGGAGCAGGCGTTGAAGGGCAATGATATCGCCGCCCTCATCATCGAGACGATCCCAGCCACCTACGGCTTCCCCATGCCGAAGGAGGGCTACCTCAACGCCTGCAAGGCGCTGTGCGAGAAATATGGCGCGATGTACATCGCGGATGAAGTGCAGACGGGCCTGATGCGCACCGGCAAGATGTGGGGCTGGCAGGCCTATGGCGTGCAGCCAGACATCATGGTGACGGCCAAGGGCCTCTCCGGCGGGCTTTATCCAATTAGCGCCGCACTGGTGAACGAAAAGGCCGGCGGCTGGCTAAATGAGGATGGCGCCGCCCACATTTCCACATCAGGTGGCGCTGAACTCGGCTGCTGTGTCGCACACAAGTTGATCGAGATGCTGCTCAGGCCAGAACTCATCGCCAATGTACAGACGGTGACGGACTACATGGCGGAAAGCATGCAGGAGATGATCTCCCGCCATGGCGACATCTTCACCGGCGTGCGCCAGAAAGG
>NZ_JBIICB010000350.1:0-3780 GCF_044239095.1 Aestuariivirga sp. | reverse complement strand
AAATACTTCTGCTTGATCAACTGAAGGCGTGACTCGATGTGCTCACGCAAGGCGTCGCCGACATCGAGGTTCTTACCGGTGACTTTGATCTGCATGGTCGTCGCAAATATCCCTGCTTCGCCCTGAGCTATACACATGGGCGCGTTTGGCTGGCACGTCAACTGGCCTGTCAGTCTTGCCCGGAGCTTTACCTGTCTTGTTCGCTGCAAACGCGGCACCTGCCGCCCGTCCGGGCCGTCTGCGAAGCGGGCGGAACCTAGTCGAGCGGGAGAGCCCCGTCAACGCCCCATCCGGAGGCTGACCTTGCGCTCCCGCCGGCGCTGGACGGAAGACGGAATTCCCAATTCTTCCCGGTATTTGGCAACCGTCCGGCGGGCGATGTCGATGCCCATCGCCTGCAACCTTTGGACGATCGCGTCATCGGAGAGGACCTCATCCGTCTCCTGCCCGATCAGATCCTTGATGCGGTGGCGCACGGCTTCGGCCGAATGACCATCACCCTCGCCGTCCGACGAAGCGATGGCCGTGGTAAAGAAATACTTGAACTCGAAGATGCCGCGCGGCGTTGCCATGTATTTGTTTGACGTCACGCGGCTCACCGTCGACTCATGCATTTCGATGGCATCTGCCACGGTTCTCAGGTTGAGGGGCCTGAGATGCTGTACACCCAGAACCAGGAAAGCATCCTGCTGGCGCACGATTTCGCGCGCCACCTTCAGGATGGTCTTGGCCCGCTGGTCAAGGCTCTTGACCAGCCAGGTGGCATTGGCCTGGCACTCTGACAGATAGAGCTTGTCCTCGCTACGCGCCGCCGCGGTGGAAACCCGCGCCAGATACTGGTTGTTGATGAGAACGCGCGGCAGCGTCTCCGTATTGAGTTCGACGATCCAGGCGCCCTCGGGCGAGGCCCGCACGATGACGTCCGGAATGACGGGCTGTACGAGCTCCGAGCCGAAGGCGCTGCCCGGCTTGGGATTGAGGGCGCGCAATTCGGCGATCATGTCCTTGAGGTCGTCGAGGTCGACGCGGCAAAGCGACTTCAGAGCCGGAAAGTCGCGCCGTGCCAGCAGTTCAAGGTTGGCGACGAGCGCCTGCATGGCGGGATCGAAGCGGTCACGCTCCAGAAGCTGCAGGCTCAGGCATTCCTTGAGGTCGCGTGCGAACACACCAGGTGGATCGCAGGATCTCAGCTTCGCGAGCACGCTCTCCACGTGGGACACCGATGTGCCAAGCGTTTCCGCCACAGGCTCGGCACCGGAGGTGAGATAACCATCCTCGTTCAGCATGCCGATCAGGTGCTGGCCGATCAGCCGCTCGGACGCCTCCGTCAGAAGAAGGTTCATCTGTTCCGTCAGATATTCGGCGAGGGTGGGCTGGCGGGTCAGGGTTGCCGCAAAATCATTGTCCTCGGCGTTGAGCGACATGGCCCCCTGCGGCCTCAGCGAGGACCAGCCCGAATCCTGCGCGCCCTGGGGCAGCCGGTTCGCGGCGTCGGCGCGCGCCTCATGGGTATAGACATTCTCAAGCTCGGTATCGAGCGTGCGCAGCCGCTCTTCCGCGCCCGTGTCGGCCTGAAGCGCGCTCACCATGTCAGGCCGGCCGTCGGCGGCCGGGAGGTTCGCGGCCTGAACCTCGTTCCTCTCGTCACGCTCGAGCAGCGGATTGCGCTCGAGTTCCTGGTCGACAAAGGCCTGAAGCTCGATGTTCGACATCTGCAGCAGCTTGATCGCCTGCTGCAGCTGCGGCGTCATGAGGAGCGCCTGGCCCTGACGGAGTTCGAGCCTCTGGTTCAGCGCCATCGCGCGCTCTCATGGCTCACAGGCTGAAGTCGGCGCCGAGATAATGGCGCCGGACGTCGGGGTTCGCCACGATCTCGCCGGGCGTTCCTTGCGTCAGGACCTGGCCCTCATGGATGATGAGCGCCGTGTCGATGAGTTCGAGGGTTTCGCGGACGTTGTGATCCGTAACAAGCACCCCGATTCCCCGAGAGGTGAGCTGACGCACCAGCTTGCGAATATCACTGATCGCAATCGGGTCAATTCCGGCGAACGGCTCGTCGAGGAGCATGAACTCGGGGTCGGCGGCGAGGGCACGGGCGATTTCCACCCTGCGACGCTCTCCGCCAGAGAGCGCAACAGCCGGCGAATTCCGGAGGTGGGTAATTGAGAACTCATCAAGCAACTCACGCAACTTTTCTTCGCGCTGTTGCCTGGAGCCCTCGGTCAGTTCCAGCACGGCGCGAATGTTTTCCTCGACGGTCAGGCCGCGGAAGATCGAGCTCTCCTGCGCCAGATAACCAATCCCAAGCCTTGCCCGCCGGTACATGGGCAAGTGGGTGATCTCCGTGCCATCGAGGCTGATCCGGCCGCTGTCGGCGGCAATGAGGCCGGTGATCATGTAGAACACCGTCGTCTTGCCGGCGCCATTGGGTCCCAGAAGTCCCACAGCTTCACCGCGCCTGACAGAGAGCGAGACATCGCGCACCACGGGCCTGCGCTTGTAGGACTTCCTTAAGCCCTCAACCACCAACCCGGCCTGCGCAGCACCAGCCTGCTCCTTGGCGCCCTTCTGCGGACTCTGTGCCCGCCGGGGCGCCGTTTTCGGAACCTGCCTGTCTGTCACCACGTTCTCGTCACGCGCCAATCGAGAATCCACCAAATTGATTTAATTTTACCTAAAGCCGTTACTTCGGAAGGAAACTTCCCTTGACCCGGCCGCCCGTCATCTTGATCTTGTCGGAATTGAGGTCGGCGTTAAGCTCCTCGCCCGAGAGCACCGTGGAACCCTGCACCAGCTTGACCGCACCGCCCACAACGAGCTTGTTGGTCTGCGGATTGAACTTGGCCCAGTCGCCGGTGATCGTCTCGCGCGGGGTCGTGATGGTGACATTGCCCCTGGCGTCGAGATCGGTCGCATCAAGCTTCATGGTGCCGTCGGCCTGCTTGACCTCGGCATAGGTGACGGTGAGCAGGTCAGACTTCATGTTGGTGGTGCCGCGCGTCGCATCCACCGCCCCCGTGAAAATCATCTTTTTCTCGGCGTCGTTGATTTCCGTATCATTGGATATGACATCCACCGGCACCGGCGCCTCGCTCGTCTGAGCCTTGAGGGTGCCAGCGCTCATCAGCATGAGGGAAGCGGCGAAAATGGCGGCGAACCTTGTCGTCATGGATTTACGTCTCCCTTGGCCTGTGGCGCGTCAAAGCGTGTCTTGACCCCATTCAAGAACAGAATTCGCGCACCGTCATCGGTTATTTGCATGCCGTTGGCATTAATCGTGCCGTTTGGAAAAGTGACGGCGACCGGGCTTTCGGAGGCAAGGCGCTTCTCCCCCAGCACCACATTGGCGCGGTCCATGCGGGCCTTGAACCGGTCTTTTTGCTCAAGCACGACATTGCCGTTAAGCTCCAGTTTCCTGGTTTCCGTATCAAAAAGACCTGTTTCGGCGGTGATTGTGAACTCCGTGCCGCCAGCACGGCGGAACACGCCGGCGGGCTCCACCAGGTGAACGAGGGAGGGGGTCTTCTCGTCCTGCCAGCCACGCTTTGCCTTCACCTCATAAGGCAGGTTTTCGTTATCCATGCCGGTGATGGTGGATTCGACCGCGGCGATCTGGTCGGCGCGCGCCGGGGGCGGCGCCTCCGGTTCCCGCGGCATCATGGCGGAGAAAAGCCCCGCCTGTGCGAGGAAGACCAGCACGAAACCAAGGCCCACAGCAGCCGCCAGCCATGTCAGGGCCTTCGCCAGCCCGGCCCGGCGCACGGCTTTCCGGGCCTGGTT
>NZ_JBIICB010000085.1:0-15084 GCF_044239095.1 Aestuariivirga sp. | reverse complement strand
TCATGGCCGATTTCCAGGAAGCGGGCGACGATGACGTGTTCCGCAAGATCCGCGCTGATTTTGACGCCAAGAATGTCGAGCAGTCCGACCACCAGATCCGCCGCACCATGGATGAGCTGATGGCCCAGGCGGTTGAGCAGATCAAGGCAGCCTCTTAAGTGACGGCTGAGCATTTTGACCTGAGACAACGGCTCGCCACTGGCGAGCCGTTCCTGTTTTCATGGATGTCCGTTCCCTCGGCGGCCCTTGCAGCCCAGGTGGCGAGACTGCCTTTCGACGGCGTCTGCCTTGACATGCAGCACGGCATGATCGGCTTTTCCGATGCCGCGCCGATGATCGCGGCGATCAATGCCGCCAGGCGCCCGGCGCTGGTGCGCAGCCTGTGGAACGATCCGGCGATTCCCGGCCAGGCCTTTGACGCAGGCGCGGTGTGCGTGATCTCGCCCATGGTCAACACCCGTGCCCAGGCAGAGGCGCTGGTCCGGGCTGCGAAATATCCCCCCATGGGCGCGCGGAGCTGGGGCGGCTACACCGCCCTTCAGGCGTCTGGCCTCGCCCCGTCTGAATATTTGCGGGAGGCCAACCGGATGACCATGGTGTTTTCCATGGTGGAGACCGTCGAGGCCCTCCAGAATGTCGAGGAGATCGCCGCAACGCCAGGACTGGACGGCTTGTTCGTGGGTCCGTCCGATCTCTCGATCACGCTGTCGCGCGGGGCAGGGATCGACAAGCTCGGCCAGCAGACACTCGATGCCATGCGCAAGGTGTCCGACGCGGCCCGCCGCAACGGATTGGTGGCCGGAGCCTTCGGCGGCAATGCCGAGGTCATCAAGACCTACCAGGGCCTCGGCTTCACCTTCCTCGCCGCGGCGGTGGATGTCGACCTGCTGCAATGGGGCGCAGCCTCGCTGCGAAAATCGCTCGAGCCCTGAGGTCTCAGCGGGCGCGAGCGGATCAATGGTTTGAGCATGATCTTGTCGCAAAAGTGGTTTCCACTTTTGGCGATCATGCTCGAGGCGTGGAGACCAGGCGAGCGGCAGCGGCGGAGGCGAGGCGGCATGCGAAGCCGAGATCCTCGCCCGCTGCAATCCGGGCGGCGAGCGTGCCGCAGAAGCAGTCGCCCGCCCCGTGGGCAGACACGAGCTTGACCGGGAGAGCGGGAATATCGGTCCGCACGCCGTCCCGTGTCATCAGTGACAGTCCCTCGGCACCTCGGGTGATGATCACGTCGCAGCGTGGCGTGTGAAGGGTGGCCAGGGCGCGGTCAGGATCGTCCGTGCCTGACAGCATCCGCGCTTCGACCCGGTTCACCACGAGGACGTCGATCAGGTTCATGAAAACCGGCGACATGTCACGCACGGGCGCTGCGTTGAGAATGACGAGCGCACCGTTCCGGCGGGCGTTGAGCGCGGCGGTGATGCTCACGGCCTCCGGGATCTCGTTCTGCAGCAGCATCACCTTGGTGCGCCACAGCTGTTCCCACCGCGTTTCGATGGCGTTTGGATCGATCGTCAGATTGGCGCCGGAAACGACCACCGCGCCATATTCGCCCGCCTCCTCGCTGATGGCGACGCTCATGCCGCTGCCTTGACCGGGGTCGATATCAACATGGGTGGTGTCGACGCCGGCCGAAGTGAGATTGGTCCGCAGACGTTTGCCGAAGTCATCGCTGCCCGTCTGGCCGCCAAAGGCTGTCTTCGCGCCTGCGCGGGCGGCGGCCACCGCCTGGTTGCCGCCCTTGCCGCCGCATTTGTAGTGCCAGGATGAGCCGATCAGCGTCTCGTCAACTTGTGGCAGGCGGGGGGCGGCCACCATGATGTCGAGATGCAGGCTGCCGACAACGCTGACGTCGATCATGCGGCACCATAGAGTGCCGTGTGGAGGATGCGCTGGCTCGCCACCGCGTCTTGCGCGGCGATGGCCTGGTCGAGGGCCGTATTGCCCCTGAGACGATCCAGCACGCGGCACATGCCTTCGACAGCGGAGATGTTGGCGGAGCATTCCGACACGGGGTCGAGGCCCACGGCGTCCGGAAATGTATCGAAATAGATGGCCTTATCGTAGCCCAGCTTCTCCAGCGTGTAGAGCAGTTCGAGCGTCTGGATCACATGCACGCTGCCCGCGATCAGGCCATCGTCACGCTTGGCATAACCATCATTGAGGTGAACGCCGAGCAGACGGCTGCGGCGGTGGATGAGGGCCGCCGCATAGGCCGGCATTTCATCGGCATAGAGAACATGGGCGAAGTCGAGCGTGACACCCAAATTCTTCGCGCCCACGTCCGCAACCATGAGGAGGGTGGTGGCCACGTCCGGTAGCAGGCTGAAGGCACGCGGCTCGTTGGGCTTGTACTCGATCGACACGTCGATGGCCGGATTGTGCGCGGCGATGATGGCAAGCGCCTCCGCTGTCTCGTCCCACAACTTTAGGTAATCGGCCTGGAAGGAATAGTCGAATCCGTCCTGGCCGAGCCACAGGGTCATCAGGTCGCCACCGGCCTCCGCCATCGCGTCGATGCCGCGCAGCGTCAGGTCCAGCGCCTTGGCGCGGATCGCCTTGTCGGGGTGGGAGAGCGCGCCCTTTTTGAAGCCAGGGTCGGAGTAATAGCGCATGGCGAAGCCGTTGAGGCTGATGCCGAGGCCATCGAGCGTGGAGCGGATCTCCTTTGGCGTGGTGCCCTCGAGATGGTCGGGGAAGTTGAAATCCACCGCCGAAAGGCCCGGAACGGTCGCCGCCCGCGCGATGAGGTCCAGCGCGGTGATGCGGTTGCGCCCCGGCCAGACCTTCGCCGCATCGGCCTTGAAGCCGTTGAGGCGGGTCGCGTAGGCGAAGCGGGTGGTGGATGTCGACACGTCATGGCCTCTCAGCTTGCGGGAGCGCAGAGCTTCCGTTACCAATTCGGGAGGAAAAATCCACGACCAAAACAGATGGGGGAAACCGGGATGCCCGGCAAGTTCGAGAGACTGTTCAAGACCAGGAAACCGGTGATCGCCATGGTGCATTTCGGGGCGCTTCCCGGCTCGCCGCTGCATGATGCGGAGGCCGGGCTGCCCGGGCTGCTGGCTGGCGTGCGCAAGGACCTGAAGGCGCTGCAGGATGCGGGCGTCGATGCCGTGATGTTCGGCAACGAGAACGACCGGCCCTATGAGTTCAAGGTCGACACCGCCTCGACCGCCACCATGGCCTACATCATCGGCCAGGTGCGCCACGAGATCACCGTGCCATTCGGCGTCAACGTGCTGTGGGACCCGATGGCCACCGTGGCGCTCGGCGCTGCGACGGGAGCGTCCTTTGCCCGCGAGATCTTCACCGGTACCCATGCCTCCGACATGGGGATGTGGCTTCCCGATGCGGGCGCCGCCATGCGCTACCGCGACCGGCTGGGGCGCAAGGACCTGGCGCTGATGTACAATATTTCTGCCGAATTCGCCTGGTCGCTGGACCAGCGCAGCCTGCCCGACCGGGCGCGGAGCGCGGTGTTCTCCTCGATCCCCGATGCGATCCTGGTGTCCGGCGTCATCACGGGCGAGGCGGCGGCCTTGTCCGACCTCGAGGCCGTGAAGCGCGTTGTGCCGGAGGTGCCCGTGCTGGCCAATACGGGGGTGAAGCATGCCACCGTGGCGGATGTGATGAAGATCGCCGATGGCTGCGTCGTCGGCTCCTCGCTGAAGGTTGACGGCGACACCTGGAACGCGGTTGACCCGGCGCGTGCGAAGGACTTCATGGACAAGGCCCGCAAGGCGCGGGGCGATTGATCATGCAGGACAGGATCAAGCGCTGGACCGAAGCCCTGATGATGATTCCGGGGCTCAGCGGCTTCGAGGGCAACGTGCGCCGCTATATCAAGGCGGAGCTGAAGGCCCTGGGGCTTTCCGCGAAGACGGACATGCTGGGCAATCTCATTGCTACCATCGAGGGGGATCCGAACCTGCCCTCCGTGATGCTGATCGGCCACATGGACCAGCTGGGGCTGATCGTGCGCAAGATCGAAGCCTCTGGCATGATCCGCGCGGAGCGCGTGGGCGGCGTGCCGGAGCGCGCGCTGGCCGCGCATGAGGTGCTGCTGTGCATCGGGCAGGGCAAGACACTGCCCGGCATTATCGCCAACAAGAGCCACCATGCGACCACGCCGGAAGAGAAATACCGCGTGGTGCCCTATCAGGAGCTCTACATCGATTGCGGCTTCCGCAGCGGGGAGGAGGCTGTTGCGGCGGGCGTGAATGTCGGAACGCCCATCGTCTACAAACCCAATGTGGTGGAGCTCGCGGGCGGCAGGCTGGGCGGCACGTCAGTCGATGACCGCGCGGCCTGCGCCATCATGCTCGAGCTGGCGCGGGCGACGAAGGAGCTGCGCAATCTTCCCACCATCCATCTCGTCTTCTCGGTGCTGGAAGAGTTCAACCTGCGCGGCGCCGTGACGGCGGCGCAGGTGCTGCAGCCCGACATCTGCGTGCAGCTCGACCTGGCGCTGGCCACCGATACACCCGACATGGGCCATCGCGGCGATGTCAAGCTTGGGGCGGGGCCGGTGATGAGCATGTTCAGCTTCCACGGGCGTGGCACGCTCAACGGCTGCATCCCGCATCCGGCCCTTGTGCAGCTGTTCCAGTCAACAGCGGACCACGAGAAGATCACGCTGCAGCGGAGTGCCCATATCGGCGCGCTGACGGAGACGTCCTATGTGCAGCTCGTGGGCAAGGGGGTGGCCTCGATCGATATGGGGTTCCCGGCGCGTTACACGCATTCAGCACTTGAAGTGTGTGATCTGGCCGATCTCGAGAGCCTGACGCGGCTGCTGCTGGCGGCGCTGCGCCGCATCGATGCCAGTTTCTCGCTCGACAGGGATGATTACGTCGAATGAAGCACTATCTGGGCGTCGACGTCGGCACCTATGAAACCAAGGGCGTGATCGTCACGGGTGATGGCAGGATCGTCGCGCAGGCCGCACGGCCCCACCAGATGATCGTGCCGCAGCCCGGCTGGGCCGAGCATGACGCGGAGCGCGACTGGTGGGGCGACTTCGTCTTCGTGACGCGCAAGATGCTGGCCGAGAGCCGGATCGATCCTGCCTCCATCGCCGCCATCGGCGCGAGCGCCATCGGCCCCTGCGTGCTCCCCGTTGACAGCGATGGCAACCCGCTGATGAACGGCATTCTCTATGGCGTGGACACACGCGCCACGGCGGAGATCGCGGAGCTCAATGCCGCGATCGGCGAGGACGTGATCCTCGAGCGCTGCCGCAATGCGCTGTCCACCCAGGCTGCGGGCCCCAAGATGCTGTGGCTGAAGCGCAACCGGCCGGAGATCTATGCCAAGGCGCACAAGTTCCTGAACTCGACCTCCTTCATCAACTTCCGCCTCACCGGCGCCTATGCCATCGACCACTACTCGGCCGGAAACTCGACGCCCTATTACCTGCCGGGCAAGCTCGGCTGGAGCGACGAGCTCGCCCCCGGCACGATCCCCATGGAGCGGATGGCGGATCTTTACTGGACGACCGACGTCATCGGCCATGTGACGGCGCGCGCGGCGGAGGAAACGGGGCTTGCCCGGGGAACGCCGGTGATCGCCGGCACCATCGATGCGGCGGCGGAAGCGGTGAGCGTAGGCGTGACCGAACCTGGCCAGATGATGATGATGTATGGCTCGACCATCTTCATCATCGAGATCACGGCAGAGCAGGTGCGGGAGGCATCGCTGTGGTATTCGCCCTGGCTGTTCAAGGGGCAGCATGCGGCGATGGCGGGCGTCTCGACGGCGGGAACGCTCACGCACTGGTTCCGCCGCGTGATGGCCTCAGACCTTTCGCCCGCCGACGCGATCCGCGTGCTGAACGATGAGGCGATGGCCTCGCCGCCGGGCGCCAACGGGCTTGTGGTGCTGCCCTATTTCTCCGGCGCGCTGACGCCGCTGTTCGACCCGCAAGCCAAGGGCATGGTCTTTGGCCTCGACCTCACGCATACGCGGGGCGACATGTTCCGGGCCTGCCTGGAAGGCATCGCACAGGCCACGCGTCACATCATCGAGACTTATGAAAAGGCGGGCCAGCCGCCACGCGAGGTGTTCGCGGTGGGTGGCGGAACACGCAGCAAAGTGTGGTCTCAGGCGATCTCGGACAGCTGCAACGTGGTCCAGCAGCTGCGCGAGAAGAGCTGGGGCGCCTCCTTCGGCGATGCCTTCCTGGCGGCGCTGGCCGTGGGCGATGCGAAACCGGGCGACATGGCCGTGTGGAACCCGGTTGTCGCCGAGATCCGCCCCGACCCGGCGAAGCGCGAGATTTATGACCGCCTCTATGCCCGTTTCCGCGGCATTCACGAGGCGGTGAAACCTTACCGCTGAGTTATTTCACAGCACCTGTGGTGAGGCCCTTCACGATGTAGCGCTCGAGGAAGATGCCGATGATGATCAGGGGCAGGATGGCGGCGGAGGCCAGCGCCGCCATCGACCACCAGCTGATGCCTTGCGAGCCGGTCTGGCTCGCCACCATCACCGGCAGGGTCTTGGCGTGGCTCGAGGTGAGCAGGGCGGCGAAGAAATACTCGTTCCAGCACAGGATGACGGAGAGGATGAAGGCCGCCACCATGCCCGGAAGGGCGATGGGCAGGATGATGCGGAAGAAGGCACCCCAGGCCGAGCAGCCATCGACGAGCGCTGCTTGTTCAAGCTCCTGCGGGATCGAGTCGAACTGGTCCTTCATGATCCAGATCACGATGGGCAGCACCGAGAGCGTGTAGATGAGGATGAGGCCCACCATCGAGTCGAGCAGCGCCAGCTCCTTGTAGAGGACGAGGAAGGGCATGGCGAGCACGACGGGCGGCAGGATGAGCTGTGACAGGAAGAAGAAGGAGATGTCGCGGTTCTTCCAGATCTTCCACTTGTATTGGAAGCGGCTCAGGCCATAGGCGGCGGTGGAGCCGAGGATGAGCGCCAGCAGCGAGGCGCCGATCGAGGCCTGGATCGAGTTCCAGAAGCGCTTGATGAATTCGGCGCGCGGTGTCGACTCGGTGAAGATCGTGTCGGGTGAGAGGCCGATGGCGCGAAGCCCCAGCCAGGCCGGCTTGAAATCCACCCACGGGATGATGTGGCCCAGCTGCACGTCCTTCGCCACCTTGAAGGTGGTGGAGAAGGTCCAGAAGATCGGGAACAGCGCAATGATCGTCCAGACGATGAGCGCTGTATAGATCAGGATGCGGGACAGCGTGCGCGGCATCAGGCGTGCCTCTGCATGAAGCGGCTGGTGGCCCATAGCAGCAGTGCCACGAAGATGATGATGATGATGAGGTAGACTTCCGCGATCATCGTGCCGTAGCCGACGTTGGAACGGTCTTTGTATTCGCGGAAGATGAAGCTCGAGATCGTGTCGGTGGCGCCGCCGGGGCCGCCGGAGGTGGTGTTGATCACGATGTCGGCAAGCTTCAGCTGGAAGATGATGCGCAGGACGATGGTGGTCATCGAGACGGGCAGCATCAAGGGGAAGGTGATCTGCCAGAAGCCCTGCCAGCCGGTGGCGCCGTCGACCTTGGCGGCTTCCTGCACTTCCTTCGAGAGTGCCTGGAGGCCGGCGAGGATCATGATCATCATGAAGGGGATCCACACCCAGGCGTCCATGATGGCGATCGTGGTCTTCGCCAGCCAGGGCGAGGTGAGAAGCGAGGGGTTCTCCCAGCCGAGCCAGCGCAGCAGGTTGGTGACGGGCCCGAAGCGGTATTCCAGCATCGATTTGCCGATCATCCAGCTGACCGCAACGGGCGACAGCATGAAGGGCAGGAGGAAGGCCACGCGGAAGAATTTCTGCGCCTTGATGTCGGCATTGAGCAGCATGGCGAGGCCGAAGGCGATCGCATATTGCACGATGACGGTCAGGACGTAGAACACCATGTTGCCGAGCGCGTTCCAGAAATAGGGATCGGCCCAGAGCTGGCGGAGATTGTCGAGGCCGTTGAACTGGCGTCCGGTGGCGGACTGCAGGTTCCAGTCCGAAAATGCGATGAAGAAGCCGAAGAAGGTCGGGAAGATGACGAGCGCCAGCGTGAAGAGGATGGCCGGCAGCACGAAGAGCGCGCGCCAGCCCATTTCACCGTCGCGCAGGATCAGGCCCCAGCAGAGCGCAGCGCTCCACAGCACATAGCCGAAGAGGATCGGCTGCCAGTTGGGAAAACCGAAGGAGATGACGCCCGCCGCATGGAGCACCTCGACGAGGACGAGCAGGGCGAGAAGCAGGGTGGAGACGCGGATCAGCAGGCTGCCCATGCGCTGGCGCTGCGGCGCCACGGTGGGGGCGACGGCATCGTGGCCAGTTGCTGCTGAGGAAACGGAGCTCATTCAACCCTTCTTGAAAAACGAAAAGGGGCCGGCAGCGTGATGCCGCCGGCCCCGGAGGCGTAGCTTACATGCCGAGAGAGGCCTTGTAGAGCTTGATCTGGTTGTCGCGGCCCAGCTGGTCCGTGATCTTTTCCCAGGCGGCGGCGATGGCGTCCGCACCGGCCTGTGCCGTCATCTGGCCGGCATAGATCTTCGAGAGTTCGTCCTCGGCGACCGAGTAGTACTGGAAGATGCCGGGGATGCGCGGCTCGATTGCGGCATTCGGGTGGTTGTAGGAGTTGGCCTGGCTGTCGAGGAAGTTCTTGATGAACGCCTCGTCATAGCCAGATGCCGTCCACTCCGCGACGTTGAAGTGGCTCTGGCGGTAGGGCTGGAAGCCCGACGGATAAGCCGCCATCCACAGCGAGATGTCCTTGCCGCCGAGGTGGGCAGCGAGCGACCAGGCCGCCTTCTGCTTCTTCGCATCGGCGTCGACGCGGGCCATGACATAGATGCCCCAGCCGATGTAGGCCATGTTCGGGGCGTAGTTCGGGCCCGAGGCGAGCTTTTCCCACTGGCCGGACTTGGCGTTGTAGACATCGTCCGAGCCGGGGAGGATGTCGAAGGCCGTGACGTCGCCCACCACCGAGGTGTCGTTGGTCTTGACGTTCGAGCCGATGTCGCCCCACCACGACAGCATGGATCCGGTGCCAGCGAGGAACTGCTGGAAGCCGGTGGTGCCGGGGTCGGCGTTGAGCTGGTCAGCCGGCAGGCTGGGCAGCGAGTCGATCACGTCCTGGATGGCGCGCACCCAGGCCGGATTGTTGACGCGCGGCTTCATCGTGTCCGGATCGAACAGGAAGGCGCGGTCATCGGGGTGCTTGGCATAGGCCGTGGCGCGCGAGCCCAGGAAGTAGAAGGCAAAGCCGCCCCAGCCCTTGCACGGGTCGAGGTAGCCATAGAGATCCTGGCCGTTGAGCTGCTTGCCCTTCAGGAACTTGGTGGCGGCATTGACCTGCTGCCAGGTCTTCGGCACGCCCCATTCGCCAGCGCCGCCGGACTTCTTCCATTCCTCGGCGAGGCCCGCATCGGCGAACACGTCCGAGCGGTAGTTGAAGTTGTGGCAGTCGCCGTCGCAGGAGACGCGATAGGTCTTGCCGTCCCAGGTGCCGACGGGGGCCTTGAGGTAGCCCACGTAGTCATCCATGTCGATCTGCTTGGCGACCCAGTCCGGCATCACCGAGGCAAGGCCCTTGCCGCAGACGTCGCCCTCGAAGGGGGCGCCCATTTCGATCACGTCGAAGTCCACCGTGCCGGTGGCGATCGACTGCTGGAGGCGGGCATTGTAGTCGGCCTGCGCGAGGTCGATCCAGTTGATGGTGGCGCCCGTGTAGTCAGCCCAGGCCTTGGACAGGCCGCGGAACAGCACGTTGTGGACGTTCTGGTTGTTGAGGCCCATGAAGGAGAGCTCAACACCCTTGAACTCGCCTTCCGCCACGTTCTCCTTCGTGGGGCCCAAGCACATCTCGCCCACCTTCTGCCAGTCGGCATCGGTCGGCTGGCCTGCACCCACACCGGGGATCTTCAGAATCGCGGCGCGCAGATCGTCCGCCGCAAAGGCGGTGCGGATGTTCAGCGCCGGGCCACCGATGGCGGCAAGTGCAGCCGCGCCTGCAGCGCTCTTCAGCATGCCGCGGCGGCTCATCATCATGTTATAGTGTTCAATCTTCATAGCTTTGGGTCCTCCCTGTCAGCGTCCGTTGCCGTCGCGGTGCAATGTCATGCGCAGCCGTTTGCCGGTTGCGTCGATTGTTACCTTGTCTCGTGGTGAACGCGGCGCCGACTATGCAAGAACAGGAAACAAAGTCAACGAAGTGCAGCTGGGAAAGGCAGGCCCCGGCGCCAACTTGTCGTGCGCTGCAACATGTGCAGTGCACAATGCGATGGCTGCGAAACATCCTCGTGGGGTAAGTTTAGGAGATGCGCTTGCCTGTTTCCGCGTCAAACACATGGACGAGCGACACATCAGGCGACATGGCGATGCTGTCGCCGGGCTTTGCCGAGACGCGCTCACGGAAGACGCCGGTGATCTTTTGGCCGCCGAGCCGCGCGATCACCTGGGTTTCCGCTCCCGTGGGCTCGATGACCGTGACCTGGGACTCGATTGCGCCACCCAGCGTCAGATGCTCGGGCCGGATGCCATAAACGCCCGCGCGCCCGTCAGCGCCTTGTGGAACCGCGGCAAGCGGCAGCCTCACGCCACCCGCCGTTTCGAAATGGGGGGCTGCCCCGCCGCGGATCGTGCCCTTGAACATGTTCATCGACGGCGAGCCGATGAAGCCCGCGACGAAGAGGTTGTTCGGCCGGTCATAGAGCTCGAGGGGTGTACCCACCTGTTCCACGATGCCGTCATGCAGCACCACGATGCGGTCCGCCATGGTCATGGCCTCGACCTGGTCATGGGTGACGTAGACCGTCGTCGTCTTCAGCCGCTGGTGCAGCTCCTTGATTTCGGCGCGCATCTGCACACGCAGCTTGGCGTCGAGGTTGGAGAGAGGCTCATCGAAGAGGAAGACTTTCGGTGCGCGCACGATGGCGCGGCCCATGGCCACGCGCTGGCGCTGGCCGCCCGACAACTGGCGCGGATAGCGCTTGAGATAGGGCACGAGATCGAGGATCTCGGCTGCCTTCTTGACGCGCTCTTCAATCTCCGCGCGCGGCGTCTTGCGCAGCCTCAGGGCGAAGCCCATGTTCTCGGCCACCGTCTTGTGCGGGTAGAGGGCGTAGGTCTGGAACACCATGGCGATGTCCCGGTCCTTCGGGGGGAGGGTGTTCACCACCCGCTCGCCAATGCGGATGTCGCCGGCGCTGATGTCCTCCAGCCCCGCGATCATGCGCAGCAATGTGGACTTGCCGCAGCCCGAAGGGCCCACCAGCGCCACGAACTCCCCATCCGCGATGGCGATGGAAAGGCCGTGGATGACCTCCTGGTCTCCGTAGCTCTTGCGCACGTCAATGATGTCTACCGAGGCCACTCCGCTTCCCCTTCTGATCCGGGATCTTGCGTCCCGCTTCGCGGCGGCGGAGACTAGGGCAGCTTTACCCACCAGTCGAGAGCCTTCCGCCATGCGCTATGAAATGATGCTCCCCCACCAGATTCGCGCCGCTATTGCCGCCAACACGCCCCTGGTGCTGCCGCTGGGCGTGCTCGAGTACCACGGCGAGCACATGGCGGTTGGCATGGACACGCTGGCGGTGACCTCAGCCCTCGACATCCTGGAGAAGGAGGCGGAGATCGTGATCCTGCCGCCCTTCTATTATGGTGCGGCGAGCTATGCGGTCGAACCTCCCGGGGGGACGGGCAGCGTGCATGTGGATTCGAGCGTGCTCCACCCCTTCGCGCGTGAGGTCTTCACCGGCCTGCTGCGGGTCGGGTTCCGGAACATTCATGCCTTCATCCACCACCAGTCGGAGAATTTCGCGGTGGGCATGCCGACGGACCTCGCCTTCAAGTTCGGCGCCCGGCAGGCCTTGTTCTCATTCCTCGAGACAACGCGCGGAGAAGGCTGGTGGGGCGACGGCAAGATGGCGGGCTACTATGCTGCGCAGGCGGGCGGCGATGACCCGTTCAACTGGATCAAGATCCATCCGCTGATGACGGCGGAGACGATCGGTCAGTACCCGTTCGATCATGCAGGCGAGGGCGAGACATCACTCATGATGGCCATGTGCCCGGAGGCCGTGGACATGACGGCCTTTTCCCCTGAGCGCTGGTATGTGGAAAGCGCGGCGCGCGCCACAGCAGAAACCGGCGCACGCGGGCGCGATCTGATCCTCGCCCACATGCGGAAGGTACTCGGGCTGCCGGTCCGCGCCGCCTGAGCGGCCGCGCAATCAGGAGTTCGGATTGCAGACGTTATTGGTGGCCGGGCGTTCCGGCTGGTTGACAGCGAAACGGCACCGTGGCTCCGGGCTCCCGAGCCGATCCGGTATGCGGGCGTGCGGTTTACTGGTATCGACAGATCTGGCCTCAAGGGTGGCCTGAACGACGAGCGGAGCCGCCGATGTTTCTCCATGACACGCAACCAGCCGCCCGGCAGGCGATGCAATAGACGCGGCGGGGCTCCATGCAGCGAGTGGCCAAGGCCGATCCAGCCCAGCATTTGGTAAGCGCCGTTTCCGCCGGCCTGATCGCCGGTATCCGCACGATTCTGGGCTCCGCGACCATGGTCATGCTGGTGATGCCGGTGTCGCTTCCCGGCGGGATCGCGCCCGCGCTCGATGCCATCCTGATCGGCGGCGCAGTGCTGGGCGCGCTGGTGGCGCTGCTCAGCACCTATCCGGGCGTCGTCGCGCAGGTGCAGGACGGACCCGCCGTCATCATCGGCGTAATGGCGACCTCGCTTGCGGCCTCGATGCGCGGCAGCGTGCCGGCGGAACTCCTCATCCTGCTCATCATTGCGAGCCTGAACGTTGCGGCCGTGGTAGCGGGCGCGGTGTTCTACGGGCTCGGTGCCTTTCGGCTGGGTGCGCTCATCCGCTTCATTCCCTATCCCGTGATCGGCGGCTTTCTGGCTGGCTCAGGGCTGCTGATCGTCATGGGCGCGGCGGCCGTGCTCACAGGTTCCACCTTCCAGAATTTCCATTTCGGAATGCTGCTCGAGCCGCTGCGCGCGGCGCTCTGGGTGCCGGGGTTGGCCTTCGGCGTTCTGCTGGTGCTTCTCCTGCGGCGTTACAGACATCCGCTGCTTGTGCCGGGCCTGCTGCTGGGCGCGGTGGCCGTCTATCACCTGGTGCTTCTGGCGGCCGGGGTGCACATTGCCGAGGCCCAGTCCGCCGGCCAGCTGCTGGGCCCGTTTCCGGAGAACACCGGCCTCGGAATGCCGGCGTGGACGAGGCTTCCGGCAGATGCATGGCTCCATCTCCTGAAACAGGCGCCGACTTTCGCGGCCATCGTGCTGGTGTCAGTCGTGGCGCTCCTGCTTAATGCCAGCGGCCTCGAACTCGCGACGCGCAGCGACTTCGACATCAATCACGAACTGCGCGGCACGGGTCTTGCCAATATGGCGTCGGGCCTGCTGGGGGGTGCTGTCGGCTTCCACGCGCTGTCCGCCTCATTGCTCGGCTTTCGCATGGGGGCCAACAGCCGCATCATCGGACTCACCGCCGCCATTCTGTGCCTGATCGCCCTGCTCGCGGGCAGCTCACTCCTCGGCTACATGCCCAAGGCGATGCTTGGCGGCCTCCTGTTGTCGATGGGCGCTGGCCTGCTGATCGAGTGGCTCTATGACGGCTGGCGCAAGCTATCGCGCCAGGACTACCTGATCGTGGCGCTTATCGTTGCGGTGATCGGCAGCGTGGGCATTCTTGCCGGGGTGGCCGTCGGCGTGGCCGTCGCGATGGCCATCTTCGTGCTCAGCTACAGCCGGGTGCGCGTGATCCGGCAGGAACTGAGCGGCGCTGACTACCGCAGCAACGTGGACAGAAGCCCGGCGGCGCTCGCAGTGCTGAAGGAGCAGGGGCACTCCATCCGCGTGATCAAGCTCGAGGGCTTCATCTTCTTCGGCACGGCCTATTCGGTGCTGACGCATGTCCAGCAGATGTTCGTAAATCCCGGCCCGCGTCCGTTGCGCTACCTGCTGCTGGACTTTCGCGATGTCCCGGCAAACGACTCGTCCGCCATGCTGGCCTTCTCGAAGATCCGCACTTTGTGCGAGCGCAATGACTGCCGGGTCATCTTCACCCGCATGAACGCATCGATCGAGGCGCAGTTCAGGCAGGCGGGGCTCGCCCCTGAAGGCGGGATCTTGTACTTCGCCGATCTCGACCGTGCGCTCGAGCATTGCGAGGAGACGATCCTTGCTGCCGCCGCTGCCGCCGGTTTCCCGCCGGATATCTCGATCTGGGACCGGATCGAAAGGGTGTTGCCCGAAGGCGCGCCGCTCGCCAGCTTCATGGCCTATCTCGCGCCGCGCAGCTTCCAGCCGGGCGAGTACCTGCTGAGGCAGGGCGGGCCGCCCGATGAGATGATGTTCATCGAGTCGGGCCGCGTGACCGTCAGCCTCGGTCTTCCCGATGGCCGCTCGATCCGCCTGCGGTCCATGACGGTGGGCACCATGATCGGTGAGATCGGCATGTACCTGAATCAGCCGCGCAACGCCTCCGCTGTCGCCGACCTCGAGACGAAGGCCTATGTCTTGAGCGCCCAGAAGCTCAGGGAGATGGAGGCGCGTGATCCGCAGCTTGCCAATGCCCTGCACAACGTCATCGTGTCCTTGCTCGCGGAGCGCCTGACCTTCACCAACCAGCTGCTGCAGAGGCTGGTCGACTAGCGCCACCAGCCCTCAAGTGCATGCGCGATTATGGGCAAGAATTTGTGTAAGTAATTAACTCTTATGTATTTCTCGCGCCGCAAGCGATTCCGCTATAACCGCGTGCTCCAACCGTGCCGTCACCCCAGGGAAAGCGGGATGCCAGCTCTTGCTGGCATGACGGTGAGAATTGGGAGTTGATCTCAATTGGCTGACCGCCACTCTTAATCTTGCGCGAGTTCCTATCGGCCAGATGATCCCACCTGGTCGGAACGCGCGCGGGCGCGGCGTCTTCAGAAGTGCGCGGGATAAAGGGCCTTCAATCCGGCCATCACCGTTTCGATCGCTTCCGCCACCGGATAGGGGTCTTCGAGCGTGATCATGTCGAGCCAGACGCCCTCTGCCGTGATGCGGATCAGGCGGGCCGCACGCTCGGGATGGTGGGTGTAGCCATGCAACTCGTTCATGCGGG
>NZ_JBIICB010000084.1:0-15100 GCF_044239095.1 Aestuariivirga sp. | reverse complement strand
GGCGTGGGGCTGAACCACCTCGCCTTCCGGGTGGAGAGCCGCGCGGCCGTCGATGCCCTGAGGGCCTGGTGCCGGAAGAAGAAAATCCCCATGCTCTACGACGAGCGCTATCCCTTCGCGACCGGAGGCACGGATTATCACGCGTGGTTTGTGGAGGACCCGGACCGGATCAAGGTGGAGTTTGTGGCGGGGTGAGGGGGCGGGCGGGACGTTCCCCATGCCGCCACTCCGGCTTCGTTGACCCGTCATTGGGGTGTTGCCCGTGGCGTACCTGGCGGCGCTTTCCCATTTTGCCTAATCGGCTCTGTTGAGCGGGGATGAGTACGGAACACCATGAGCCAATGAGTTCGTATCGTAGAAGTAGATTTTGCCGCTAGGATATGTTATTAAATCCTTTAGGTAACGAAAGGCGATCGGTGAAGAAATTGGCTTCTATTGAGGGCGGCTCGCAACCATTACCGGAATGGTTGAGGTTTCCTTCAGTGGTTCTCGCAAAAAGCCCATATGATCAAGACGTTACCTGCAGGTTTAGGGTTTCTGCGACTGACTGCCACCGTGGGTTGCTGTCCAACAGGCGGCAGCCTGCGTTCGAGCTCTGGAGTGCGGTTATGGGCTTGCCACCTCCTGTGCTAGGGGTGGGAGCCTCCAAGAATTATCCACCGGCGGCTGGATTGTCGTCTTTGCGACAGGCCCACGCTTGTTTTGAAGGCTTGAAGCGGCCAATTGGGAACCAGGATGGCGGCGATGGCGTAGTGGTCTACGTGACGAAACCTTCATGCGCCTATCGTTACAGGCCGTCGCCGACTGGTACCGCGGAAAAATTTAGTGTACCAGAAGATGTAGTATTTCTCACTTGCGTAAAGCTAGATGTCCCATATGAGCCAAACGCAATGGCCTCGGGGGTGGTAACACATTGGCTTTTCTCTGAAGCAGATCCAAACGGTCCGGATCTGCCTGTTGAATTTGAAACCCGGTTCGCAAGAAGACTGTGGTGAGGAGGGATGAATGGAACATAAGAACCTAGATCAGATTGATCTTGTGACACCGTACAATCCGACGGCAATATACTATGCTGACGGGGACTACGTAGAGTATGTCCGTCGAGACGATCCAATTGTGTATAGGCGGGTCGATGAGTTTTTGACGCTTGCGCTAGATATGTTTTCGCGCGACCTCGTGGGATTTAGATTAAAAGGATTTAGAAACTTCTTTTTAAATGAATTGAGTAGGAGGCACCAGGTGACTGATGGGGCGTTTATACCATTGGTGTCGGTGCTAGAGGAAGCTGTCGAAGAAGTAGGTGAGAAGGCTGTTGAAGAGAACGAGAGAACTCGCGCCGCTTACGCCAGTGCTCGTCTTATTGCTTTGGAGGACAATGCAGTCGCGCGTATGCCGGTTGCGGCTTAGTACTATCTGCAAATCCTCCGTGCTTCTTGCGCGGAGGTTGCGCTCCAAAGGGGGCTTGAAACTGTAGCTTCTACCTCTTCGGCCCCCTGAACGCCCGCGTCCCCGGCTTCCCCGCTTTTGAGCTCGCGCGTCTTTCCCCCTGTGGCTGGGGTCAGCTGCTTCGAGGGCCCGTCCGGGAGTCACGCCTCACTACTTGGCGGCGTTCTTTTCGATCCACGTTCGTGCCTCCCGCTCAGCAGCCTGCTTCTGCCGTTTGGAGAGCGTCCACGGGAGCCAATCGCGTATCACGATTGCTGCCTCCGACTCTTTGGGATCGGTTTTCGCGATGGTCAGCGCGGAAATCGTCTGCCAGAGATAGGCCTTGTATTCATCGCGCCTGATGCCTTCGCCTGCTCCATAGCGTAATCCCAGCATCGTCTGTGCCTTCGAGTCTCCGCGCTCTGCGGCCGCCTTGTAGAGTGCTGTGGCTCTCTTCTGATTCTCGGGGACACCCGGTTTTCCGCTGTAGAGCCCGGCCAATTCCCGCATTGCTTTCACGTTGCCTTGCTTGACTGCTGCCTCATACCAGAACACGGCCAGCGGCGCGTCATGCTGACCTCCCTGTCTGCTGGCAAGGAGGTCCGCCAATTCGACCTGCGCCAGTTCAATGCCGCCCTTTGCGGCGCGCTCGAGCCACTGGCGGGCTTCCCTGATGTCGTAATTCGTGCCCTCCGCACGAAAGATCATATGCCCCACATGGTATTGCGCTTGCGCATTGCCGCGCTCCCCCAGCTCCCGCCACTTTGTGAAGGCGGTGGCATAATCTCTGCGATCATAGGCCGCTTGCGCTTCTGTGAAGGTCTGATCTGTTTCTCCCGCAGACGTCCCGGCAAGGGCGACGTTCGCAGAGAAAATTTGTAAGACGAGCAGTAACAACGCAGCCAGTCTCACAAGCGGCAGTGTTCTCTTCGTTGTCCGAGCCATGGGGCGGCCTCGCGATTTGAGACCTTACGCTAAGATAACAAAACGCAACTGTAAATCACGAAAACTACCTCTTAGGCCCCCTGAACGCCCGCGTCCCCGGTTTCCCCGCCTTCGAGCTCGCCCGCCTCTCACCCTTCGGCTGGGGCCAGCTCGCCGTCGCGTCCTTGATGTTGCTCTGCCGTACCGTGGGGTCGTCGATCACCGCCAGTTCCACGGCCTTCAGGCGCTTCACCTCGTCGCGCAGTCTCGCGGCTTCCTCGAATTCGAGGTTGGCGGCGGCTTCGCGCATTTTCTTTTCGAGGTCGGCGAGGACCTTTTCGAGGTTGTGGCCGATGAGGGGGCCGCCGTCTTCCAGGAGGCCGGCGTCGGCGCGGACGTGGTCGCGTTCGTAGACGCTCTTCAAAATGTCGCCGATGTTGCGCTTGATCGACTGCGGGGTGATGCCGTTGGCCTCATTATAGGCCACCTGCTTTTCGCGGCGGCGGTCCGTTTCCGCGATGGCGCGTTCCATGGAGCCGGTGATCTGGTCGGCATAGAGGATCACCCGGCCATCCACGTTGCGGGCGGCGCGGCCGATGGTCTGGACCAGTGAGGTTTCCGAGCGGAGGAAGCCTTCCTTGTCGGCATCGAGAATGGCGACGAGCGCGCATTCGGGAATGTCCAGGCCCTCGCGCAGCAGGTTGATGCCGATCAGCACGTCGAAGGCGCCGAGCCGCAGGTCACGGATGATCTCGATGCGCTCCAGCGTGTCGATGTCGGAATGCATGTAGCGCACGCGGATGCCCTGTTCGTGCATGTATTCCGTCAGGTCCTCCGCCATGCGCTTGGTGAGCGTGGTGACGAGGATGCGGTAGCCTTTCAGCGCCACCTCGCGGCATTCGGCCACGAGATCGTCCACCTGGTCCTTCACCGGGCGGATGAAGACGGGCGGGTCGATGAGGCCGGTGGGGCGGATGACCTGCTCGGCGAAGACGCCGCCAGTCTGGTTCATTTCCCATTTGCCGGGTGTCGCCGAGACGCAGACGGTCTGCGGGCGCATCGCGTCCCACTCCTCGAAGCGGAGCGGGCGATTGTCGATGCAGGAGGGCAGGCGGAAGCCGTATTCGGAGAGCGTGGCCTTGCGGTTGAAGTCGCCGCGGAACATGCCGCCGATCTGCGGGATGGTGACGTGGCTTTCGTCCACGAAGACCAGCGCATTGTCGGGCAGATATTCGAAGAGGGTGGGCGGCGGCTCGCCGGGCTTGCGGCCGGTGAGGTAACGCGAATAATTCTCGATGCCGGCGCAGCTGCCGGTGGCCATCATCATCTCGATGTCGAACATGGTGCGCTGCTCGAGGCGCTGGGCTTCGAGCAGGCGGCCGGCGGTGTTGAACTCCTGAAGCCTGATCCGCAGGTCGTTCTTGATGCGGGAGACGGCCTGTTCCAGCGTGGGCTTGGGTGTGACGTAATGCGAGTTGGAATAGACCTTGATCTGCTCCAGCTCCGCCGCCTTCTGGCCGGTGAGGGGGTCGAACTCGGAGATCTGCTCGATCTCGTCGCCGAACAGCGAGATGCGCCAGGCGCGGTCCTCGAAGTGGGAGGGGAAGAGCTCGATCGTGTCGCCGCGCACCCTAAAGGTGCCGCGCACGAAGTTCTGGTCATTGCGCTTGTAGTGAAGGGCCACGAGATCGGCCAGAAGCTGGCGCTGGGGCGTGCGGTCGCCCTTCTTCAGCTGGAAGGCCATGGCGGAATAGGTCTCGACATCGCCGATGCCATAGATGCAGGAGACGGAGGCCACCACGATCACGTCATCGCGCTCCAGCAGCGAACGCGTGGCCGAGTGGCGCATGCGGTCGATCTGCTCGTTGATGGCGGATTCCTTCTCGATATAGGTGTCGCTGCGGGGCACATAGGCCTCCGGCGTGTAGTAGTCGTAGTAGGAGACGAAATATTCCACCGCGTTTTCGGGGAAGAAGCTCTGGAACTCGCCATAGAGCTGGGCGGCCAGCGTCTTGTTGGGGGCGAGGATGAGGGCCGGGCGCTGCGTGGCCTCGATGACCTTGGCCACCGTGAAGGTCTTGCCGGAGCCGGTGACGCCGAGCAGCACCTGGTCACGCTCCATCTGCTGGACGCCGGAGACCAGCTCCTTGATGGCGGTGGGCTGGTCGCCTTGCGGTTCGAACTCCGAGACCACTTTCAGGCGGCGGCCGCCATCCGACTTCGGCGGCTTGGGCGGCTTGACGGGGGTGAAGCTGGCGAGCGGCACGAATTCCGGGCGCAGGGGGCCGAGGCCTCCCGTGATCGATTCGGCGGAGCTGTAATCGAACGGCTGCGGCGCTTCCGCGAAGCCGCCGTCCTGGCGTGAATGTCCCATGATGGGGGGAATATAGGGTGGCCGGGGGCGGGGGGGAAGCGCTGAGACTCGCGGACCGTGACCGCAGGAGGGGAGGCGTCACGGGCTGGCTCAGCCGGCGGGTTCCGCCTTGCGCAGCGCGGCGAGGTGGGAGAGCAGCGCCAGCAGGCTCGCCCCGGCCATGAACCAGAACACTGCCGCGGGCCAGCCGTCCTGCAGGGAGCCGACGAGCTGCGAGGCGGCCGCACCGCAGGCCATCTGCGCGAAGCCCGACCAGCCGGCCGCAGCGCCCGTCAGGCGCGGGTCCACGCTGATGGCGCCCGCCGTGCCGTTGGGAATGGTGAGGCCGTTGCCGAGGGCAGCAAGGCACATGGGCAGGAACAGCGTGGCGGGCGACAGGAGGCCGGTGACGGCGGCGGCGAAGCACAGGAGCCCGCCTGACAGGGTGATGCCGCAGCCCGCCATGATCATGCGGTCGAGCCCCACCTTCCGGGTATAGCGCCCCGAGATGAAATTGCCCGCCATGTAGCCGGCCGATACGGTGGCGAACCACAGGCCATATTCCATCGGCGTGCGGCCCAGCACGTCCATCATGATGTGCGGGGCGCCGCCGAGGAAGGCGAAGAACACTGAGGAGGTGAAGGCGAGCACCAGCGTATAGCCGCGGAAGCGCGGCAGGGCGAAGAGGCTGACCGCCCCCGTGAGCAGGCTCATGCCGCCGCCTGCCTGTGAGCGGTTCACATGGGTTTCCGGCAGGTGCCGGAAGGCCGCGGCCATGATCACCGCGCCCAGCGCCGCGAGCGCCCAGAAGCCCATGCGCCAGCCGCCGTGCACGTCGATGTAGCCGCCGATGGCCGGCGCCACCATGGGCGCCACCACGAAGGCCATGGTGATGTAGGAGATGACGCTGGCCGAGGTCTCGCGGTCGAACACGTCGCGCACCATGGCGCGCGCCAGCACGATGCCCGCCGCACCTCCCACCGCCTGCAGCAGGCGCGCCGCGATCAGCACGTGGATCGTGGGGGCAAGGGCCGCCATCACGCTGGCGATGACGAACAGCGCCATCCCGGTGAGCAGCATGGGCCGGCGGCCCACCTTGTCCGAGATCGGGCCATAGACCAGCTGGCACACCGCCATGCCGACGAGATAGAGCGTGAGGGTGAGCTGCGCCACGCCATAGGACACGCCGAATTCCTGCTGCAGCCCCGGCATCGACGGCATGAAGATGTTGAGCGCCAGCGGCCCCACGGCGCTGATGGCGATGAGGATGGCGTAGGACGGGCGGATGTGGGGGGCTTCAGCCGGCATGTAGCAGTCTCCTAGCCCCAATGGCGCGGGGGCGATAGCCAAAGCCGCGGGAAACTGGCATGAGTCGCGCGCATGAAACATGCTCTTTTCGCCGTGCTTGCCGCCATGCTGGGCCTTTGCCACCTGCCAGCACGGGCGGAGGAGGCCGTGGTGCCCGCCGGGGCATTCTCGCTCAACCTCAAGTCCGCGCTCGGCAAGCAGATCGATGTGCGGTTCTCCGAGGGCTTCGCGGCGGGGCGGCTCTCCGCCCGCGACATCGACGGGGTGATCGTCTATGAACTGCCGCCGGACAAGGTCTGCCTCTACGGCCAGGGCAAGGGGCTGGAACCGGATGCGCCGCAGCTGGCGGATTTCGTCAACCCCTCGGGCGGCGGCGATGTCTGCGTGCCGCTGACGGAGGTGAGCGTCCGGCTGCCGCCGCGGGTGGAAGCGCCGGGAGCCCCGGTGGCGCCCTTCTATGCCACCGACAGGACGAATTGCAGCTGGAAGTGGACGAAAGGCAAGGGCCTGAGCCTGTGGACCGAGCAATGCAAGTTCGACACCGGCCTGTGGGACGTGATCTATGACGAGGCGAAGGACCTGTTCGCGCTGCGCGTCGATGAGGGCGAGCCCTATCCGGTGCTGCGCCAGTTCCGCCAGCCGGGCGGCGCGCCCGCGCTTCTGTCCGCGCTCAAGGCCTCCGGCCTCGTGCTGGACGACGCCGAATGCGTGATGGCCAAGGTCGAGGACCAGCCGTCGCCGCCGGGATGGACGGCTTGGCAGGTGGTGCCCACCGGCAAGCGCAAGGAGGCCTTCGACTCCGTGGTGCAGATCGAGGTGCCGGAGCCGCCCTGCGGCGAGATCGGCTACCGTGTCGACCTGATCGGCTTCTTCATGGTGAACGAGGCGGCGCCGGACCGGGTGCTCTACGTCAATCTCGGCCAGGACGGGACGATGATCGACCTTGCCTCGATCACCCTTGGCGAGTGAACAGGGCGTAACACCGATGGCGGTCCTGACTTCTCCCCATATGCATCCTGCCCCGATGCGCGCCGCGGCTGGCGCGTTGCTGGTCTGGCGCGCATGAACTACCGCCACGCCTATCACGCGGGGAACCATGCCGACGTGCTGAAGCACGCGGTGCTGGCGCGCGTCATCACCCACATGATGAAGAAGGACAAGCCGTTCCGGGTGATCGACGCCCATGCGGGAACCGGCGTCTATGATCTTGGGGGCATCGAGGCGGGAAAGACCGGTGAATGGGAAGGCGGCATCGGCCGCCTCGCCGAACCCTTCGCGGCTGAGGTTGAGGCGCTGCTGGCGCCCTACCGTCAGGTGATCGCGGCGCTGAACCCGCAAGGGGGTGTCAGGATCTATCCCGGCTCGCCCGAGCTGGCGCTGCGGCTGATGCGGGACAGCGACCGCATGATCGCCAATGAGCTTCACCCGCAGGATGCCGTGACGCTGGAGCGGCACTTTATCCGCGATGCGCGGGTCGAGGTCACCAGCATGGATGCCGAAACCTGCCTCAAGTCCCGCCTGCCGCCGCCGGAGCGGCGCGGCGTGATCCTGATCGACCCGCCCTATGAGGTGAAGGACGAGGCGGAGAGGACGCTGCGCATGCTGGCCCACGGCCTGCGCCGCTTCGCGCTGGGTGTGTTCGTGGTGTGGTATCCGCTGAAGGCGGACCGGACGGCGGAGACGGTGCTGGAAGGTATCGCCGAACTCAAGATACCCGGCACGCTGAAGGTCGAACTGCGGGTGCGCGAGGCCTTCTCCGGCGGCGGTCTTGCCGGTTCGGGGCTGGCCATCGTGAATGCGCCGTGGAGGCTCGACGAGGAGCTGAGCGTGCTGGTCCCCCAGCTGGCGGCGCGGTTGGGGCTGGGCTCCTGGGGCAAAGCGGCGGTGGAATGGATCAACGCGCCAACTTGAGGGTGTAAGTTGAGCCCTGTTTTTCAGTCATTATGAATTACAACTTTGTGGCTGCGGTCATCAAGGCGTGGCAGTTTGGCCCTAGCCGGAAGGGAATAACGAACGCTATGGCGAAACGACCAAGCTATTTGCAATATGCCAGTGACGAAACGCCGCCGCCGCTCAGCATCGGCATTCTTGCCGTACAACATTCGGCGATTGTTATTATCAATCTTGTTTATGTCGTTATCATCACGAAGTCGCTGAACCTCTCGGTGGAGGATCAGTTCGCGATGCTGTCGACGACGCTGCTGGTCGTCGGCCTGGGTACGGCCCTGCAGGCGCGGTTCGGCAGCCGGCTGCTCATCATGTATCATCCCAATCCGATCTTTATTCCGCTCATCATTGCGGCGGGCAGCACCGCGGGGCCGGGCGGCATTGCCGTGCTGCTGGCCAGCGCCGGGCTGATGCAGTTCGGCTTCGGCTCTGTGGTGCGAAAGCTGCGCGTGCTGTTTCCGCCCGAAGTTTGTGGCGTGGTGGTGTTGATGCTTGGCGTATCCTTGCTGCCGGGCACGCTGCGGGGCATCGTCACGCAGTCGGTGGAGAAGACCTTCCTGCATGTCGAACCGACGGGCCTCGCCGTGGCGCTGGTCACGCTTGCCGTCGCCGCGGCGGGATCAGTGTGGCTCAGGGGAATGGCGCGCTTCTTCTCGCTGCTGCTCGGCTGCCTCGCCGGGATGAGCCTTGCACTGGCGCTCGGCGTCTGGGATCTCTCCGCCGCCAAGCCCGCACTGGACGTGCCTCTCCTGTCGCTGCCCAGCATCCATTTGCCCGGTTTCTCCTTCAGCATTGGGATCTTCTATCTTGCAGCGGTGGCGGCGCTGGTGAACGTCGTCGATGAGCTCGGCGTGCTGATCAGCACCGAGCGGCTGGATGATGCCGACTGGCGGCGGCCCGACTTCAGCAAGATGGCGCGCGGCTTGCAGGCGGCTGGCCTGTCCACGGCGATATCGGGTGCGCTGGGCGGCTCCGCCATTGGCATGTCGTCTGCCAATCTCAGCCTTGCCTATGCGACGGGCGTCACCTCACGCGTGGTGGCCATGGCGGCTGGTGCAATCCTCGTTGGAATGACCTTCGTGCCGGTGGCGCTCCAGCACGTTCTGTCGCTGCCCGACGCGGTGGTGGCCGGTATCCTGTTCTTCGCGGCGTGCTACTTCATCGTCTCGGGCGCGGAACTGGCGCTCTCGCGCATGCTGTCGCCCCGGCGCGCGCTGGTGATCGGCCTGCCGGTGGGGGCTGGCATCCTGCTCCAGTCGGCGCCGACACTGACGACGAGCTTCGCTGGCACCTCGCTTGAGCACGTGCTGGCGCCGATGACCGCTGCGACCATTCTCGCCGTCATCCTCAACTTGATCATGCGCATCGGCATCCGCCAGAAGGAGACCGAAACCTTTGCTGATGGAGCAGACAGCGCCAGAGCCGATGAACTGTTGAAGATGCTTGGCGAACGCTGGGGCATGCACCACTCAACCGGCCCGCGTGCCGTCACCGGATTGACGGAGGCGATGGAACTCATCGGGCCGCTTGCCGAAAGGCCCATCGATTGCACTATTTCCTACAATGAGCTGACCCTCGCGCTGACCTTTTCCTACGAGGGGCAGCCGGCCGTGCTTCCAGACAGGATGCCGGACGCCGAGCAGCTCATGGAGGCACCCGACGGCGTCTCGCTGATGAGCGGCTGGATCGTGCGCAGGACCTGCGACCACTCCAGCGTGACATCTTCGGGCGGCCGCCAGCAATTGCAGCTGGTCTTCGATTGCTGACACCGGTTGGCCGGTATCCAGAATGAGATCGCCTTCCCCCTTTGCTGCGCAACAGGAGAAGGCGACCGCTTACTTTGTCAATTCACCGCCCGCTGGAACATCTCGCGAGAGAGGTGGGTGGCGGGCCGGATGTGAACCTGCTCAGTTCGCCGCGGCGATGGCGGCGGAGAGGTCCTTGTATTCCTCGCAGCCCGTGCCGCAGCTCTTTGCGATGGCGGCAAGTTCGTTCATCGCGAGGTCGACCCGGCCTGCGGCAATGTAGCCTTCGCCGAGATACTCGCGGGCGAGGTTGAAGTTCGGGTCGATGGCCAGCGCCTCACGGTAATAGGTAATGCCGGTCTCGAGGCGGCCGGCCTTGCGGTGGCTGTAGCCCGTGTAGTTGAGGACGCGCGGGTCCTGCCGGTTCTGCACCAGCGCCAGCACCTCGATCGCCCAGTCATAATGACCCTGGCGGGCGAGCGCGCGGCCCTGCTGGTAGAGGTCTTCGTCGGTCAGCAGGCCGGACTGGGCCTTGACGCATTTCTTCTTGTTCTTGTCCCACACCTCGCCCTTCTTGCAGCTCTGGTTGGCGGGCGAGGCATCGTTGCCGCCGCCATCGCCGGCAGCCAGCGCCGGGGCGGAAAGGCTAATCAGGCAGGCGAGGGCGGCCAGTGTCAGTCGTGTCATGTCTTCCTCCATCTATTGCTGCTCGTCATACGTTACGGCCGGAACGCCGGACGCGGACCACACGATTTCTTGATCAGGCGGCAGCTTCAGGCGTCCAGCGGTAGATCCATTCGAGCCGGCCCAGCGCAAAGGATGGGCTGGCGAGGTTCAGCGTGAGATTGCGGGCCAGCGCCAGTGCGCCTGACGCATGGTAGATGCGGCTCATGCGCCGCGATTGCTCCTGGATGCGCGCGGTGCGGGGCTTGCGCTGGTCCTGATAGGCGCGGAAAGCGCTGGCGGCGGATGGCTGTGCTGCCGTTTCGCGCGCCAGCACCGCGGCATCCTCCAGCGCCATGACTGCACCCTGTGCGAGGAAGGGCAGGCTGGCGTGGGCCGCGTCGCCCAGCAGCGCCAGATTGCCGTGGGACCAGCGCGGCAGCTGGGGAAGGTCGGCCCCCGGCCAGCGCAGCCAGGCGGCGGGCGCTGCGAACAGGCTCTCCAGTTCCTCGCAGGCGCCCGAGAAACGGCGTGCAACCTCGCCCGAGGTGGCGGGAGCGTGCCACCCCGCATCGCGGCCATCACCATCCGCCGCGGCCAGGATGTTGAAGCTGCGCCAGTTGCTGACCGGATAATGCACCACATGGCCGCCAGGGCAGAGCCAGAGTGTGACACAGTCGGCCTCGATTTCTGGCGGAACCTTCTCCAGCGGCACGAGTGCGCGGTAGAGCGTCACCCGCCGCGGCACGGGGGCCACGTTCCCGGCGATGGCGGCGCGCAGCCCCGAGCGGATGCCGTCCGCCGCGATCACCGCCGCGCCGGCCGCCATCTCGCCGCTGTCCAGAACGAGCCTGGCTGTGCCTTCATGCTCTTCCATCGCGGTTGCGTGGCGGCCGGTGTTGAGTTCGATCCGGCCGGTGCCGCGGCCTACGGCGAGCAAGCCCGCCAGCAGGTCTGCCCGGTGGCAGACGCGGTAGGGTGCGCCGAAGCGCTCCTCGAAACCCTTGCCTAAGCGGATGCGCTGGAGGAGCGCGCCCGTGCGCCCGTCACGCATGTGGATCTCCGAGGGGATGACGCAGGAGGGCGCCACCGCCTCCCACGCGCCCAGTGCGCGCAAGGCCCTGACGCCATTGGGCGACATCTGGAGGCCCGCGCCCACCTCCTCGAAGGCGGGGGCCTGCTCGAACAGGCGCACCGCCCGGCCAGTGCCCGCAAGGCCCAGCGCGGCGGCAAGCCCGCCGATGCCGCCGCCCGCCACGAGAAAGGGAAGATCGCTCATACCCCCTTGTCTAGCGCAATCGAGACCCCCGGGTGATGCGGCGGATTGAGGCTTGCCCCGGACGGCGCTTCACCCTATTCAGCCCGAAAAATCGAAAGGTTACCGCCATGGGCTTCATTTCCGACTCGCTCAACCGTATCCAGCCGTCAGCCACCATCGCGATCTCCAACAAGGCGATGACGCTGAAGGCGGAGGGCCGCGACGTGATCGGGCTGGCGGCGGGCGAGCCCGACTTCGACACGCCGCAGAACATCAAGGACGCGGCGATCAAGGCCATCCAGGCGGGCAAGACCAAGTACACCGCGGTCGACGGCATCCCCGAGCTCAAGAAGGCGATCGTCGACAAGTTCAAGCGCGAGAACGGGCTGGACTACAAGCCCTCGCAGGTGACGGTCGGCACGGGCGGCAAGCAGGTGCTGTTCAATGCGCTGATGGCGACCGTCAACCCCGGCGACGAGGTGATCGTGCCCGCTCCCTACTGGGTGAGCTACCCCGACATCGTGATGCTGGCGGGCGGAACACCCGTGTTCGTGGAAGGCAAGCTCGAGAATGGCTTCAAGCTGCAGGCCGCTGACCTTGAGAAGGCGATCAGCCCCAAGACCAAGTGGTTGATCCTCAATTCGCCGTCCAACCCGTCGGGTGCTGCCTATTCGCGCGCCGAGCTGAAGGCGCTCACTGACGTGCTGGTGAAGCACCCCCATGTGTGGGTGCTCTCCGACGACATGTATGAGCATCTCGTCTATGACGATTTCCAGTTCACCACGCCCGCACAGGTGGAGCCGGCGCTTTATGAGCGGACGCTGACGATGAATGGCGTGTCCAAGTCCTATTGCATGACGGGCTGGCGCATCGGCTATGGCGCAGGCCCCGAGCCACTGATCAAGGCCATGGCGAAGCTGCAGTCGCAGTCGACCTCCAACCCGTCCTCCATCGCGCAGTGGGCGGCGGTGGAGGCGCTGAACGGGCCGCAGGGCTTCATCGGCGAGAACAACACCGTGTTCAAGCAGCGCCGCGACCTGGTGGTGGCGATGCTGAACCAGGCCAAGGGCATTTCCTGCCCGACGCCCGAAGGCGCCTTCTATGTTTATCCCTCCTGCCACGGCTGCATCGGCAAGACGGCACCCTCGGGCAATGTCATCCGCAACGACGAGGATTTCGTGACCGAGCTTCTGGCGGCGGAAGGCGTGGCGGCGGTGCATGGCGCGGCCTTCGGCATGTCGCCCTTCTTCCGCATTTCCTACGCAACGGCCACCAACGTGCTAGAGGACGCCTGCAACCGCATCCAGCGCTTCTGCGGCAACCTGCGCTGAAAAGGAAACAACGATGAACATCTTCGACGCGACGGTACCCGCTCTCAACCACTTCCTCGGCTCGCTCTCCGCCATCATGAAAAAGGCAGAGGCGCATTGCGCGGCCAAGAAGATCGACCCCGCCGTGATGCTGTCACAGCGGCTCTACCCCGACATGTTCACGCTGACGCGGCAGGTACAGATCGCCACCGACACCGCCAAGGGTGCGGGCGCGCGGCTGGCTGGCGTGGCGGTGCCGAGTTTCCCGGATGAGGAAAAGACCTTCGAGGAATTGCAGGCGCGAATCGCCAAGACCATCGATTTCCTGAAGAGCCTGGAGAAGGCGCAGTTCGACGGCGCGGAGACCCGCGCGATCGTTCTGAAAGTCGGCGGACGCGAGCTGAACTTCAGCGGGGAGCCCTATCTCGAGACCTGGGTTAAGCCAAATTTCTACTTCCACGTGAGTATGGCTTATGCAATTCTCCGGCACAATGGAGTCGAGCTGGGCAAGCCGGATTTCCTCGCGGGCGCTCAGTAGGACGCCATTTGGCACACTCCTGATCTGAAAGGACGCGATCGTGAAGAAACTTGCGGTATCCCTTTTGGCCTTTGGACTTCTTGCCGTACCGGCCAAGGCCGATAACGGCGCCAAGCTCGGCATGCTGGTGTGCGACGTGTCGGGCAGTGTCGGCCTCATTCTCGGCGGCACCGAATCTGCGATCTGCAACTTTCAGGGTCCGAATGGCCTGGAAAACTACAAGGGGCGAATCACCCAGGTGGGCCTCGACATCGGCGTGACGACCGGAGCCATCATGACATGGGCGGTCTTCGCGCCGGGCACAGTCAACCGGGGCGCCCTGGCGGGCACCTATGCAGGGGCCACGGCTGATGCAGCCTTCGCAGTGGGCCTCGGCGCCAATGTGCTGGTTGGCGGTTCCGGCAAGTCGATCGCGCTGCAGCCGGTCAGCATCGAGGGTGAGACGGGCGTCAATATCGCCGCCGGTCTTGCCACCTTCAAGCTCGAGTACGTCAATTAACGCTGAGACGTCGAAGATAGCAGCCCCGGGTTGCGGGCGAAACAGGTTTGAAGTAAGCGTGCGCTTCGAGTCCAATTGGTAACACAATTCGGACGTCTTGCATGACCGTCAACAGGAGACCGACCCTTATGAAGAAGACCGTTTTTGCCGCGCTGATCGCCCTGGGCCTCGCCGCGTCGCCCGCTCTTGCCGCCAGCAAGGGCGTCAAGATCGGCGTATTGACCTGCGATGTCGCCGGGGGCGTTGGCATGATCATCGGCTCCTCCAAGGCGGTGGATTGCTCGTTCGAGGGCACTATCGGCAAGCGTGAGCACTACAAGGGATCCATCGACAAGTTGGGCCTCGACATTGGCGTGACCGGCAAGGGCGTGATGGCCTGGGCCGTCTTCGCGCCGGGCAAGCTCAAGGCGGGCGCGCTGGCTGGCCATTATGTCGGCGCCTCCGCGGAGGCGAGTGTCGCGGTGGGCCTTGGCGCCAATGTGCTGGTCGGCGGTTCCGACAAGTCGATCGCGCTGCAGCCGCTGAGCGTTCAGGCGCAGACCGGCCTGAACCTGGCCGCGGGCGTCGCCAGCCTCCGCCTCAAGAAGGCGAAGTAAGCCCGGCATCGGGATTGATCGTGAGGGCCCGGCCGTGCGCCGGGCCCTTTTTGTTTTCCGATTTCGCTTGCCGGTGTTTCCGATCGGAGTCAGTCTTGACCCTGTGGAACCGCCCCGGGCGTGCTGACCACGCCCCAAGAAGGGCGGTCCTTCGACGTGCAGCAAGCAGTCAAAGGGAGCACTTCCATGGATCAAGCAAACGGCAGAAGACCACAGGGCTCGCGGTGCGTGGCGCTCGTGGGCCCCTATCTCAGCGGCAAGACCACACTTCTCGAAGCGATCCTGTTCCAGACGGGCGCCATCCCGCGTCAGGGCCGGGTGTCCGACAAGTCGACGATTGGCGATGCAGCACCCGAGGCGCGCCAGCATGGCATGAGCGTGGAGCTCAATGCCGCCACCACCAAGTATCTGGGTGACAGCTACACCTTCCTCGATTGCCCCGGCTCCATCGAATTCGCGCAGGACCAGCGCGCGGCCCTGCTGGGCGCGGACGTGGCCGTGGTCGTCTGCGAGGCGGACGCCAAGAAGGCCGCC
>NZ_JBIICB010000083.1:0-15212 GCF_044239095.1 Aestuariivirga sp. | reverse complement strand
GCTTCGTGTCCGAAGAACTCGACAAACTCCTGGGCGCGGAGCAGGTCGATGGGTTGACCGATCCGGATGAAGTGCCCGAGGTGCCAGAGCATCCGGTGACCCGACCGGGCGATCTTTGGATCCTCGGCGATCACCGCGTACTGTGCGATGATGCCACTGTGATGACCGATGTCCAGGAACTGATGGGCGGTCAGCTGGCGGACATGAGTTTTTGCGACGCACCCTATAACGTCGACTATGGCAACAGCGCCAAGGACAAGATGAGCGCGTTAGGTTCGGAATGATCGCCTGCTATGCATACAGGCAATCATCAAGGGGTAGGAGAGTATGTCGGCGGAACGCCACGATGATCGCCTCCTCTTCGACCGTAAGAACTGTCGATTTTGGGTCCTTGGGGCCTGTCCGCTCGTCGGCGAGAGAGTTGCGATTGCGCCACTTGGCCACCGTCTTTGGATTGATGCCGTAGCGCTTCGCCAGAGCCCTCAGGCTCTCTTGACTATGCTGTATCGATCGACGGACCGCCTTAGTCGTGGTGGCGCTCCCATGAAGAACCGGGCCCATAATGTTTCCTTCCATTCCTGACTGAAGATTGCACCATCAAACCCTGGGATCAAACATCTAGAGCATCGGTAGCTAAGTTGGAATCGAAGGAGATTCCCCCAGCGGGTTGGATCAGGGAAGAAGAGGGCTTGACAATTCAGGGCCCGTTACAGAAGCCCGATCTATTCATTAAAGTCCAGTTGATCAGTAGACTGACGATGTGTGTTTTCTATGGCCAAAACCAGTACTCGCCGTTAAACTGTCATTTTTCGCAACCGGCAGGAATTGCAGTCGGCCGATCTCAACAACGCGCAGGACTTCAACTGAGGCGAGCGGCAATCTCGAGGTCCGTTCTGGAGGCACCCAAGGCTTCAATTGCTAAGGCGACCGGTTCGTCGTCTGGTGGCGAGTCATCAAGAAGTTGAAGGAGATCGCAATACCGCCGTTCGGCGACCGCGCGGTACGGATCGTTGGGAATCGGATGCCAGAGCCAGTAAGCCTGCGGCTGCGCGGCCGTGAACCCCGTGATATGGTCGCCTAGCCTCTGCGTGAAGTCCGAAGCGGCGTCGTGCCCGAGAGATGCGCTATAGTCGATGGGGTCGAGAACCGTCATCGAAAAGCCGACCTCGTCGCGGCGGGAGGCGAACCCCGGCATCACGAGTGTTCCCGACTGAGCATACTTGGCGGGTCCGGGCGGAAAGTTGAATTTGTCACCGTAGAGATTGATCCGAATGCCCGGGAACCGGGAGCTGGGGTAGACATCGACCACCATGCAGACGACGGTGTTCTCGCGGAGGGCCTTCGTAATCTCGGAACTAGTAGTCCTTCGCCCGAACGGAATGGGCATGCCACGTGTAGCCTGACGACCTCGGTAAATCCACTGTTCAACAGGCGTTGGCGTGTCGCTGATTGTGTAGACGAAAGCTACCTTGAAGCCTCGGTCGCTGAGATGTGCGGCGAATAGCTCGACGCTGCCGATGTGGGGTACCGCGAGGATGCAGCCGTTTCGCGATTTCGATACTGCGCGCTCGAGACGCGCCACATCGTCATTCGGCAAATCGGCTTCCAAGTTCAACGCGCTCCGTCGGTCGCGCTGTAGGTTGTCGAGATCGAAGAGGATCGTAACCCACGCAGCCAGGCCGTCGATGACGTCGGCCGTGGTGGCCGTCCCGCCGCGGATGAGGCTCTGACGCAGGAACATGTCTCTGGACATGGTGCTGGGCTGGCTGGTGATCACTTCGGCGATATTGTGCGCCACGACTGCCTGTCGTGTCACCGGCACAACAGGTGCCAGACGTTGCACAAGGGTTACGACCGCCGCCTGAATGTCTCCGGCACTCCTGGGAAACGACGACATCTGTTTCGAGGCGGGAAAAGCCGGGATTGTGACCGTCACGTTGACGCTCGAAGATTGTGCTGTTCCTGTAGCGCCTCGGGAAACCGGTTCCGACAGGCTTGGGCCCTGGTCCGTCGGGCCTTGCCCCTTAGTCGACATTCCCCAAGTGGCCTACCGTTTGACGGCGAAATTGCTTGATTGTGCCAGCTGAGCAAGCGTTTTTCGCCGTAAGCAGCGTCTGCGCTCGTGCAAGCGAACGGAGTTGGGCGGATCAAGCCGCGAACCCGCAGCATCCTGGCCCAGTGAGCCCGTTTTTCAGCGCGGCGGACTGACCTGTCGAGCCGCTTTGGTTCAGTTTGGGCTCGGATGGTGGTCACGCGCATAGCGGCGGCGCTCGCAGCCGATGGATGGCGGCAAGGATGGCCCGTACCATCGGACCGGTGACCGCGACTTCGGCCAACTGGAAGGTGATGGCGCGGGCGTGGCGCACGACGCGAGCGCCGATCTTGATTAGCTTGAGCTGAAGGCTGATCAACGACCAGTCGGCCATGGCTTCGGGCAGTTCGATGCAGCACAGGAAGGTGGCCAGGTTATAGGCCAAAGCGTGCAGTTGCAGCCGCAACTCGTTGTCGCGGAACCGCCGGCACGATAGCCGCGTCCAGTGGAAGGCGCACTTACCTTCCTTGATGTGCTGCTCGGCAGTGCCGCGCTGGCTATAGAAGCGGACCACCCAGTCGGGTTCCATCGGCAGGTTGGTGAAGATGAAGCCCACGCGGGGGAACAGCTCGCCCGAATGCCACTCGATCTTGGCTATCACACGGCGCTCCTCGTCCCAGCTTTGCGCCTGATAGTCGAAGTCCTCGAAGAACCGCTTGACCTTAGTTAGCGACGGCCGCCCTGCCGGTCGCGTCAGCCGGTGCGCGATCTTCTCGCGCAGGACGCTGTTGGCGGGCAGCCGGATGGCGTAGAAATGGCCCGCCTCTTCCAGTCTTTCGTAGATCGTTGGGATCGCAAAGGCGGCGTCGGCCCGGAAGAAGCGGCCCCCAAGGTCGCGGCCAGCATAGCGGGCGATGACCGGATCGAGGACGCCCCGCCAGCCGTCAGCGCTTTGGACGTTGCCATGCCGCAGGGCACAACGTTCCAGCATGCCGAACTGGTTGAACAGGAAATTCGGGTGATAACAGGTGCAGTCGAAATGGCCGGTCCAGGCGGATCCTTCCTGATCGCCATGGGTGGGGCTGACCGAGCTGTCCATTTCCAGCACAATATACTTCAGGCCATTGCGATCATGAAGCCGGTCAATCCATTGCCCGTTCAGATCGGCCAGCGCCGCCCGGTTCTCGGAAAGGGCCAGCGTCTCGGTCTCGAACCGCCCCATCTGCGATGCCGAGGCTGCCTGCGCATCGACGGCACGGCCACCGACAACCTGGAGCATCACTGGATCAAGGGCGAGACGGTCGGCGTCGTTGACATCCTCGTAGCCAGCGAGCGGCCCATAGACGGCTTGCCGGAATAGCCCATCAAGCCGATGGACGGTGTTCTTGCCTGGGCGACTGTCGCGCAAGACATCGGACGCGAGGTCCGACTGCCCGAGCGTGTCATCCAACTCGCGCATCACCAGGAGACCGCCGTCGGAACTGAGTTGCGTGCCACGAAACTCCAGCCGCACCCGGCGGTCAAAACCAAGCCGCCCATCACCCGTTTCGCTTGCACCCTCTGGGTGATCCATAATCCGCCACCTTCAGTCCGATTATGCTGACATATAACACGTTACTGGCAATCAGAGGTGCGAAAACGTCAAGTTATTTGGGAAATGTGGGTTCAGGTGCCACTCCCGGCTCATGGCAGCGGCCCGGGTTTCAAGCTTTTCGACATAGAGAAGCTCCCATGACAGACCTCTCGTCGATCTGGCGCCAGTGCCGGAATTGTGTTGCGCAAGCCGCCGCTCGGGATCGAGCGTCCAGCCAACATAGGTCCGGTTCCCACGCCGGGTCTTGGCGCCGATGACATAGACGAAACCGGTCTTTGGGGTGGCGTTCTGCCTCCCTTGCGGTGGCTCATCAGCGGACCACGCCGCCGGGCGGCCATGTTTTCGATCAGCCTGCGGATGCCACGCTCATCTATGTCTGCTGGATCGTACGGCTTACCATACCATTCGATCATCCTCTTGTGCTCGGGGTGGCGCGGTTTTCTGCTGTCTCGTGCCGGTCTGCGCATCGTCTGCCTCCCTTGTTGGAGCCATGAATGCTTCACCTTTCGCGGAAGACTAGCGGAATAGTCTTGCAATCCTATTGTTTCTGAACAGTCTGGCGGAGGCCGGGAGACATGGCAGAACATGCTGGCCTGATCCCCATCGGCCAGGCGGCACGGTTGCTGATGATCTCGGAGGAGCGCATCCGGCAGCTGGTGAAGCAGGGATTTCATCCCCAAGCCGGAGAAGCGCGGCTTCGTGCAGCTTGTGGGTGCTGTGCAGGGATATCTGCGCTACCTCAAGGACGATGAGCGCCGTTCGGCAAAGTCGGCGGCAGACACGGGCGCACCTGATATCGTGTCGTCTACTATGGGCGCGGCTGACTGGCCGCTGTCCTTCTTGCCGGCGCCCTTTGTCCACGGACCAGGTGGTCGACTTTTACGCCGCCCCGTGGCCTAATTGTGCTTCAGCGTTAACACAGCTACGGTGACCAAGAATTCACCCTTCTTCAAGTCACCCGGTTTGTCTCACAAGTGCTGATGCTGGACAGCCAAGGGGTGGTGCAATAGTCAGTCACCCCGGCGTTTGGCGCAGGGTGCCGGCAAGAGGGATAGCGGCTGCCTCCCGGCACATGCTCGCAAGCGCATCGACATAGCGCAGCATCGAAGAACGGGCCGTCACGTTTGCAGGATAGGCGGCCGTCAGCGTGAGGCCCCGCTGTGTGCGGAAGAACCAGAGCGCAACTTGCGCCACCATGCCTTGGTTGATGTAGACTTGCCCCCTCGCCTGATGCCAGCTCTGCGCAATATGCGCGCTGAGCGGAGGCAGATTCGCATCCATGTAGGAGACCATCACTCCACCCGTTGCGGCGGGCCGTATTTCAGGCAAAGCAGCGGCAAGCTCAAGCACACGTTCAATGGGCATGTTCGCCAAGTGCAACCGCTCGTCGAATATGTGCTGGGCGCTCACGGCAAGTTGTGCGAACGACTTATTGCCAAACTCGAAGTCGATCGGCACCACGCCCACGCACCAGCCTGACGTGCGGAAAGCGTCGGGCGATTTTCGCGTCGTCGTCGGCGTGACGACACTGTAGCGCAGGGTCCCTGCGAGGTCGCGCTCGGTCAAGGCGGCGCAGGCCAGCAGGCCACCGATAACCCGCGCGCCCGACGCGTGGCACGCGGCTTCGAAGTTGGCCACCCCGGCCGCTTCCAGAATGTCTAGGTTCACGTATTCGGCTAGGCAGCGATCGTCCAGAACCCCCAGTGGAAGCGGGAACGGGGGCATCCGACCGCCATTGCGTGCAAGGAATGCAACCCACTCCTCCACTTCAGGATCGGTGAGCGCTGCTGCATCTGTCCTCAGGCGCTGGCTAACGCAATAGTCCAGATAACGACCGGGTGACGCGTGGCGCGGCGGGGCCTCCCCATCGAGCGCGGCACGATACCCTGCGTGGACCTCCTCCATCAAGAACGCCATGACGGTCGCATCAGCATGCAAATGGTCGACGCTCACGAAGCAGGTGAAGCCGTCCGCACGCTGAAGGATGCCAAAGCGGAAGCAGTCCCATGTAAAGGGTGAAGGGGTCTCCATGACATGCTGCTGCCACTCCTCGGCACTCACCTCACCAATCGTCATTGGCTCCAGCTTAATGATGGCAGGATCGGTGAGTACATGGCGCAACATGGCGTCGCCCCGTTCCTCGAACCAGCTGTGATACGTATCGTGCCGACGCAGATGCGCCGTCACCACATGGCTCATTGCGCGCAGGTCGCACTGGCCGGGTTCCTCCCAGACGACGATCAGCAGCCGTGCCAGTTCCTCTTGCCGCCGCTCACAGGCGCGAAAGGCGCGAAGATGCTGTTCCTGTTCATAGCTCGGTGGTATAGATGACACTGGTGCGGAGTGCGCGCTGTCGATAGACCTCATCGACGGCTTCCAGAGAGTCAATACCGCGGGAGCGCCTGACCAATGTTGTAGCGGGCGCAGATCAGCCATAAAGGGAGCCGCCACCCGGCTGGGGTGCGCCGAGCGCCACGCTCAAGGTGTCGGCGAGTGCGCGCACGGTCGTGACATCGGCGGCGCTGACCCTTATTCCGGTTGCAGTCTCAAGCGCCGTTAGCAACTGCAGAGTCCCGAGTGAGTCGAGGCCATAGTCGAATAGAGGCCGGTCCGGATTGACACTGCGACGCAGGATGACACCCAGGTGCTCGATTACCAGACGACGCAGCAGAGCTGGCCATTCATTCTCCGATATGCGTTGCAGTTCGCCCCGCAGGCTGCGCACAGGATTTCCGGTCACTGCCGTCGCCTGTGAAAGGCCCGCGCCAAATGGACTACGCGCGGCAAGTGCCGCGAGCCATGGTGCCCGATCGAGGGGAGTATAAGCAGCATAGCCGCGATCGTACCGGAGCAGCGCATCGAAGGCGTAAGCACCTTCGCGGGGTAGGATCATGCGCGCTTCGCCGCGCGTCGCGAGATGCGCCCCAGCACCAATATCAGCCCAAGCGGCCCACGCGATCGCGGATGAAGGCAGTCCCTGGGCGCGCCGCCACTGCGTGAATGTGTCAAGCCAGCTGTTGGCGGCAGCGTAGGCTGTCTGGCCGGGAGAGCCAAACAGCGCCGCGACCGAGGAGAAGCAACAAAACCAGTCGAGTTTCTCCCGCCGCGTCGCCTCATGCAGATGCCATGCGCCATCCACCTTGGGCGCCCAGTTCTGGTGCAGCAGATCATTGGAGACTGACGACACGATGCCGTCCTCGACGACAGCTGCAGCATGCAGTACACCACGTAACCTTATACCCGTCGCTGTGGCGGCTTCAACGAGACGCCGCGCAGTTGTTGGCTGAGCTATGTCGCCATCAACCACCTCGACCTCGGTACCGCGCGCGCGCATCACGTCCAGCGCCCGCCGGACGGCGTCATTGGGTGTAGAACGGGCGTTGAGGATCAGGCGACCACAGTCCGCCGCGGACATCACATCAGCGACAAACAGGCCAAGCCCACCAGTCCCACCGGTGATGATGTAAGCGCCGTCACGCATGAACGGCGTGCAGGCCTCTGCCGCGATCGGTGCATGGAGGCGGCCGGTCTCCTGAACGGTGAACACCAGCTTACCGATATGGCCAGCGCCGCTGACAGTGCGAATGGCAGACGCAACGTCAGCAAGCGGATTGACAGCAATGTTGGGCAAGGTCAAATGCCGCTCGCCAGTTAGGCGCATCACTCGTGCCAGCAGCGCCTGCAGGCGCTCCGGGTCTGTGCTGCACATCAGCGCCAGATCGACAGCGAAGAACGACAGGTTTCGCCTGAACGGGAACAGTCCCAGCCAGGACTCACCATAGATGTCTTTCTTCCCGATCTCGACAAAGCGGCCACCCGGCGCGAGAAGTTCGAGGCCTGCGCGTTGCGAGGCGCCCGTGAGTGAGTTGAGGACGATGTCAACACCATAACCCGCCGTATCCTGCCGTATCTGCTCAGCGAATGCCGCGGAGCGGGAATTGTATACATGACTGAAGCCGATTGCGTGCAGCCACTCCCGCCGCGCCTCTGATCCTGCCGTCACAAAAACATCAGCGCCGGCCGCGCGCGCGATCGACATGGCCGCCTGACCGACCCCGCCAGTCGCAGAGTGAATAAGCACCTTATCGCCACGCTTGATCCGCGACAGGTCCTCGAGCCCATACAGAGCTGTGGCAGTCGTGGTAAGGATGGCGGCCGCCTCGATATCGGTGAGCGTATCGGGTACGGGAGTGACCAGCCGCGCATCGCATGTGAGATAAGTGCCCCAGGCGCCTCCAGCGCACAGACCGGCCACGCGGTCGCCGATATGAACCGCCGAGACCCCCGGCCCGACGGCGGTAACGACCCCAGCAAAGTCCAGTCCAAGTCCCTGCACGCGTCCATCGTACGAGGGGTAGCGGCCAAGGGCCACGAGCACATCGGCGAAATTCAGGCTCGAGGCATGGATCGCAACCTCCACTTCACCCGCAGCCGGCGTGCGCCGTCCAAACGCCACCATCTCAAGGCTCTGCAAGTCTCCGGGCGAGCGGATTTCCATGCGAAAGCCGTCGCGCGCCGGATTGCATTCCTTCATATGGCGATCAACATGGCCAAGCGGGCTTCGTTGCAACCTCGCGACATATGCTTGCCCATCGCGCAATGCTGTCTCGTCTTCCTCTGAACCACTCACCAGTTGGCTCATCAATGCGGAAACGTCAGCCAACTGATCAAGGTCGATCTGCGTGGGATGAAGCACCGGAAATTCAGCCCCAAGGGCTCGCAGAAATCCACGCACACCGCCATGAGCGACATAGACCTCATCATCTGGATGAACGCGTTGAGCGAGGTGGGTGATGACAAAGAGGCGGGGGCGCCGCTCACCGTTCGCCAGAACCTTGGCAATATGAATCAGACTTTCGACATGCTCTCGTGCCGCGTCTGGAGATGCAGGCTCGCCACCGCACGGCAAGAAAACCACAACTGAATTAGGCATGTCCCGATGCACAGCGTCTTCAAAGGACCCCCGCCAAGTATCAGGCTTAACTGAACCGCCGCTGTTGATGACTTGTGTTCTGAACCCCTGCCCGTGCAAATGCGTTGCGGCCTCCTCCGCCATCGGATTCCCAGCATCACTTGCATCAAGTAGCAGCCAGGCACCATCGGCAGGCTTGGCCTTGGCGGGCGGAATGTCCCATGGCTCCCAGGTGATACCAAGCAGTCGTGAATTGCAGACTGCGGCATCGGCATCCTGACCGGCCGCGCCGCTTCCCATGACCAACCCATGGACACTGAGCAGAACACGGCCGGAGGCATCAAGTATTTCGATGTCGGCCTGCACCTGCAGCGGGCCGATCGAAACGAGCCGCGTAACGCAGTGTGCGGCATCTGTCGCTGTATGATGGAGCCGTAGGCTTTCCAAAGAGAGCGGCAGCAGCATGCGCCCTTCCGTTCCGGAAGAGACTGCGGCGAACGCGCCAACCGTCTGAAAACACGCATCAAGTACCACAGGATGCACAATGTAGTTCCGCACGTCCTGCCTCAACGCCCTGGGCAGTTGAAAATCCGCGAGAAGCGATACACCGTCGGCGGATACTGCAACGCTAGGCGCCAGCGCACGGAACGACGACCCAAACTGAATGCCACGCGATGCAAACCACTGCCAGACGTCTTCGGTCAAGACAGCCGTAGAATAAGACTCGCGAAGCGCGGGGATGTCGTATGCGACTGCTGGCTGTTCCAGCGCAGCCACGAGGAGCCGGGCGCTGGCGTGGACCTGCGCCTCACCGTTGGCCTGGCTCTCAATCCTGAAGCGCAACTCGCCTTGCTGGTCCAGCACCGCAGCGCCGACCACGGGCGTTGAGGGTTCCAGCCGCAACGCGTGTTCAAACCTTATAGCCTGAACCTCGGTACGTGGCGTGCCAAGCGCCGTACGCGCCGCAGCAAGGGCCATTTCGCAGAAGCCAGCACCCGGAAAAAGGGCTACGCTGTTCACCTTGTGATCAGTAAGCCAAGGGTGAGTGCCGAGGCCAACTTCCGATGCCCAGACATGGCGTTCCGGTTCCTCGCGCAGGACGCGGTAAACGTTGAGAAACGGATGCGCCGATGCAACATGATGCATGCCTGTGGCGGACGTGGAGGGCACGAGAAACAGCGGATAGTTAGTCCACACGGGTAGCGGAAGGTCAACTAAAGCGCCAACCGGATGAAGGGCGCCAAAATCGATCGCCGATCCGCTGGCGTAAATTGCGCCAACTAGGTCCAGCAGTCCGTGCGGCAAAAGCTCTCCGCGCTTCACGGATGGCAGCACGCGGACCGAGAGGTTCATCGCGGCCGCATTCTGCATCACTGCACGGGTCACGATCGGGTGCGGCGACACTTCAACAAACACACGATGTCCATCTTCCAGTGCCGCTTGCACTGCAGGACGGAAGCGTACCGTATGGCGAAGATTCTCGATCCAGTAGGCGCCATCGCAGACAGGAACCTCCCGCGAGTCGAGCAACGTGGTGGAGTAGAACGGGGTATGCGCCGTCCGGGCGGTTATGCCCGCAAGGCGCCGCGTCAGCTCCGAGAGGATCGGCTCGACCTGAGATGTGTGTGAGGCGACATCGACTGCCACTTCGCGCGCGAACACGCCGGCTGCCTGCCATGCTGCGACGAGGCGCTGCACTGCCTCAACTGCGCCTCCGACGACAGTTGACGATGGGGCCGCCAACACCGCGACCTCGACACCTTCAGTCTGTCGCGACAACAGTTTCTCGCGAACCTCTGCCGTCGACAGCTCAACAACGGCCATCGCGCCGAGGCCTGCAATCTTGCCGCACAGCATCGCACGATGGCAAATGACTTGCACGCCGTCCTCGAGGGAAAGCGCCCCCGCTACCACTGCTGCTGATACCTCTCCCATCGAATGGCCGATCACCGCCGACGGTACGACACCCTGCGCCCTCAGAGATGCCGCCAGCGCAACCTGCATGGCGAAGATGGCGGGTTGAATGTGATCAATGCCTCCAAGTGCGTCGGGCAAGCGCAGGGTGTCAGTCACCGAAAAGCCGCCAATTTCCTGAATCAATGGCTCAATTTGGGCAACTACTCCGGCGAAGACTGGGTCGGTGTCGAGTAGCGCAGTGCCCATCGCGCTCCACTGAGAGCCCTGTCCCGAAAAAACGAAGACCGGCCCACGGCCATCATGATCGATCGGCTCTGCGTCGACATCAGTTTCTGTGCCAAGGTTGCGGAACTGGGCAGACGCTTCTTCGAGTGTCGCTGCGATGACAGCAAGCCGGAAGGGCCGGTGCCCCCGGCGGCAGGCAAGTGTGTGCGCAACATCAACGGAGTGCTGATGATTGGCGTGTGCATCCAGCCAGCATGCGAGGCGTTTGGCTGACATGCGAAGCGCCTCTGGCGAGGTCGCAGAAAGTGGGAAAAGTCGCGCTGGCTCGCGTACAGGCGCATGCACTGCCCTGGCACGCGTGCCTGAAACCGGAGGGGCCTGCTCGAGGACTACGTGCGCGTTGGTGCCGGACATGCCGTAGGAAGACACGGCAGCCCGGCGCAGACCATCTCCGCTTGCCTTGGGCCAGGGAGTTGTTTGGATCGGAACGAAGAGCTTTGTCTCGATAGTCTGAAGATGCGCAGGAAATTGTTGGAAATGAATCGAACGCGGTATGACGCCGTGTGACAGCGCCAGAACCGCCTTGATCAAGCCAAGAACGCCCGCAGCAGATTCAGTATGTCCCAGGTTGCTTTTGAGAGAGCCGAGCGCGCATGGCTGCTGGCGTCCATAGTGTGTCGAGAGGCTGTTGAACTCCTCGGTATCACCTACCGGCGTTCCGGTGCCGTGTGCCTCAACCATACCAATCGTGGAAGGGTCCACCTGCGCTTCAGCCAGAGCGCGCTCGATCACAGCGATCTGAGCCGTGCGTGATGGGGCGAGGATGTTGCGCGTGCGTCCATCCTGATTAACTGCGCTGCCGCGAATCACGGCCAGAATGCGATCGTTGTCGTGCAGCGCGTCGCTCAACCGCTTGAGCATCACGACGCCACAGCCTTCTGCGCGCACAAATCCATCGGCTCGAACGTCAAACGCGTGGCATCGCCCTGTGGGTGACAGCATGCCAAGGCCGGATGCGGCCGCAAACGTCGACGGAGAGAACATCAACATCACACCGCCTGCGAATGCCACCCGACACTCATCCGCCAGCAGGCTTCGTCGTGCCGCGTGCACGGCGACGAGACTGGACGAGCAAGCCGTATCCATCGAAATGGCTGGCCCTTTGAGGCCCATCGCGTGCGCAACGCGCCCCGACGCCATGCTGAAGGGCGTTCCTGTGAAACTGTATGCCCGGCCCAACGCGCCTGCATCCCTCGTAACCTGCATGTAATCCTGATGCGAAAGACCGAAGAAAACACCCGTATCGCTGCCAAGCAGGCTCCGCGGGTCTCGCCCCGAATGCTCTGCGGCTTCCCATGCCACTTCGAGCAGCAATCGATGCTGCGGGTCCATCGCTAGAGCATCGGGCTCGCTGATGCCGAAGAAGGGAAAGTCAAAACCCGCCGGGTCATCAAGGAAGGCGCCCCATCGCGAGACTGACCTGCCCGGCACCCCAGGCGTGGCATCATAATGGTCGTCGGCGTTCCAACGCTGCCGGGGGATTTCGGTGACGAAATCTGTACCGCGCAGTAGGGAGTCCCAAAGGGCATCCGGCGAATCGATATGTCCCGGCAACCTGCATCCGATGCCGACTACAGCGATAGCAGTCACAATGAGCGAACCTCTCCCGATACACCTGAAATGGTATCTCACTCCCGCTCAAAGCGGCAAGGTATACAATTGTTCGAGTGTAAGTAGCGCAAAAGCGTTTGGTCCGGAAGAGAACGGTTTGTCATCACTCACCAAACATGACGCAATTTTAGGTTATAGAATCAACTATTTCAACAAGCCCTACATCTCGTCTTTAGTCAGGCTGGTTGTCTTTCCAAATGCGTTTGCAGTAGAGAGAGTATAATCTAGAGTATCAGCGAGTTTACACTAGTCACAGCGTCGGTAAGAGACCAAAATGAAGTTGTTTTTTAGGCTGGCAATAATCGCAGGCCCTATGGAGTCCATTGTCATTCCCGCAGACCTTTCAATGGGTGCGTGCTGAGCCCGGCTCACACAACTAGGCTACACGACCGTAACGTCGGGAGTATCGCCTCGATGATACGCGGTGCTTCGGCGCACGCCGTGAACACATTCATTGTCGCCAACCGGCTTCCAGTCGAATACCACGCGGTCGCAGGATGGAGGACTTCTCCTGGCGGGCTCGTCAGCGCGCTCGAGCCCGCCCTGCAAGACCTGAACGCAGTCTGGGTGGGGTGGTGCGGTAGCCCAACGCCTGATGACAGTCGCGGATCGAGGCCAACGCGGCCACCACACTCGGCTAACATCGCCATGATTGAGATACCATTGAACCAGAGTGAAGTGAGTTGCTTCTACGATGGCGTTTGCAATTCCGCATTCTGGCCACTCTACCACGATTCCGTCACTTCCCCGATCTTCCGTGACGACGACTTCGAGGTGTACCACAGGATCAACCAACGCTTCGCCAGTTGCGTGGCCAGCAACGCACCGCATGGAGCACTGGTGTGGGTGCATGACTATCAGTTGCAACTGGTACCGGCTCTTCTACGCGCGATGAGGCCCGACGTGAGCATCGGTTTCTTCCTGCACGTGCCATTTCCTGCGGCCGCGGAGTTCGACATGCTGCCATGGAAGGACAGCGTGCTGCGCGGGCTAATCGGAGCCGACCTGATAGGCTTCCAGACCGCATCCTCCGCGGGGCATTTCATCGAAGAGGCATGCCGGCGCTTGCCGGCTACAAGAAGCGATCAGGGCCTTGTGCTGGAGGACTCCAAAGGTTCCAGAGGCGTGACTGTCGATGTGTTTCCAATCGGACCGGATACTGGGCGTTTTTCCGCTCTGGCCGCCACCCCTGCCGTGCGCGAAGCAGCGGTGACCATCCGTGCAAATTTTGGCTCGCAGGAACTTATTTTGCTTGGCGTCGATAGGCTCGACTATACGAAAGGCATCGACCTGCGCATCCGCGCGGTGACGGACATGCTCAAGAGCAGTGAATTCCGGGACCGCAACATCCAGTTTATCCAGGTAGCAGTGCCGAGCCGTAGCGAATTGGCGGTGTATCAGCAACTGCGCGTCAAGGTGGAAGAGACGTTGCGGCAGGCCAATGAAGAGCTTGCCGCGCTTGGCCTCTTGCCGATTCATTACATCTACGAAACGCTTGCGGTGGAGCAAGTCGTGGCGCTGTATCTCGCCGCTGACATCATGCTCGTCACTTCGCTGGCCGACGGAATGAACCTTGTCAGCAAGGAGTATGTCACCTGCCGCGAGGATGGAACGGGCCGTTTGGTTCTCAGCCGGGCGGCGGGTGCCGCGGCCCAGCTGGGCGACGCCTGGCTGGTCGATCCGGGCGATTGCGATGATCTGAAGCGGGGAATCGCTGAAGCCATCCTCGCCGGAGCAGATGAAGCGCGCGCGCGCATGGGTCGACTGCGCCGGGCCGTATTCAACGCTGACGCAAGGCAGTGGACCGAATCGTTCCTCACCCGTCTGCGCGAAGCCCGATGAAACTTCTTCTGCCGCAGGCATTATCCCGACGGCTGACGTCACTTGGAGCGGCACGTCATCTTCTTGTTTGTTCGGACTATGACGGAACACTGGCGCCGCTGGCGCCACGCCCGGAACAAGCGCGCCTGCTGCCGGGCGCCTTCAGGCTCCTCTATCAGCTGGCGCGCATGCCCGGCACGCGCGTCGCCATCATCTCGGGCCGCTCGCGCGATGATCTGCGCACGCATACGGACCTTGAAGATCCCATTTTGCTGGTCGGCTCGCATGGAGCGGAATTACCGGGCTTCACCGCCGGAGGCGGCGCGGAAGAACAGTCTCGGCTCGGCGGGCTCGAAGCAGCCCTAGCTGGCATCTGCGCGCAGTCTGTCGGGGCATGGCTTGAGCGCAAGCCTCTGGGCATCGCGGTGCATGTGCGCGAGGCCGACCCAGCGGACGCCGCGCGGGTGCTGGCGTCGGTACGTGGCGGGCCAGCCCGATGGCCCGCATTGCACGTCACAGAGGGCAAGGCCGTCATCGAGCTCTCACTGTCACAATGTGGCAAGGGTGACGCGGTGCGCTGGCTTCACAATGATTGGGGCTGCGATCCACTGGTGCTCTATCTTGGCGACGATGTGACGGACGAGAACGCCTTCGTAGCACTGGGTCCGAATGATGTCGGCGTCAAGGTGGGCACTGGCCCCACGCGCGCACTGTACCGGGTGGCGTCGGAGCAGGGGGCGCTGGGCAGCCTTGCCTTCTTGTGGAAGCGCCGCGCCTTGATGGCTGGCGGCCACGCCGCGCGGGAACAAGCCTGCGGGGCGGACGCATGAGCGGCGCGGCGGCTGGGCCGCGCCCTGATGCGGACGACGTTCTGTGTTACATTGACCAAGGTTGGTTCAATATACTGCGTGCTTTGGGGCGCGTACCGTTACTGCAGCTTACGTGGGTCTACCCGCATCCGCTTGATGAGGTCGCGGTGAAACAGTTCAATGAGCACCTCGCACAGGGGCTTCTTGGTCGCGTGTTGCAGCGTTCACCGT
>NZ_JBIICB010000348.1:0-3834 GCF_044239095.1 Aestuariivirga sp. | reverse complement strand
AGAAGATCGCCCAGACGAGATCTGGGACGGTGCGGAAGAACGCCACCAGACCGCGTACCGCCCATACCAGCAGGGGATGTGGCGACAGGCTCGGCGCGGCGAGGATTGCCAGTGGCAGGCTGATGACGAGGCCGAGAATGGTGCCCGCCACCGCCATCTGAAAGGTCTGAAGCAGAGACCACAACACCGGCTCCAGCCGATCCAGGGAAGGCGGGAACATCTGGCCTGCCAAGCGGCCGAGTGCTGGAATTCCGCGCGCCAGCCTGTCGAAGGAGATGCCGGAGGTGGTGAAGCTGGCGATCACGAAGGCAATCACCGCAAGGCTCAGCACAAATGTCAGCGCGCTTGGCCGGGCCAGCCGCGAAGGAAGCAGATGATCAGACATAGAGACCCCTGAGCTCACTTTCCTTGATGCTGCCAGCTGGCGCATCGAGCATGATTTTTCCGTTGCCGATGGCGATAATCCTGTCGGCGAAGTTGAGCGCATGGGTGAGATTGTGCGAAGTGAAGACCACGGTCTTCGCCTCCTGCCGCATCAGCGTCGCGAAGAGTTCCATGATCTCGTCACCCGCCTGAGGATCGAGGCTCGCTGCTGGCTCGTCAGCCAGCACAATGTCCGGCCGCTGCATCAGGGCGCGCGCGATTGCAACCCGCTGTGATTGCCCGCCTGAGAGCGAGTCCGCGCGCTGGCAGGCCGTGTGCGCGAGGCCTACCCGCTCAAGGCAGCGATAGGCTTCGGCTCTCACATCCTGCGGAGCCAGCGACTGCAGCCAGGCCCGCGCACCGTAGTTTCGCGCCTGGGCGCCATGCACGACATTGGTAAGCGCCGAGAGGCGTCCGACCAGATTGTGCTTCTGGAACACGAAGCCCACGCGCATGCGGACGCCGCGCAGCGTCCGGCGGCTGCCGAGCACATTCTCGCCGAGCACCTGGATCGATCCACCATCCGGCTCGATCAGCCGCGGGATGCAGCGGAGAAGGGTGGACTTGCCCGCCCCGTTGGCGCCGATCAGCGCGACAAGGCTTCCTGGGGCGACATCCAGAGTGATGTTTGAGAAAACCGGCTTCGCAGGCGAGAAGGCCTTCGACAGACCCCGAAGCGAAATCGCGGCGGAGCTGGGCTCCGCCGCGGCTGTCATGTTGTGAACCTGGAGGTTCAAGTCATTCACCAAGGAACTTGGAGAACTCGACTGCTCCAATGGTGCCATACATTCCGCGCACCATGTCGTAGTCCTTGTCGCTGACGGTGGCGACAAAATAGCCGCCTTCATACTTCTTGTTGTCCTCGCCCTTGGTGACGCCGGCCATCAAGGCATCGCCGTTTTCGAGGAAGGCCTTGCGGATTGCCTCGACGACTTCCGGCTTCACATAGCTAGCAGCCAGAAGGATGTCGTTCGGAAGATCGGGTCCACGGCCCACCACGGCGAATTTCTGGCCAGGGAACTTCTCGCGCACAGAGCGCAGATGAGTGAGGTTCATGCCCACGGCCTGGACGTCGCCGCGGATCATTGCTTCGACGGCGACGTTGCGCTTGATGATTTCCGCCGTGTAGTCGGTGTTATACTTGAGGCCAGCATCGGCCAGAATCTGCGCCGGGCCAAGCTGCTGCGACGTGGAGCCCACTTCGCCAAAGGCAACCTTCTTGCCCTTCAGATCCGCGACGGTCTTGATGTCGCCTTCAGCCATGACCACGATCTGCGAGAAGTAATCCGGACGGTGCCAGGCCACCACGGGCTTGGCTTCGGTAAGCTTGGCGAAAATCACGTACTCGGCGGGTCCCGTCAGGACGAAGTCGACCTGCTCCGCCCGCATTGCCTCGACGGCTGCGGTGCGGTTGTTGACCGCGGTGAACTCAACGTCCAGTCCGGAAGCCTTCTCAAGTTCCTCGACGAAGCCACCGAATTCGCGCTGCAGCTGTTCCATGCCCTCGACGTCGGTAACGGCGAAGCGGATGGTTTCGGCCGAAGCTGCGGTTGTCATTAGCCCGGCTGCAAGGGCCACGGCAGAAAACCAATTCCAGAGTTTCATGTCTTTCCTCCTGTTGAGAACACCGTCTCAACAAGCTTTCATGACGCTGTCATGAAGATCGGCGATTTCCCTTCACAACAGGGAGCAGAACATGCCTGACATGACGCGGAACGACATCGAAACTGTGATACGGGGCGGCCGCTGCCTGATCCCTGGAGAGGGCTTGGTTACTGCTGACATCGTCTGCTCCGGCGGCTGCATCGCCGAGGTGCGGCGTGGCAAGAGTTCGGGCAGCAGCGGTCTTGACGCATCGGGTTGTCTTGTCCTTCCTGGGATTGTCGATATTCACGGCGATGCTTTCGAACGGCAGATCATGCCCCGGCCAAAAACGATGTTCCCGCTCGACATCGCCATGCTTGAGACCGACCGGCAACTTGCCGCCAATGGTGTGACCACTGCCTATCACGGCATTACCGTCTCATGGGAGCCTGGCCTCAGAAGCCTCGAGGAGGCCAGCAGGATCATCGAGGCGCTCGACAGTCTCGAGCCCCGCCTTCGCACTGATCATCGCCTCCATATCCGGTGGGAGACCTTCGCACTCGATGAAATGGTGGAGGTTGAGGCCCTCTTCAAGCGAGCAAAGAAACCGCTGCTGGCGTTCAATGACCACACGACGCCGTCGATTGCAGGCTCACGTGCCGATATCAAGATCCGGAGCGCGGCGGAGCGGGCCATGATTGATGTGGAGCATTATTGGCGGCTGCTGCACGGTGTTGCAGAGCGTGCGGGCGAGGTCGCAGCATCCATCCGCCGAATGGCTGCCGCAGCAGCATCCGACGGTGTCCCAATGCTCTCGCACGACGACTATCTGCCTGAGGGCCGTTCGGCCTTTCGTGACATGGGTGTTCGGATCGCTGAATTCCCGATGAATTCACTCACACTTGATGCCGCGGCCGCGGCAGGTGACGTGGTCGTCCTTGGCGCGCCAAACGTGGTGCGCGGCGGCAGCCACAATGGCGCCATCGGCGCTGAGCAGGCAATCCGGCAGGAGAAGTGCTCCGTGCTGGCATCGGATTATTACTATCCGGCTCCCCTTCAGGCCGTCATTGCGCTGGAACAGCGCGGCGCCCTGCCGCTCGAGAAGGCGTGGGACATGATCAGTCAGGCTCCGGCAGCGGCATGCGGCCTCACGGATCGTGGCCGTATCGAGAAGGGGCTTCGCGCTGATCTCGTTATACTGCCGGAGACCGGTTCAGCCCCAGTGGCGACGCTTGTTGCCGGCAGCTGCGTCTACCGCGCATACTAAAGCATGATCTCGCGCGAGAACACTTGAAAGCGCATTCTACAAGGCAGGCTACTCCGACGCTGCAATTGACCGGCTGCAGTTCCGGCAGTCTGCATTGAGTGCCCGATCACTGCACCGGTGCGAGTGCTGACAAGGGAATCGCACCGGTAACAAGGCATGTGAATAGAAAGACCGCGAAGGCACCCAGGGCCCACTTCAGTGTCGACCGGATCAGTTCATTGAACTCGATACCCGCAAGGGCAGCGAGAAGAAAGGAGGAGGGGACCAGCGGACTGAGCAGATGCACCTGCTGCCCAACGAGCGAAGCCCGGCCCATTTCGGCAGCCGTGATGCCAAAGTTGGCTCCTGTCTCCGCCAGAATTGGCAAGACGCCGAAGTAGAATGCGTCATTTGATATGAAGTAGGTAAACGGCGCGCTGAGAAGCGACGTAATCGGCGCGAGATGAGGCCCCATCGCCTCCGGTATTACGCCTGTCACGGCAAGTGACATGGCATCGACCATCTTGGTGCCAGACAGTATGCCCGTGAACACGCCGGCTGCGAACACCATGCTGGCGACA
>NZ_JBIICB010000082.1:0-15300 GCF_044239095.1 Aestuariivirga sp. | reverse complement strand
AGTCACCCGCCAGCCTCCTGTGGGCGCGGCTGACTGGCCGCTATCCCTCTTGCCGGCACCTTTCCCCATGGGCCAGGTGGTCGACTTTTACGCCGCCGCATGGCCCAATTTTACTCCGGCGTTGACAGGTTCATATTCTTGCTCGTAGTGCGCACCACGGAAAGAGAACTTCGGCATGCGCCCGTCGGAGTAACCGCATTGGTATTCCAGATAGTACCAGGTGACGGGCCCCGGCAGCTTGTCATCGATGAGCCCGCCCGCATGGCTTTCGCTATGGATGGTGCGGAAGCTGCCGTTGCACTTGTTCTCTGCCTTGCGGATACATTCCCGCGGGCTGTCCTTGCACTTGGTGTCGCGGATCTCACCGTCCTCGACCTCGTACGTCTCGTGACCCTTGTCGCCGCTCTCGCTCAGGAAACGGCCATTGGTCCATCCATGGACGCCGCTCTCGCCCCGCGCCGAGATGCGGCACCATCGCGAACTGCCGATGCTGCGGCATCCCAGGTTGCGTACCACGTCGCCATTGCGCAACCGGCCGACGATCTCGGCATTGGCCGAGGGTGAGGAGCGCACGTTGAGGCGATCGCCTGCCACCACGCCGGCCACCACCCAGCTGTCCGGTCCGCCCACGTCCCCACCGGCAAACTCATCATCCACGGCCTGCCCGCCGCCCGCGGGGATGGCGACATGCAGCGTGAAGCCGGAAGTCTCGTTGCGCCGCGCCGCCGCGCGCATCAGGTAGACCTCGACGACATAGCGCCCGGTTTGCGGCAGCGTGCCGCTGAACCGGTCGCCCTCGCTCGATCCGATGAACAGCGCCTCGCTTGAACCGGGAGGCAGCACGTTGAAATAGGCCTGCGGATTATCAGCGCGGAGCGACACCTGCATGCGCTGCCCGCCGCGCGCGTCGATCAGGAAGCGCGCCGTTTCATCTCCCCGGATGCGGCCCGAATAGCTCGCACTGTCGCCGCCGGCGCGGAAGCGCACCGTCGTCGTGTCGGCGGTGGCCAAGCTTGCTGGCAGCGCGGCCAGCAGCATCGCAAGTGCGGTCAGTAACGCCCGAAAACCCGTCATGCCGTTTCCTTTCGATCAGTAGATTCCATCGATGACCACGAAATCCTTGCCACTCCGGTGCTCCGGCCTGGACGGCGCATTGGTGGTGACGACCGTCATGCCCTGGTGCATTCGCCTGCGCATCACCTCTCGCACCTGAGGCTCCGCCTTGATGCGGCGCAGTTCGCGCGCGAGGTCCTCGCGGTCGGACTTGCCATAGCCCGTGGAAGTCCAGCGAAGGTCGCCCGTGTCCTGGTCCGTGCCAATCAGCGTGTGCACGCTTTCCGGCAGCGGCCCATGCCCACTGATGGTAACCTTGCCTTCCGCCACTGCCTCGCCATTGGCGAGCACCGTCATCTTGCTCTCCGCACCGCTGACCACAACGCTCGTGTGTGGCAATCTTTCGGCACGTGCCTCGCTGTATTGCGACTTCTTCAGGGCGACGTCGACAGCCGCGAACTCATGGCGCGCATAGTCGCCCAGCACAAGGCCCGGGTGGGTTACCGAGGAGGGCTGCGAGCGGTCATCCGCGATCACCACCGTCATCCCCGTCCGGGTGATGCCGAACAGCAGTTCTGAGAATCGCATGGGTAGCCGCACGCAGCCATGCGAGGCGGGATAGCCCGGCAGGTTCCCCGCATGCAGTGCGATCCCCGACCAGGTGAGCCGGTTCATGTTGGGCATCGGTGCATTGCTGTATGTCGAGGAGCGGTGATGCTTGTCCTTTTGCAGGATCTTGAACACGCCCGTTGGCGTGCTGTGTCCGGGCTTGCCTGTGGAACAGGTCGATGCCGCGATGCGGATGCCGTTGCGGTAGACATGCACAAGCTGGTCCGGAACCGATACGATGATCAGGATCGGGCCTGCCGGCGATCGTTGGGGAAACCAGTTGAACTCACCGTTCTGCAGCTGCTCGGCATATTTGTCGACGCGTTGCGCAAGAACATGCCCCGAGCCGGAAGGGACGAATGCTGCCGCCGCCGCGAAGAGAAGGGTCCGCCTCTGCATGGTCCTCTTGAAGCCCTCAGCATGGTGGATACTGACGAAATCAGAACGGGAACGCCGGGCCGGGTCAAATGAGCATTGCAGACAACAGTTGAGATTTACTCATGATTCATATCAAGAAGACTTAAAAAAAGAAGTAATTTTTGTTTTATTACAAGTGGCTAGATAGAACCAGAAACAGCCGAACTGAGCCCCCGTTCCGGCGAGAGTTCGGCCCGCAACCATTTCACCAGCGCCCCGATACCGTTCTCCCGCCCGCGCGACTGCTTGAAACACAGCCGGTAGACCCGTCCAGAGGGCATGCGCGTCGGATCGAGAAATTCCAGCGTCCCATCCTCGATGTAGCGCCTTGCCAGGAAGTCGGGAACGAGTGCTGCGCCCATCCCCGAGCGCGCCATCTCGAGCGCTAGCAAGTATTGGGTTGAGCGCAGCCATGCACCTTGCTGCAAGGTCTCGCGCCCCAGCCCTGCCAGGACGCAATAGTCGAGCCAGTCCTGCCCCAGTTTCTGTGGTTCAAGTTCGGTTGTGATCATCCGGCGTCTGCCCTTTTGCGGCCCCGGTGCTTGCACGGCCACGAGCATTTCGTCGAGTACGGGGATGGCCGAGAAGCCCGGCGTCACCGGAAGGGCCGAGAAGATCGCGTCCGCCACCTGGTGGCTGAGCTGAGGATCCTGCGCATAGAGCTGCAATTGAAGATCGATTCCGGGATTGGCCTCGACGAAGCTGGAAAGGCGCGGCACCAGCCAGCCCGGCCCGAAGCTGCTGCACACCGCCAGCCGCAGCAGTTGCCTGCTTTCACCACCCACGATCTCATCGAGAGATGCCTGCAGGCTGGAAAAGGCGGAGGATAGCCGCTCCGCCAGCAGCTGCCCCATGGGAGAGACGGCGATGCCGCGGCCGGACCTGATCAGCAACTGCTCCCCCAGAACCCTGGCCAATTCCCGGATCTGGTGGCTGACGGCGCTCTGCGACACGCCCAGTTCTTCTGCCGCAGCCTTCACGGACTGGTGACGTGCCACAGCCTCGAAATACTGGAGGCCGCGGATGATGCTGGCGCTCTGCCTGCGGATTTCTGTCGACGACATCGGCACAAGCTATCAGATCGGGCGCGCTATGGCCAAGCCGCACCCGCACGCTGAGGACCGCGACCGGGTGTTATGCAGTCACGGCGTCGCGCCGATCCATGCTTCATGGAGTGCGATGAGCACAAGGTAGCGCCCGGCCTTGGCGAGTGTAACCAGAACGAGAAAGACCGCAAACGGCTCGCGCAGGGCTCCCGCCACGGCCGTTAGAGGATCGCCAATCACCGGAAGCCAGCTGGCGAGCAGGGACCAGCGGCCATAGCGGCGGTACCATCGTTCCGCACGTTCCCGGTGCTTCGAGGTCAAGAGATGCTTGAACCTCTCGGTTTCGGCGATGAAGCGGCCGATCGCATAGTTCACGCAGGAGCCAAGCACATTTCCGGCACTTGCCACCGCCAACAAGGTGAGTGCGGGATAACGGTCGATCATGAGCAGTGCCACAAGAGCTGCCTCGGACTGTGCAGGCAGCAGCGTGGCGGCGAGAAACGCAATGGCGAAGAGCCCGGCATAGGCGAGAAGGGCTTCCATCAAATCAGGCTGCCTTCAGGGTGATCATGTTCAGCTTTGGGATGGTAAGTCCGGGTGTGATCACCTCGCGTGGCACCGGGCCCGCCAGCAAGTTCCAGCGCCAAGTTCTGCAAGGCTGTGTAACCCCTCCGGCACCTTCAAGGTCAATCGGCTGTTCATTGGATCGAACAGCAACTTTAATGCACTTTCGGTACCGGCATGTCCATTGGTCAAGCAGGAGGTGTTGGGATCATTCGCCGGCGCCTGTCAGTCGTGGGTGCGGGTTCAGCGGCTGTCAGATATCAACCGAGATGCCGAGTTCGACGCACCGTACAGGATCGAGCTTCAGCGCCCGTGTTACGGGCTGGTCCAGCCTGTGGAGCATCATGAACTGCCATCTCACGTACCACGGCAGCCCTTGCTTGCGGGCAAGCCGGAGGTTCTCGCGCACGGAATAATAGACGAGTTCCTCCTCCCTTGCCCACCAGCCGCGGTCTTGGCCGAGCTTCAGCACGGGCGCGAGGGAGATCGCCTCCCAATAGCCAACATTCACGTGTACAAGCTTGATGCCGTGCGAATACTCATGCACCGAGAGACGGTCATTCTCCGCCACATGCGGCGCGGGCGAAGCCAGGAACTCAACGATCACGGCGGGCTGGTACATCATCGAGGTGACCTGCACCTGTTGCAGCAGCGCAAAAGGCGTCACTTTCACATCCGAGGGGAAGGGCAGGTGCTGGAAGAACAGCGCCGGCCGGGCCTGGAGGTGAAGGTCCTTCCTCAATGCGGTGATCTCGGCAAAATCCTCAACCGGAATGTCGATGCGCTGGGCCCGGCGCATGAGGAAGCGGTCTCCCACCAGCCATGCAACCATGAACCAGGCTACGACCATCGTGAGGATGAGTGTGAAGAAATGGCCGGATGGAAGCTTGGTGACAGTGGAGATGAAGAACAGGACGTCGAGCGGCAGGGCAAAGAAGACGAAGATCACCACCTTCCACACGGACCATTTCCACACCACCAGGATGACGGCGGAGAACGCGAGCGTGGTCAGCAGCATCGTGGCGGAAATGGCGAAGCCATAGGATGATGCGAGTTCCGAGGAGGATCCGAAGCCCAGGACGAGGAGGATGGACCCCGCCAGCAGCAGATAGTTCACGGTGGGCACGTAGATCTGCCCGCGGACGGCTTCTGACGTTTGCAATACCTTGATGCGTGGGAGATAGCCCTGGCGGATCGCCTGGTTGACGATTGAGAAGGTGCCGGAGATGACCGCCTGGCCCGCAATGATGCTCGCAAGCGTGGCGAGCATAACGAAGGGGATGAGCATGACCTGCGGCACGATGGCGAAGAAGGCATTCTTCTCCGTTTCGGCGTGAGCGAGCAACCAGGCCGACTGTCCGAAGTAGCTGAGCAGCAGCGCGATCATCGCCACGCCGTACCATGCGAGGCCGATGGGCCGGCGCCCGAAATGGCCCATATCGACAAAGATGGCTTCAGCCCCTGTGGCGGCCAGGAGCACCGAGCCGAATAGGCCAAAGAATTGCGGCCAGCTCAGCTGAATCGCGAGGTTGAAGGCATAGACGGGTGACATCGCGGCGAGAACGTCTGGACGCGCTGCCACCTCTTTCAGGCCAAGGAGGCCGATAATGATGAACCAGCTCAGCATGATGGGGCTGAAGAAGCGGCTGAGCGCCTGTGTTCCGAAGCGCTGCGCGCCAAACAGCACGATCAGGATGGCGATGCTGACTGGCATGATGAACGGCTCAGCGTGGGGCGAGATCATCTCCACGCCCTCGATTGCCGCCATGATGGAGAGTGGTGGGGTGATCAGGCTGTCGGCGAAGAGCAGTGCGGCCGACATGATGACGAGCGCCACGAGGGCCGTATGCGCCAGCGCTGAGGCCGAACCCATCCGCGCCTTCAGCACAGCTGCCAGCGCGAAGACTCCTCCCTCGCCGTCATTATCGACCAGGGTGATGAACATCAGGTACTTCACACTCACGATGAGCGTGAGCGTCCAGAAGATGAGCGATGCGACGCCCACTACGGCAACGTCGCCAGTGTAGAGCCCGGGCGTTTTCAGGGCTTCGTGCATCGCATACATCGGGCTCGTCCCGATGTCTCCGAAAACGATTCCAATAGCCGCAAAGGCCATGCCGAGTGTCGCCGGCGACTTTCCGTGGTGATGCTTCATATCAAATCCGCCGTTTACTCACCCCAAGAGAGAAGATGATCTCCCGATCGCCGCGGCGTTCGGAACCGGTGCCACCACCGGCGTCCCGATCAGCCGGAATAACGATATCCGCCCGGTGACTGTCTTGCTGACTTGATATCAATTTGGCAAGAAACTTTCCTGGCAAATGCTGGCTTGCGGGTCCCGATTGCGAGCTCGGTGTTTGTATTGCCCAAGATGCTTCTACAGTCGCAAACGTGCAGCTTGAGACGTCATGACAGCTTTCCAAAGCTGACCCCGCTCTCAGGACTTTGTCCGATCTGATGCAGGCTGGGACCCACGTTGAAGAGCATGGCATGATGTTCTCCTGCTCCAGCAATTTCAGCTTTCGGGCCTGCTCGGCTCCCGCCTTCTTCTTCGTAGAAGCCTTTGCCTTTTGCTTGGCCTGGGGCTGACAATGCCAGTCAGGTCGATTGGTGTATTGTCAGATGACCTTTGCCGGTCTGTGGATGTGATAGGCATGCTGGATCGCGATCAGGTCAGCGATGTGCCGTGCGTCGTGCCAGACGCCCCAGAGAAAGGATGAGCCCCGGCGCGATTGCCAGGGCAATCCGAGGAAATACAGTCCTGGCTCGACAGACGCGCCACGCTGGTGCCGTGGGCGGCCGCGCCCGTCAAAGGCATCCAGGTTTATCCAGGAATGGTCCTGCTCATAGCCGGTTGCCCACAGGATCGTACCAATCCCTTCTTTGGCGACATCAAGAGACAGTACCGGCCGTATCATGCAGTCTGGGTCGGGTCTGAACTGCCGGGCTTCCGGTTCCGGCGGCAGTTCAAGGCCAAACCTTGCGACATAGGCATCTGCTTCGTCCAGAATGGACAGGTAACTGGCATCACCACTTTTGATCGTCGTGGCCAGGTCGGGAGCGAAGCGCATAACGCCCTCATGAAAACCCTCCGCCCGGCCGAGCAGCGTCATTCCTTCGGCCGCAAGTTGCCGGAAGTCGATCGTGTGCCCGCCCCTGGCGCCACTGACGGCAATGGTCACGTGCTCGGTGCCGGGATTGGGGGCGGCGGCGTCCCACTTGCCGAGAACGCCAAGCCACCACACGAAATCACGCCCGCGATAGCTTCTGGGCGGCCGGCCATGCGGTCCCACTGACAGGAACACTCGGCGGCCGGCGGCGAGCAACTCCTCTGCGATCTGCACGCCGGAGGAACCTGCACCGATGACAATCACAGCGCCAGGCGGAAGCTGGGCCGGGTTTCGATAGGACGCGGAATGCAGCTGAAAAACCCCAGCCTCCTCCGGAACAAGATCGGGTATGACGGGCTTCTGGAATGGGCCCGTTGCCACCACGACATTCCTGGCGTGAAAGTCGCCCGCCGAGGTTTCGGCAAGAAAGCCAGGCCGTCCCGGCTGGCGTGAAATCCGGTTCACTGCAACGCCTGTCCGGATCGGTGCGGCGATCATCTGGGCGTAGGCTGTCAGATAGTCGGCGACTTCTTCCTTCGGTGCAAAGCCATCTGGAGCGGTCGCGGCAAACTCCAGACCGGGGAAGCGGTCGTGCCAAACGGGTCCGTTCGTTACGAGCGAGTCCCAGCGTTCGGAGCGCCAGCGCTCTGCGATGCGCGCACGCTCCAGCACGACATGCGGAATCCCTGCGCGCCCGAGATGTTCGCTCGCAGCAATGCCGGCCTGTCCAGCGCCGATGACGAGCGTATCGATTTCTTCCAGGACCATGCTGAAAACTCCACTTCGCCGGCCCGCAGCTTCGCTACCCGGATCACTTTTCACGACCTCAGGATTACGCCCAAGGCCGGCAGGAGGGGTCCGCCCACTGGGCGGACCCCTTCGCTCACTTCTTCAGATTGGTCCAGATCGCGTCATAGAGCTTCTGCGTCTCCTGATCGCACGCCTTGATGAACTCGGCCTTCTGCCCTGCCGGAGGATTGTTCTCAGGCGAGTTGCGAATGGCATCGTCGAGAAACGCTTCCGCGCCCGTGACGCCGGCGTTGTAGGCCGCATAGTTCGTCACTTCCGCCGCATTCTTCGGGTCAAGCAGGAAGTTCATGAACTTCAGTGCATTGGAGCGGTTCGGGGCATCCTTGAGCAGCACCATGTTGTCCATCCAGACCACATAGCCTTCCTTGGGGAATGCGTACTCGACATTCGCACCCTCCGCACGCGCCTTGGCGGAGAAGCCGTTATAGATCATGCCCGCTGCGGCATCGCCGGAGACGAGTACATCCTTCGCGGTGTCGGATCCAAAGGACGCCCAGTGCGGCTTTGCGGCGAGCAACATGTCGTTCAGCGCCTTCAGCTGCTCACGATCCTGGGTGCACTGTGGAATGCCAAGGTAGATTGATCCCAGCGCCAGCACTTCTCCCTGGCTGTCGAGCACGTTGATCTTTCCCTTCAACTCATCCGGCGGGTTGAAGATGATACCAAGCGAGGAGATGTCACCCTTGAAGACATCGCGGTTCACCGAGAAAGCGGTTGAACCCCACTGATAGGGGATCGAATGCTTGCGGCCGGGGTCGAAGGGCACATCCAGCCACTGCGGTGCGATGTTGCCGAAATTGGGCATCTCCTCGGCGGTGTAGCTGTCCAGCAGTCCTTCGCCCCGCATGATCTCGACCATGTAGTCGCCGGGCACTGCAACGTCATACTCGCCAAGCTTGCCGGCCTTCAGGCTGGCAAGCATCGCCTCGTTGCTATCGTAGGTGTCGATGGTGACGTCGATCCCGCTCTCGGCCTCGAACCTGTCGACCAGCTTCTGCGGGATGTACTCGAACCAGTGATAGACCTTGAGGGTTCCCTCGGCCATGGCGGGACTGGAATGGAAGGATGCAAGCGCTGCCACGAGGACTGTTGCAGCAAGAAGGCGTTTCATGAGTTACTCCCTGTTTTTTATGCGGCGCTCCGGCCGCGGCGGTTGATAAGGTAACTGAGACTGACGAACAGGACGGACACGGCAAGCATGAGGGTCGAGATCGCCATGATATTTGGCTTGATCCCCTGCTTGACCGACCCGAAAATCGCTGTCGGAAGTGTTTCCATTCCGGCGCCCTTAACAAAGTTCGTGATGATGAAATCGTCAAGAGAGATGATGAAGGCCAGCAGCCAGCCCGACACCAGCCCCGGTCCGAGCAGGGGCAGCAGGACGAGGCGAAATGCCTGCCACCTCGTGGCATAAAGATCTCGCGCGGCCTGCTCGTAGCTTGCCTCGATGCCGCTCATCCGGGCGGCGATGGGAAGATAGGCAAATGGAATGCAGAAGGTGATGTGAGCGAGAAGGATCGTCAGGAGGCCTGTTTTCAGGCCGATCGTCGTGAAGAAGATCAGGGTTGCCACCGCCACCACAATTTCAGGCACCATCAATGGCAGGTTGATCAGGGCATAGGTGGCTTGCCTTCCTCTGAAACGGCCGCCCCGGATCATGGCAAGTGCGGCAGCCGTCGCGATGACGGTGGCCACTGTTGCGGCGATCAATGCGATCGTCAGGGAGTTCCGGGTGGCGAGGCCAAAGCGCTCTGCCTCGGGTCCCGTGAAGACGTCGACATACCATCGAAAGGAAAAACCACCCCAGGAGGTGATGGAGGTGGATGCATTGAAGCTGTAGACCGCTACGACGACGAGTGGCACATAGAGGATGGTGAGGCAGAGTATCGTGACCGCCAGAAACCCCGGGTAATGGCGAACTCCCTTCATGCCGCCTGCCTTGCGGCGGCGCGCGCCTGCACCAGCAGCACGACCAGCACGAGCGTCATCAGCACCACTGCAACGGCGGCGCCGAAGGGCCAGTTGCCCTGGCTGCCGCGAAACTGCTCGTCAATCAGCGAACCGATCATGAAGTTCTTGGCGCCACCCAGCAGATCGGGTGCAAGGAAGGCCCCCAAGGCAGGAATGAAGACCAGGATAGATCCCGCAACGATGCCGGGGCGCACAACAGGCAGGACGATCTGCATCAGCGCTTGCCAGCGGTTCGCGTAAAGGTCAGCGGCGGCTTCGGCCAAAGCAAAGTCGAAGCGTTCCACTGCAGCGTAGATCGGCAGAACCATGAACGGAAGGTAGGAGTAGAAAAGGCCGACCTGGACGGCGAGGTTGGAATTGAGGATCGGCAGCGGTTCGCTGATGAGGCCGATCGCGAGCAGCGCCTCGTTCAGCGGGCCATTGTCACGCAGGATGAAGCGCAGGCTGACGGTGCGGATCAGCAGGTTCACCCAGTAAGGTATCGTGATCAGGAAGAGCCACATCGTGCGGCTTCGTGCGGGCCTTGTGGCAATGAACCATGCGGTCGGAAAGCCGATTAGCAGGCAGGCCAGGGTTGCGAGTGCCGCCTGCCAGATGGAGCGCCAGAAGATCGCAATGTAGGTCCATTCGATCCGGGGTGGCTCGTCGCCGAACAGACCTCGGGTGAAGAAGAACTGATCATAGGCCGCCAGTGTGAACGTCCACTCCACTCCGCCACGAAACTCCTTGGTCAGAAAGGAGTAGATCACCATCAGCAGAACAGGCAGCAGGAGCAGTATCCCGATCACCGCCCATGTCGGGAACAGGAGTTGCCGGACAATGCCGGAGTAGTTGGCCGCGCTGCCTCCGGCCCCGTGAATCCGGATCGCCATCAGTCCGCCAGCAGGCGCGCTGCGCCTTCCTCTAGCTTCAGCCTGATGTGCGTTCCAGGTTCCGGCACCTTGGTGCGCGACGCATTCTGGACGCGTACGGCAAATTGACTGCCGCCGTCCAACTGGGTGAGAAGCTGCAGGTCGCTGCCCAGGTAGACTACGCGCTGGACGATGGCTGAAAGCTCACCGTCGGGTGCGATGGTGACCCGCTCGGGCCTGATCGACAGCGCATGCCTGCCGGTGACGGCCGTGGCCGACGAACAACTCAACGTCTGTCCCGAAGGAAGGAGCACGTCAGCCCTGCCGCCCGCTGCATGGGTGACGTCGACATCGATCAGGTTCGTCTCGCCAATGAACTCTGCGACGAAGCGATTGTGCGGGGTCTCGTAGATCTCGCGCCCGGTGCCCACTTGCTGGACGCGGCCGTGTGACATCACGGCGATCCTGTCCGACATCGTCAGCGCCTCTTCCTGATCATGCGTGACGAACAGGAATGTGATGCCGGTTTCCTCCTGCAACTGCTTCAGTTCCACGCGCATTGCCTGGCGCAGCTTCAGGTCCAGCGCCGACAGCGGTTCGTCCAGAAGCAGGACCCTTGGCTCCGGCGCAAGCGCGCGTGCCAGCGCCACGCGCTGCTGCTGACCGCCCGAAAGCTGCGAGGGTAACCGATCGGCCAAAGCGGAAAGATGAACGAGCTCAAGCATGCGGCCGGCGCGCGTCCGGCGGGATGCTGGATCGACACCCTTCATCTTCAGTCCGAATGCGACGTTGTCGATGACCGACATGTGCGGAAACAACGCGTAGTTCTGGAACACCGTGTTCACCGGCCGCAAGTGGGGCTCGAGGGCAGCGATATTTTGACCGAAGAGAAGAATTTCCCCCTCGGTGATCTCCTCGAAACCGGCAATCATCCTCAGAAGCGTGGTCTTTCCGCATCCCGATGGGCCGAGGAGGGTGAAGAAAGCGTTGTCCGAGATATCGAGAGAGACGCCATCGAGTGCTGTCGTCGCGCCATAACGCTTTACGGCGTTGCGAATACTGACTGCCACCTGCATCTGGCCGATTTCCCCCCTGGCACATCCAGGAAATATTCACGCTCATGGTGTTCCTGCATGGCCGGAACAGTAGTCTGAACGCCATGTGATGTGCAACCCATGGATGGCCATGGTATTTCAGGCCTTGCTGCGGCCCATGAGGTACTCCGCATAGGAGCGCACGCCCTCTTCCAGCCCAATTGATGGCCTGTAGCCGAGGTCGCGTGCGGCGGCGGATATGTCGAACTGGCACTGCACATCGTCAACCGGATCGGGGCCCTCGCCGAAGGCGATGTCGGCACCGGGAAAGATGCGGCGCACGGCATCGCCGATCTCGGCCAGCGTATGATAAGTGCCACCCGTCACCGTGTAGGTATGGCGTGGCAGGCGAGGCTGGTCCAGCGCCGCGACGAGTGCGCGTGCTGCATCATCGACATGGATGTACTGGCGGTAGAAGTTGCGTCCAAAGGGCTGACGCGTCGCACGCCCGGCCAATGCGTCCTGAATCAGGGTCCTGATCAGGCAGTCGGTCGTCCGGTTCGGCCCAAAAACCCAGGACAGCCGCAAGCTGACGCCATCGACCCCGTGCTGCTTGCTGTAGGAGGAGACGAGTTGCTCGCCCGCAACCTTGCTTGCCCCATAGACGCTCGACGGAGACAGTGTCACGTCTTCGGGAACGAGCCCTGGCGGGGTGCTTCCATATGCGCTCGTCGAGGAGCAGAAAACGACGCGCTTGATGTTGTGGATGCGCGCGAGTTCGAGAATGTTGGCTGTTCCAACGACATTCACCCGGACGATGGCGTAGGGGTTGTCACGTGCAACCATCGGTCCGGAATACGCGCCACAATGGATGATCCCGCCGACATCCTGTCCAGCAACGATCGCGTGCAGTCGATGGATGTCAGTAATGTCGCACTCGATGGTCTGGCGGCCGTCTTCAGCGCGTGGGGAAAGGTCAATGGGGATGACCCGCGTGCCCCTCTCTTCCAGTAAGGTCTGTACCGCGCCGCCAATAAGGCCACGGGATCCCGTCACGAGGACTGTGTCTCTGTTCATGCCTGCTAACTCCCCAAGCCTTGCAACCGCGCAGTTCGACTGCGTCAATCAGCGAGTTCCTCAACCTATTCGATCGTGGTGGCCATCGCAAGAAAGGCGAGCGGAGGCCGGAATCTCAACTCATCTGGCCATACGTCCGGGCTTGAGAATGATGCGGGAATTGCGTGGAAAATTTCGGAAGTGTTTTCAATCCTTGGTACTAAATCGACCGGTGACTTACTATGGTGTCTCACGATTGACATTTTTGGCGCTAGGAAGGTTCCTGGCCGGAAAAATGAGACTCAATAGGCCATAATCCGCGCCCGAAAGCCGCGCTTGCTGGCTTGTGGGCCATAACAACATGGAGCAGAAATGAAGACGGTAATCAGCGCCTTGATCGCCCTCGTGATTGGAGCCGGCGGAATGTATTTTTACCAGCAGGGTCCCATGACCCAGTTGAAGACGGCCGCGGCGGCTCTTGAAACGCAGCTTGCCGAAGCCAAGAGTGCTGCAGAGGCATCTGCGGGCGAAGTTGCGAAACTTCAGGAGGCCGGCAAGTCGGCCGCTGCCGAACTCGCCGACGCGAAGTCCAAGCTGGAAGCCTCCGCAGCGGAGTTGACCACGGCGGTGGAACAGAAAGCCCAGGAAGTGACCGCGCTGCAGTCGAAGGTCACCGAACTGGAGGCGGCACTCACGGCTGCAAAGTCAGCGACTGGCACGACCCCGTAACGCAAGACCTTCGCCCATTTTGGGGCTGGCAGAGGATGCCAGCCCTGACTTCTTCCTCTCATCCGGCCGAGGTGGCCGGCGACGATCCCGGGGCTTGATTTCCGGTACCGGAATGTTGGAGGCTTCCCGCAAATGTCGAGTCCGAATAGTTCCTCTATCCGGGGAATGGATCGGGCCGCAAGAAGGGGAGAAAGTCCATGAGATTCAAGGCCATAATCCTTGCGGTTCTCGCTGCGATCCTGCTCATCCCGGGCGCACAGGCAGCGAGCGTGATCGCGCGTGTCGACAAGTCATCGCAAACGATGACCGTTTACCATCACGGTGAAGTGATCGGACGCTGGAAGGTTTCAACGGCGCGGCCGGGCAAGGTAACGCCGTCTGGCACCTGGACGGCAAAGTCGATGAAGCGCCACCACTTCTCCAGCCGCTATGACAATGCGCCGATGCCCTATTCAATCTTTTACAGTGGCCATTTCGCCATTCACGGCACCACGCACATCAAGAAGCTCGGACGTCCGGCTTCAGCGGGTTGCATCAGACTTCACCCGAAGAATGCGGCCAAGCTGTTCAGCCTTGTCAAGTCGGAGGGACTGGGCAACATGCGGATAGTCGTGGTTGAATAGCTGATCTGCTTACTGGTGCTTATGGGACGAGTGTCAGTGCCGCTCCACCGGCGCCTGCAAGCATGACAACGGCCCATGGCGGCGCCTTCCACAACATCAGCAGAACGAAGCAGGCGAGCGCCAGGGTGAACTCCTTCAGGTTCGTGATGGAACCAGTGAAAACGGGCGAGTAGAGCGCCGCGCCAAGTATGCCGACGACGGCCGCATTGGCACCCTGCATGAGAGATTGGGTCCATCCCATCCGGCGAAACCGATCCCAGAACGGCAAGACGCCAATGAGGATCAGGAATCCTGGCAAGAAAACAGCAAAGAGAGCAATGAATGCGCCAACGACACCATTGGGCGCAGGTGCGAGCGACGCGCCAAGATAGGCAGCAAATGTGAAGAGCGGACCGGGAACAGCCTGTGCCGCCCCATAGCCCGCCAGGAATTGGGCGTGGCTCACCCAGCCCGGCTCCACCACCTCGGCTTCGAGCAGCGGCAGCACCACATGGCCACCGCCGAAGACCAGCGCACCCGCCCGGTAGAAGCCATCGAACACCGCAATCACTTGCGACTGGCTTGCAAGCAGCGGCAGGATCACGAGGAGACTGGCGAATATCAGGAGAGCGGTTATGGCAATTGAACGTGGAATGCCAACCGTGACATGTACCCTCTCTGAATTTCCTGTCCCCCGCCCCAGAACGAGGCCTGCCAGTGCACCGGCTGCAATTGCGGCGATCATGTTGAAGGGGCCAGGCACGAATGCGAGCACAGCCACGGCAGCAACGGCGATCGTTGCGCGCTCACGGTCAGGGCAAAGGTTCCGCGCCATGCCCCAGACGGCCTGCGCGACGATTGCCACTGCAACGATTTTGAGGCCGTTCAGAACGCCGGCGCCAACTGGGCCGGAGATCGACGTGGCCGTAAATGCAAAGATGATCAGAGCCAGCGCAGAGGGCAGGGTGAATGCCACAAACGCCGCGAGGGCGCCGAGCCAGCCGGCTCGCATCAGTCCCAGTGCGAAGCCCGTCTGGCTCGATGCCGGGCCCGGCAGGAACTGGCAGAGCGCAACGAGATCGCCATAGGCCTGATCACTCAGCCACTTCCGGCGGGTGACGAGTTCGTCGCGGAAATAGCCGAGATGCGCAATGGGCCCGCCGAAAGAGGTAAGGCCAAGCTTCAGGAAAACCGCGAAGACCTCTGCTGGGCTTCCATGGTTTCCTGCTCTGTCATGAACATCTGCCATCATGACCCCATGTCTAACTTGCCGGCGGGTTTCGATCGAGAGGCAGCGCCAGTGTCGTTGCAAAGCACGCCGCCAGCATCAGGGCCGAGCCCGCAAGGCACGCGCTGAGGCCGCCCCATTGATAAAGAAGCCCTGAGAGCAGCGTTCCCGCAAACCGTCCTGCGGCATTCGCCGCATAGTAAAATCCCACATCCTCGGC
>NZ_JBIICB010000081.1:0-15478 GCF_044239095.1 Aestuariivirga sp. | reverse complement strand
GAAGGTCCCCGACAGGGGGGATGAGGGCTTCTCTCCGCGAGCCGTGCCGGTTGAAAGAGGCCCTCATCCGGCCTTCGGCCACCTTCTCCCATCCCTTCGGGACGGGAGAAGTGAAGGCTGGCAGATGTTTGTCCCCTTCTCCCGTTGCGAAGCAATGGGAGAAGGTCCCCGACAGGGGGGATGAGGGCCTCTCTCCGCGAGCCGTGCTGCTTGACGCAGGCCCTCATCCGGCCTTCGGCCACCTTCTCCCATCCCTTCGGGACGGGAGAAGGGAAAGCTGTGAGATGTTTGTTCCCTTCGCCCGTCGCAACGCGATGGGAGAAGGTCCCCGATAGGGGGGATGAGGGCCTCTCTCCGCGAGCCGTGCCGGTTGATAGAGGCCCTCATCCGGCCTTCGGCCACCTTCTCCCATCCCTTCGGGACGGGAGAAGGGAAGGCTGGGAGATGTTTGTCCCCTTCTCCCGTCGCAACGCGATGGGAGAAGGTCCCCGACAGGGGGGATGAGGGCCTCTCTCCGCGAGCCGTGCCGGTTGACAGAGGCCCTCATCCGGCCTTCGGCCACCTTCTCCCATCCCTTCGGGACGGGAGAAGGGGAGATCAGCCCTCCAGCTGCTCGCGCTTCATTTCAAGTTCGAGCCACTGTTCTTCGGCCTTCGCGAGGTCGGTGCGGGCGGTTGTGAGGCGTGACACGGCCTGCTCGAAGGCCTTCGGGTCACGCGTGAACAGCGTTGCGTCAGCGAGCTTCGCTTCGAGTGTTGCGATTTCGCTTTCAAGTTTCTTCATGGTGGCGGGCAGCGTTTCGAGCGCGTGCTTTTCCTTGAAGGAGAGCTTGCGCTGGGCCGAGGCGGATTCGGCCCTTGGCGCGGCGGCGGACTTCGCAGCCTCCGCCTTCAGCTTTCGCGCCTCGACGCCAAGGCCGCGCTGGGCAACCATGTCGGAATAGCCACCGGCATATTCCGTCCACTTGCCGTCTCCTTCCGCCATCAGCACCGAGGTGGCGACGCGGTCGAGGAAGTCACGGTCATGGCTGACGAGCAGGATGGTGCCCTGATAATCCGCCAGCATCTCCTGCAGCATGTCGAGGGTCTCGAGGTCGAGGTCGTTGGTGGGCTCGTCGAGCACGAGAAGGTTCGAGGGCTTGGCAAGCTCACGCGCCAGGATCAGCCGCCCGCGCTCGCCGCCCGACAGGACGCTGACCGGTGTCCTCGCCTTTTCCGGGGGAAAGAGAAAATCCTTCATGTAGCTAATGACGTGCTTGGTCTCGCCATTGACGGTGACGGAGGAACCGCGGCCATCGGTGATGACGTCCGACAGGATTGCGTTGGGATCGAGGCTCTGGCGGCTCTGGTCCAGCGTCACCGTCTGCAGATTGGTGCCGAGGCGGATTGCACCTGTGTCGGGTTCCAGCGCGCCGGTGAGGAGCTTGATGAGCGTGGTCTTGCCCGCACCATTGGGGCCGACGATGCCGAGCCTGTCGCCCCGCATGATGAGGAGGTCGAGGTTCGCCACGATGGGCCTTCCGCCGAAGCTCTTGGAAACGGACTTGGCCTCCGCCACGAGCTTGCCGGAGAGGTCGCCCGAAGAGGCGGCCATGCGCACGCCGCCTACGCTTCCCACATGTTCCTTCCGCTCCGTGCGGAGCGAGGCCAGGAGATCGACGCGGCGCATGTTGCGCTTGCGGCGGGCGGTGACGCCATAGCGCATCCAGTGCTCTTCCTGCTCGATGCGCTTGGCGAGCAGCACCTGTTCGGCCTCCTCCTTGGCCAGTACCTCGTCGCGCCATGTTTCAAAATGGGCGAAGCCGCGCTCGAGGCGGCGGGAGGCGCCGCGGTCCAGCCAGACGGTGCGGTTGGTGAGTGACTCGAGGAAGCGCCGGTCATGGCTGATGAGCACGAAGGCAGAGCGCAGGCTCTTGAGCTCCGTTTCCAGCCACTCGATGGCGGGAAGATCGAGATGGTTGGTGGGCTCATCCAGCAGCAGGATGTCAGGCTCCGGCGCCAGCGTGCGGGCAATGGCCGCGCGGCGGATCTCGCCACCCGAGAGGCGCTTCGGGTCCTCCTCGCCGGTGAGGCCCAGCTCGCGCAGGAGATAGGTGCAGCGGTGCGGGTCATCAGCGGGCCCCAAGCCTGCCTCGACATAGTCGCGCACGGTGGCGAAGGCGGTGAGGTCCGGCTCCTGCGGCAGATAGCGGATGGTGGTGCCGGGCTGCACCCAGCGCTCACCATGGTCGGCCTCGATCATGCCGGCGGCGATCTTGAGGAGCGTCGACTTGCCCGAGCCATTGCGCCCGACGAGGGCCACGCGCTCACCCTCGGCAACGGCGAGCTCGGCGCTTTCGAGAATGGGACGGCCGCCGAAGGTCAAGCCGATGTTGCGGAGGTGAAGGAGGATTCTGCTCATGTGAGCCGGGGTGTAGCGTGTCATGCAGCTGGATGCATCCGATTTTGGATGATCGCGATCGCCAATCAACCCTGCAATTCCTCTCCCCCGCCGGGGGAGAGGTTAGGTGAGGGGGTCTGCCGGCGAGGGAGGTGGATGAGGCAAGGCACTGATGGTGCAGCTTGGAACAGCAACCGTCAGGACTCGCTGATGCACCCCCTCACCCTGCCCTCTCCCCCGGCGGGGGAGAGGAATTGTTAGCGGGTGTCACCCAGATAGTCCGAAAGGCCGGGGAGGTCCGTGGCGGCAAGCAAATCCGCTGTGGGGCGCAGCGCCAGGATGCGGCCTGCTTCGAGGTACGCGGTGTGGGTTGCCGCGTGGCGCGCATCCTCTGGCTGGTGGGTGACCATGATGACGGTCATCTGGCGTGCCTGCTGCATGGCCTTGACGAGGTCCAGCATGTCACGCCGCAGCGCGGGGCCCAGCGCGGCGAAAGGCTCGTCCAGCAGCAGCACGGGCCTGTCACGCACCAGTGCGCGGGCGATGGCGACGCGCTGGCGTTCGCCGCCTGAGACCTCGCCCGGCTTGCGGTGGGCGAGCGCGGAGAGGCCCACCTCACCCAGCGCTGCGGCGACGCGCCTTTCCTGCTCATGTCCGGGCTTCAGCGACGGCGAGAGGCCGAGGGCCACATTCTGCGCGAGGTCGAGATGGGCGAAGACGTTGTTGTCCTGGAAGATCATGCTGATGGGGCGCTGATCTGGCGGAAGCGCCGTGACGTCCGCGCCATTGATGGTGATGGCGCCGGAGAGTGGGGCCTCGAAGCCGGCGATGAGATTGAGCAGCGTCGACTTGCCGCTGCCGCTCGGGCCGATGACGGCCGTGAAGGAAGCGGCGGGGAAGGTGGCGTCGAACAGCATGGCCATGTCTTCGTAACGGAAGGCAACGGCATCGAGGCTGATCATCACCGGGCGCTCCAGCGTTCGGCGAGCGTGGAGAAGGCCAGCACCATGGCGCTGAGGACGAGGGCCGTGCCGATGGCCGCATCGAAGCGGTAGCTGCCCATCTGGCGATAGATGAGCGATGGCAGCGTCACGAAATCCTGCGTGCCGAAGAGCGAGATGGCGGTCAAGTCGCCCAGTGACAGGATCAGCGCCATGACGAGGCCGAGGCCGATGGCGTGGCGCATCACCGGCAGTTCCACCACGCGGAAGCGGGCCCAGCCCTTGAGGCCGAGGCTGAGGCACAGCCTGTCATGGGCTTGCGCCGACTGGGCAAGCGCGGGCAGCAGGGCGCGGGCGACGAAGGGCAGGGACATGAGGGCATTCATGGCGATGACGAGGAAAACCGCAAGCCCGCCGAAGCCGGCATAGGCGATGAAGCTCAGGAACCAGCCGGTGGCAAGTGCCGCGGGCGGCACGATCCAGGAGGTGAGCACCGCGAGCGCCGCGACCCGCCGCCAGGCCCCGCTGCGCACCGCCAGGACGGCGAGCGGCCAGACGAGCGCGAAAGCGAGCACCGCACTTCCCGCGCCGAGCGCGAGGCTCGTGGCCATCGCCTTCAGCAGCAGGGGCGAGAGGTCGATGCGCAGCAGGCCCGCGACCACCAGTGCCCCGAGCGGCGGCAGGAGAAGCAGAAGTGCCAGGGCGATCATGCCTGCATCCAGCAGGCGTGCGAGGGGGCCCTTGCCGTCATAACGCCGCGCGCCGAGCCGCAGCACCGGCCAGCCCTGCGCAAGGCCGCCCCACCTTTGGGCAAGCAGCGCCAGCGCGGCGCAGAGCGCCAGCTGCACGAAGGCCAGCATGGAGGCCCGCTGCGGGTCGAAATCGGCGCGCAGCGACTGGTAGATGGCAACCTCGAGCGTTGCCGCGCGCGGGCCGCCGCCGAGCGTCAACACAATGGCGAAGCTCGAGGCGCAGAGCAGGAAGATGAGGAGGCCCGCGCCGACGATGCCGCTCCTGACGGCGGGCCATTCGACAATGCGCCAGATGGCGGCTGGGCCGAAGCCAAGCTGTGCGGCGAGCTTGAAGCTTTCTGGCGGGATGCGCTCGAGATCAGAGAGGATCAGCCGTGCCGCGAGCGGCGCGTTGAAGAACACATGCGCGAGTAGGATGCCCTGAAGACCGTAGATGTCGAGGACGCCGCCGAGCCAGCCGCTGGCGCCATAGACCTCGATGATGCCGATGATGACGGTGATGGCGGGCAGCGCCAGCGGCAGGTTGAGAAGCCGCACCAGCACGCCACGGCCGGAGAAAGCCTGCTGCCGCGCGAGGGCACGCGCGAGCGGCAGGCCGATGGCGAGGGACAGAATGGTGGAGAGCCCCGCCTGCAGCAGCGTAAAGCTCAGCACACGGAGGACGTAAGAATCGAGGCCCTGCAACCCCTGCTCCAGCCCGAGCCGCAGCACGGGCAGGAAGCCGGCGGCAAGGGCTAGGAGAAGAAAGGCGAGCGCCGCGAAGGCCGGCGCTCGCGATGGTTGGTAGGCGATCACCTGTGCGTCACACTCTTTCGCGTCATCCCGGCGAAGGCCGGGATCCAGCTTCCTTGCCGGCTCCCATAGCTGGACCCCGGCCTTCGCCGGGGTGACGGAGGTATTGGTGGTGACGCATCCATGCCATCACTTCGCTGTGGCGTTCAGCCACTCGTCGATCCAGGCGCGGCGGTTTTGTTCCACCTCTTCAGGGCTGAAGAGCAGTGTCTTCTCCGGCTTCACCAGCGCGTCAAAGGCGGGCGGCAGGGGGGTGGAGGTGGCGCCCGCCGGGAACATCCAGTTGTTGGTGGGGATCTGGTCCTGGAAGCCCGGGCCCATCATGAAGGCGAGGAACTTCTGCGCCAGCGCCTTCTCAGGGCTCGCCTCGACGAGGCCCGCGACCTCGACCTGCAGGTAATGACCCTCGGCGAAGGCTGCCGCCTTGTAGCGCTCGCTGTTCTCCGCGATTACGTGATAGGCGGGAGACGTCGTGTAGGAGAGCACCATCGGCGCCTCGCCCTTGGTGAAGAGGGCATAGGCCTCCGACCAGCCGGGGGTGACGGTGAGGATGCGCGGCTCGAGTTTCTTCCAGGCTTCCGCCGCCTTGTCGCCGTAGACGCTCTTCATCCAGAGCAGGAAGCCCAGTCCCGGCGTTGAGGAGCGCGGGTCCTGCAGCACGATCTTCTGCGACGGGTCACCGTTCACCAGCTCGTCCAGCGACTTCGGCGGTTCCTTCATCTTTTCGGTGTCGTAGATCACGGCGAAGTGGCCGTAGTCGAAGGGCATGAAAGAATCATCCGTCCACGGAACGGGCGTCTTCGCCAGCGCCACGTCAAGGCCGTGCTTGCCGAAGAGGCCGGTCTTGGCGGCTTCCGCCGTGAGGTTGGTGTCGAGGCCCAGCACCACGTCAGCCTGGGTGTTGGCGCCCTCGAGCTTCAGCCGGTTGAGCATGGCGACGCCGTCGCCAGGCGCCACCCATTCCAGGGTGCAGTTGCACTCTTTCTCGAAGGCCTCCTTCACCTTGGGGCCGGGGCCCCATTCGGCGACGAAGCTGTCATAAGTATAAACGGTGAGCGTTTCCTTCGCCGCCGCGGGTGCGGCAAGCGCCAGGAGTGCTGCAAGGGCTGTAAATGTCTTCTTCATCGTTCCTCCATTCGCCGTTGGACGGAGGACTGGACATCAGCTGATGACGTCCGCCCGCAATCCCTCCGCCGGCATGATCCGGATCAGGTTCAGCGGGTCCAGGACGCAAAGTCCTGTCTCAGCCGCGTCGTGCGGCACCCCGTTGAGAGCACGAAGAAAGTAGGGCTTGGGGCGTGCGCTGGCAAGCGCGATTTGCTAGAGAACAAACGATGACACGTTTTGCAATTCTCCTGGGCGGCGACCTGACGGTCACGGCCCGGCTGCGCGGCCAGATCCGGGGGGCGCGCGTGATTGCCGCCGACAGCGGCATGATGCATGCCGCGGGGCTGGGCGTGGTGCCTGAACTGTGGGTCGGGGATTTCGATTCCGCTGGATCCGAGCTGACCATGCAGTACCGGGACGTGCCGCGAGACACCTTCCCGGCAGAGAAAGACGTGACCGATGGCGCCATTGCGGTGGCCGAGGCAATCCGGCGCGGGGCGAGCGAAATCGTGCTGCTGGGGGGCCTCGGCGGCCAGACCGACCATACGGCGGGGCTTCTGGGCCAGAGCCTGCAGATTGCGCGCGAGGGCGTGGCGTGCCTGCTCTCGAGCGGCACCGAGGAAGCCTGGCCGCTCATTCCCGGACGCATGACGGTGGAGCTTCCCCCCGGAACGCGCTTCAGCATCATTCCCTTCGCCGACCTCGTGGGCCTTGACCTGACGGGGGTGAAATGGCCGCTGTCGGGGCGCAGCGTTCCGGTGGGCTCGACGCTGACGCTGTCCAACCTGGCGCTGGGGGCCGTCACGGTCTCGCTGCGCGAGGGTTATGGCATCGCCATGGCCTATCCGGCGATGAACCTCGATGACTGAGATCACGCTCAGGATCGAGGCCATGGGCCGGCGCGGCGAGGGCGCCGCCCACCACGCCGGGCGCGCCGTCTTCGTGCCGGGAACGCTGCCGGGCGAGCAGGTGCGCGCCACGGGCGAGGGCGAGCGCCTGGCGCTGATGGAACTGGAACAGGCCTCGCCCGAGCGGGCAGCGCCCTTCTGCCCGCATTACGGCCGCTGCGGCGGCTGCCAGCTGCAGCACTGGCAGGAGGAGCCCTACCGCGCGTGGAAGGCATCACTGGTTGCAGCGGCGCTGGCCGGGCGCGGCATTGAAACGCGCGTGAGCGAGGTGATCGACGCGCATGGCGCGGGCCGCCGCCGGGTGAGCCTGCATGTGCGGCGGCTGGACGGGACCGTGACCGCCGGCTTCATGGAGCCGCGCAGCCATGCGCTGATCGACATCGGCCGCTGCCCCATCCTGGAACCAGCCCTTGCCCCCGCCTTCGACATCGGGCGCGCGCTGGGCACGAAGCTGGGTGACTGCGATGTTGCAGTGACATCCACCATGACGGGCCTCGACGTGAGCGTGCGCGCGGAACGAAAGATCCTGGCGCGCGAGCACGGACATCTCGCGGGCTTCGTGAGCACGCTGAAGCTGGCGCGGCTCTCGGTCAATGGCGAGGTGATCGCCACCGCGGCGCCGCCGCGCCTGAGGCTGGGCAAGGCCGAGGTGGCACTGCCGCCGGGCGGCTTCCTGCAGGCAACACTGCTGGGCGAGGAGACGCTGGCGCAGCTGGTGCTGGACGCGGTGGGAAAGGCCAGGCACGTGGCCGACCTGTTCTGCGGCGTCGGGCCATTCGCGTTTCGGCTCGCCGAACGCGCCAAGGTCGATGCCTTCGACAATGACCGCGCGGCCATCACCGCGCTTGACGCGGCAGTCAGGACGACGCCGGGCCTCAAGCCGGTAACCGCGGAAACGCGCGACCTGTTCCGCGCGCCACTGGTGCCCAACGAGATGAAGCACACCGACGCCGTGGTCTTCGACCCGCCGCGCGCAGGTGCTGAGGCGCAGGCGCGGCAGCTGGTGCGCTCGGGCGTGAAGACGGTGGTGGCCGTGTCCTGCGATGCGGGAAGCTTTGCGCGGGACGCGGCGATCCTGGTCGAGGGCGGCTATGCGCTGAAGCGGGTGACTGCGGTGGACCAGTTCAAATGGTCATCCCATGTGGAGATCGTGGCGCAGTTCACGCGCTGAACAGCTGCGCGAAGACATCCATCGGTGTGTTGGCGCCGCAGACGACGACGCCGACGCGCTCGTCCTTCTCCGGGCGGTAGGCGCCCGAGAGCAGCGCGGCGAAGGCTGCCGCACCACCGGGCTCGGTGACGAGCTGCATGTCGCGCCACAGCTTTCTCTGGGCGTTGCGGATGTCCTCGTCGGAAATCAGCACCACCTGCTGGACGTGATCCCTGGCGATCTCGAACATCAGCCTGCCCACCGTGGTGGCGCCGAGCGAATCCGCCGCGAGGCCCGAGGTCTTCACCGGCACGCGATCGCCGGCGGCGAGCGCGGCGTGGAGCGTGTTGCAGGTGTGGGGCTCAACACCCACCACCTTCACGCCGGACTGGTACCAGGCCGCGATGCCGCCGATGAGGCCGCCGCCGCCGACGGCCACGAGCAGCGTGTCGAGGTTGGGGGCCTGGTCCTCCAGCTCGCGGGCGAGCGTGCCCTGGCCTTCGAGTGTCGGCACCGCGTCATAGGCATGGATCGAGACAGCGCCGGTCTCGGCGATATAGGCCTCACACAGGGCGAGTGCGGCGTTGTAGTTCTCGCCCTTCTGCACGATCTCGGCGCCATAGGAGGCGATGCGCGCGACCTTGGCGGGCGAGGAGATTTCAGGCACGAAGATCCTGGCCTTGTGGCCGAGCTGGCGCGCGGCATAGGCGACGGCCGCGCCGTGATTGCCGCCCGATGCCGTGGCAACACCCGCCGCACCGGCACTTGCGCCCAGCAGCGTGTTGAAGGCGCCGCGCGACTTGAAGCTGCCTGCATGCTGCAGCAGTTCGAGCTTGAGGGTGACGGGACGCGCCACGCCCTCCACCATCACGTCGACCACGGGGGTGCGCCGGACATGGGGTGCGATGCGGCTCGCGGCGGAAACAATGGCCTCGCGCGTGATCATTGGGCGGGGGCCACGTTGACGGGCATGTCCGACTTGCCGCCGAAGACCTGGTCGTAATAGCGCTTCTGCGCCTCGGCGGCAGTCAGGGCATTGCGCATGAGGATCGCGACGGTGACGGGGCCAACACCGCCCGGAACGGGCGTGATCCAGCCCGCGGTCTCCGCACAGGCCTCATAGTCGACGTCGCCCACGGTGAAGTGGCGGCCGCCCTCCTCGATCTGGTTGATGCCGATGTCGATCACCGCCGCGCCCGGCTTGATCATGTTGGGGGTAATGAAGCGCGGCTTGCCGACGGCCACGAAGATCGCGTCCGCCGCGCGCGAGTGGACGGCGAGGTTTCTCGTCATGTGATGGCAGACGGTGACGGTGGCGCCCTCTGCCATGAGCAGGAAGGCGATGGGCTTGCCGACGATCTCGGAATGACCGATCACCACCACCTCGAGCCCCTCGAGCTTAAGGCCGGTGCGGCGCAAGAGCTCCACCGAGGCCGCCGCCGTGCAGGGCGCGAGCGAGGTGTCACGGTAGACGATGTTGCCGATCGAGGCCGGGTGCATGCCTTCGACGTCCTTCAGCGGGTGGACGGCCGTCTGCAGCTCGCGGATGTCGAGGTGCTGCGGCACCGGGCGCTGGATGATGACGCCGGTGACGCGCGGATCGGTGTTGAGCGCCTGGAGGATGCCCAGCATCTCGACGCGCGAGACGGTGGAGGGCAGGTTGCGCTCCTCGAACATGATGCCCGACGTCCCGGCAGCCCTGGCCTGGTTCCTCACATAGAGGCTGACCGCCGGAACATCTCCGATGGTGATCGAGACGAGCTTCACCGGCCAGCCCTTGGCAGCGAGGTCCTCGACGCCGTGGTAGACGCTGCGGGTGATTTCCTCCGCGACAGGCTTGCCCAGCAGGGCATTGTGGCGGATGGCGGGCTTGGCAGTCATGCGCGGCAATTCCTCCTGAACCGGCGCCTGTTAATCACGCGTGGATCGCCATGCGCAAGCCCCTTGCGTCCTGCGGCGGGTCGGCCGGAAAGCGGACCGCCCGCCCCTCGGCAATGCGCCGCGCGCTCCATGCGCAGGCGCAGGCATCGAGCAGGTCATCAGCACCCACCTCAGACCTGCGGTAGGCGGCGGCGGGAAGTTCGGTGAGCGGGAAGCCGGCGCCGGTGAGAAGATCGCGGCGAAGTGCGAGACCGGACTCATTGCTCCTGCCCTTGACCTTCTTGGGCAGCGCAAGCGGGGCGTTGGCGTTCATCGCCCAGAAGGCGAGTTCCGGGTGGACCTCGAAGACGCGCTGCTGCAGGTCCGGCGTCATCAGCCGGTCGACCTCGCGCATCTTGGGGAAGATGTGGAAGATCTGCTTCGACACCTTGCGGGGCGGATCGGAGCTGGCGAGATTGGCGCGGCAGGCCTCCGCATAGTCCTCACTCATCACAGCGGCGCGCGAGGGCACGGAAAAGACGCTCGACTGGCGCGCGCCCAGCCTGGCGCGCACCTCGCGCTCGGTGAGGCGGCCAGAGAGCGGCGGAAAGCCAATCGGCATGTCGACGGCGATGATGGCGGCATCAATCGCCAGCACCTCGGCGAAGCTGCGGCAGAAATGATGGGTGAGCGTGCTGGCCCAGCGCACCGCGACCCAGCCGCCCGGGCAGCCGTCAACGCCCAGAACCGGCGTCATGCCGTGTGGAGCGCCAGGGCGACATTCAGCACCGGCGTTCCGGCACTGAGGGCGATGGCGCGGGTGAGCGTCTTCATCGCGGAAGCGAGCGCCTGCGGGGGTGGATAGAGAAGGCGGCCTGCGAGGTAGAGGCCGCTCAGGAAATCGCCCGTGCCGTGCGGCACGTCAGACAGCACCGGTGTCAGGATGCGGTGCACCTGGTCAGGCGTGATCAGCAAGGTGGCGAGGCGGCCCTCGCCTGCGGGAATGGAGGTGGCGAGCACTTCAGGCAGGCCGAGGGCGCGCGCGGCCGCGATGGCGCTCGCCTCGCCGGTGACATCCTGCCCGGAGAGACGGGCGAGTTCGAAGCCATTGGGTGCAAGGCAGGTGGCGCGCGGCACGAGACGGCTGGCAATGGCCTCTGAAACGTCGGCTGGCACATAGAGCCTGCCGTGATCGCCCATCACCGGATCGACCAGCACGAAGGGCACCTCGATGCGCTCCATGAGCTGTGCGACCGCTTCGACCTGTTCGGCCGAGGCGAAATATCCCGTCAACAGCGCATCGAGCCCCTCGAGCGCGCCCAGCGCCTCCAGCGCCGCCAGCATGCGCTCCATGTCCTCCGCCCCGGTGCGAATGCCAGCGGGCGTGCCGTGGCCGGGGTGGTTCGACAGCATGACGGTGGGAAGGCCAAGCACCTCATGTCCCATCGCCTGGAGGGCGGGAACCGCGGCCGCGTTGCCCACCGGTCCCCACACGACCTGACTCGAGATGCTGAGGACGCGCATCAGATCACGTTCTTCTCGTACAGCGGCTCGTTGCGGGTGATGCGTTCATAACCAAAGCGCGTGAGGTCGATGGTGCGGTAGCCGCCATGCAGGACAAGTTCCGCGATGGCATTGCCCGACGCCGGGCCCTGCTGCAGGCCGTGGCCTGAGAAGCCGTTGGCGAAGAGGAAGTTGGTGACATCCGGATGGGGGCCGATCACCGCATTCTGGTCCAGCGCATTGTAGTCGTAATGCCCTGTCCAGGCGCTGATGACCTTGATGGCCTCGAAGGCCGGCACGCGCTCCGCAAGGCCCGGCCAGATGCGCTCCTCGAACCAGGCGTGATCGACCTCCCAGTCGAAGACGGTGGGTTCCTCATGCTCCTCAGGCGACAGGCCACAGATGAAGTTGCGGCCTTCGGGGCGGAAATAGATGCCGCCCGGCTCCACCGTCAGCGGGGCCTTGTGCAGCGCCTCGGTGGCCTGCGGACAATCGAAGACATAGACGTAACGCTTGCGCGGGCCGACCGGCAGATCAATACCGGCCATGGCCGCAAGCGCACCAGCGCCAGCACCGGCGGCATTGACCAGCGTGCCGCAGGCGAGCCTTTCGCCGGAGGCGAGCGTTACCCCCGTGATGCGGCCGGCATGGGCGTCAACAGCCTGCACCTGCCCCTGGATCAGCGCCACGCCCTGTGCGACCGCCGCCTTGCGGAACAGGGCAGCCAGCGAATAGGGATCAACCCAGCCCTCATGCGAGAGGCCAAAGCAGCCGCCCGCCAGACCTTCCGGATTGAGCCAGGCAAAGCGCTGGCCCAATGCGGCAGCGTCAAGCAGCACATTATGCGCGCCATGGGCGATCTGCACGGCATGGTTTTCCGCCAGCACCGGCAGGCCGGTGGCGCTGGCGAGGATCAGGTATCCCTGCTCCTTGAAGCCCACGTCAGCCTCAGGCCCGAACTCTTCCGCCAAATTCTTGACAAGCCTGATGCCGAAGGTTGAGAGCGCGATGTTCTCCGGCGTGGAGAACTGCTGGCGCAGGCCGCCGCAGGAGCGAGCCGTGCAGCCGGACTGCCAGCTCGTATCCTGCTCCACGATGGCGATGGTGCCGGAGAAGCCGTGCTTCTTCAGGTAATAAGCGCTGGCACTGCCGACGACGCCGCCGCCCACGATCACGATGTCATATGGTGTCATGGGCCGGGACATTGCCCAAAGGACGCGGGCACCACAAGACCTCAAGCCATGCGGCTCATCCAAAAGTGGGCTTCCATTCCTGCATTGCGGCGATTACCGTCGCGCCACAAAAACAATCGGAAAGCACATGACCTTGCGAGCCAGACGCAGCGTTCTCTACATGCCCGGCGCCAATGAACGGGCGCTCGAAAAGGCCAAGGTCCTCGAGGCCGATTCCCTTATCCTCGACCTTGAGGATTCAGTCGCCCCCGACGCCAAGGCAGAAGCCCGCGCCAAGGTGGCGGCCGCGGTGAAGGCCGGGGGCTATGGCCGGCGCGAACTGGTGATCCGCATCAATGGGCTTGATACGCCATGGGGTGTGGAGGATCTGAAGATGGCAGCCGAGGTGAACCCCGATGCCATACTGGTTCCGAAGGTGGCGCGGCCGGGCGACATCGTGAATGTGTCGAAGATCCATGCCGGCATGGGCGGCGCCGAGACCACGCGCATGTGGGCGATGATGGAAACGCCCATGGCGATCTTCAACGTGCGCGAGATCGCTTCCGTGCACCAGGTGGCCAGGCTTTCCTGCCTCGTGCTGGGCACCAATGACCTGTTGAAGGAATCGCGCGCGCTGGCAACCGGCGGGCGCTTCGCCATTCTGCCCTGGCTGTCGATGACGCTGCTGGCGGCCCGCGCCTATGGCCTTGACGTGATCGACGGGGTCTACAACGACTTCCGCGACGAGCAGGGCTTCCGCGCCGAATGCGAGCAGGGCCGCACGCTGGGCATGGATGGCAAGACGCTGATCCACCCCGGGCAGATCGCCCTGTGCAACGAACTCTTCTCGCCAGCACCCGAGGAAGTGGCATGGTCACGCCGGATCATCGCGGCCTTCAAACTGCCGGAGAATGCCGCGAAGGGTGTCATCACCATCGATGGGCGGATGGTGGAACGCCTGCATCTTGCGATGGCGGAACGCGTGGCCGCGATTGCGGAGGCGATCTCGTGAGCGTGAAGACCAATCCCGGAAACTTCTTCGAGGACTTCCGCCTCGGTCAGACGATCCGCCACGCCACACCACGCACGGTGACGGCGGGCGACCAGGCGCTTTACACAGCACTTTATGGTTCGCGCTTTGCGGTGCAGTCCTCCGATGCCTTTGCGCAGAGGGCCGGATACCACAGCGCACCCATCGACGACCTGCTCACCTTCCACATCGTATTCGGCAAGACCGTGCCGGACATCTCCCTCAATGCGGTGGCCAATCTCGGCTATGCGGAGTGCCGGTTCCTGAAGCCAGCTTATCCGGGCGATACGCTGTCCACCGTTTCCGAGGTCATCGGCCTCAAGGAGAATTCTTCGGCCAAGACCGGCACCGTCTATGTGCGCTCGGTGGGAATCAATCAGCGCGGCGAGGAGGTTCTCTCCTATGTGCGCTGGGTGATGGTGAGGAAGCGCGACGAAACAGCACCGGCACCGCCTGCACATGTGCCGGACCTGGTGAAACGGGTTGACCCTGCCGCGTTTGGCGCTGCCTGCCCGGTGATTAACAGTGCCAGCTGGGATGACGGGCTGTCAGGCTCATCCCACCGCTTCGGTGACTATGCCGCGGGCGAGAAGATAGACCATGTCGACGGCATGACGGTGGAGGAGGCCGAGCACCAGCTGGCGACGCGCCTTTACCAGAACACCGCCAAGGTGCATTTCAACCAGCATTCGGAAGCGCAGGGCCGCTTCGGGCGGCGGCTGATCTATGGCGGGCACGTGATCTCGCTGGCGCGCGCCTTGAGCTTCAATGGGCTGGCCAATGCCTTCCACATCGCGGCAATCAACGGCGGACGGCACGTGGCGCCGCTGTTCGCCGGGGGCACGGTCTTTGCGTGGTCGGAGATCCTGGAGACAGCGGAAGTTGCGGGATGCGGCGGCGTGGGCGCCCTCAGGATCATGACACGCGCGACGCGTGATCTTCCGTGTGCGGATTTTCCAACCGCGGACGGAGCGCCCGGCGAGCCAGGCGTAATCCTCGAACTCGATTACTGGGTGCTGATGGTGAAGTGATCATCCTTTCCGTCATGCCAGCGGATGCTGGCATGACGCGCGCAAGATCATGCTCTCGAACCTCACAACATCAGCCGCTTCTCCGCCATCGGGAATTCGCGCGCCATGGACTTTACCGGATGAGAGGCGCGCTCCGGCAGCGTGATCTTCTGCGCCCGGCCCGTCTTCGCGGATTCCTCGATGGCGCGCATGATGGCGACGTCGGCGAGGCCGTCACCGCCGTCGGGCTCAGGCGCAATGCCGTTGAGGATACAATCCGAGAAGTAATGCGCCTGGCCGCTGAAATGGTCGTATTGCGGGAAGGCCTTCTCCACCGTCTTGCCGCCCTTGGTGAGCGTCACTGTGATAGGCCGGTCGAAGCGATAGCCCGAGGACACCTCGATCTGCCCTTCGGTGCCGACCACGCGATATTGGTCAATGTCGTCGCCGCCGAAGCTGGCGACGAACTGCGCGATGCGCTCCTGCGGGAAGCGCAGCGTGGCGGAGACCATTTCTTCAACCTCGGTGAAGCGGGCATCACCCGGGCGGGCGGCGATGGCGGCAATCACCTCGGTTGGTTCCGCGCCCAGGAGATGGCGCATGGCATTGACGCAATAAACACCGATGTCCTGCAGGGGACCGCCCCAATGCTCCGCCTTGAGGCGGTGGTTGCCCGCAGCGACGGGGAAGGAAAACACAGACGAGAACAGGCGCGGCTCGCCGATCTCGCCGCGGCGGATGATGTCAATGGCCTCGAGGGTTCCAGGCTCGGTGTGGAGGCGGTAGGCCGTCATCAGCTTGACGCCCGCCTTGCCGGCCGCGGCAATCATCGCCTCGCATTCGGCGGCGGTGACGGCCAGCGGCTTCTCGACCA
>NZ_JBIICB010000080.1:0-15489 GCF_044239095.1 Aestuariivirga sp. | reverse complement strand
GGACGGGAGAAGGGAAAACTGTGAGATCTTTTTCCCTTCTCCCGTCGCAACGCGATGGGAGAAGGTGCCCGAAGGGCGGATGAGGGCTTTGCCCGCGAGTCCCACCCTCAACTCACGGTAACCGCACCGTCACCGTCGCATAGGCCATGATGCCTTCCTTGCGCCCGATCGCGCCCAGCTTCTCCATCGTCGTTGCCTTGATGGCGATGCGCGACGGCTCGGCATGGAGCAGGGGGGCGAGGACGTCTTTCATCGCGGCCACATGCGGCGCGATCTTCGGCGCTTCGGCGAGGATGGTGATGTCGGCATTGGCAATCATGCCGCCTTTCGCCGCCAGCAGCTCCATCGCCCTCTCCAGGAAAATGCGCGAGGGCGCTCCCTTCCACTGCGGGTCGCTCGGCGGAAAATGCGTGCCGATGTCGCCTTCCCCGATGGTGCCCAGAATGGCGTCCGTCAGCGCATGCATCGCCACATCAGCATCCGAATGGCCTTTGAGCCGCTGCGAGTAGGGGATCGCAACGCCGCACAGCGTCACCGCGTCTCCCTCCTCGAAGGGGTGGACGTCAATGCCCTGGCCCACGCGAATGTCGGGCAAATTGTGCAAGCTGCGCGCTGTCATGTCCCGGTTGGCGATCTCGATGTCCTCAGGCGTCGTGAGCTTCCGGTTCTCATGCCGGCCCGGAATCATGGATATGGCAATTCCGGCATGTTCGGCAACAGACGCATCATCCGTCAGCCCCTGTGTGCGCTCGGTCTCGGCCTTGTCATAGGCGGCGCGGATCTGGTCATACGCAAAGCCCTGTGGCGTCTGCGCCGTCCAGATCGAGGAGCGGTCAACCGTGCGGCTCACGATGCCGCCGGGCGCGAATTTCAGCGTCTCGGCCACCGCCATTCCCGGCACCACCGCGGGGAAGCGGTCGAGCCAGCCGATCACGCTGCCGATGAGATCGGCCGACACGAAGGGCCGTGCCGCATCATGGATCAGGATCTTGGCCGGGCTCACCCGGGCCACCGCCGCAACGCCAATGCGGCACGACTCCTGCCTGGTTGATCCGCCAATCACCGGCAGCGGCAGGTCCAGCCCTTTGACCGCCTCGGCGAACATCGCCTCGTGGCCCTCGCCGATCACCGCCTGAACGTGATCGATGCCCGGGTGATCGAGAAAAGCCCGGCACGTCCACCAGATCACCGGCTTGCCGCCAATCATTTGGTATTGCTTGGGCTTTTCGCCACCGGCACGCAGGCCGGAGCCGCCGGCCACGATCACTGCCGCAACTGTCATGTGAGGTTAGTAGCAACTGCTCAACCGCCTCGCAAGAAAGGCCCTTGACGCGTTGCAGCATCTGTCTATTCTGCCTGTAATTTATACAGCTGCTTATTGTGATGAATTAATGGGCATACAGATCGGTTCTCTTGAGACCCGCAACCGCGTCTTCCTCGCTCCCATGTCGGGTGTGACGGACGAGGCCTTCCGCCTGACCGCGCATGAGCATGGCGCAGGCCTCGTGGTCAGCGAGATGGTGGCAAGCGAGGAGCTGGTGAATGCGAGGCCGGACATGCTGCGCCGTGCGTTGGGGGCGGAATCCCTCTCGCCCTTCGTGATCCAGCTTGCCGGCCGCGAGACGCAGTGGATGTCCGAGGGCGCCCGCGTCGCACAGGACATGGGCGCGGACATCATCGACATCAACATGGGGTGCCCGGCCCGTGAGGTCACGGGCGGTCTGTCGGGCTCGGCCCTGATGCGTGATCTGGACCACGCCGAAAGGCTGGTCGCGGCCACGGTTGCGGCATCCTCGGTGCCCGTCACTCTCAAGATGCGGCTGGGCTGGGATCACGGCTCCCTCAATGCGCCGGAGCTTGCAAGGCGGGCGGAGGCGGCAGGCGTGGCGCTTGTCACGGTGCATGGCCGCACGCGCTGCCAGTTCTATGGCGGCAAGGCCGACTGGCCGGCCATCGCCCGCGTGCGCGAGGCGATCTCCATTCCGCTCATCGCCAATGGCGATGGCAACACGGTGGCTGACGCGCGAGAGATGCTGGCGAAGTCGGGGGCTGACGGGGTCATGATCGGGCGCGGCGCCTATGGCCGCCCGTGGTGGCCCGGCGTCATCGCCGAGGGGCTCGATCCGGGCTCGGGCAGGGCGGAGCCCTCGCTGGCGGAAGAAGCCAGCATTCTCGCCCTCCACCATGACCGCATCCTGTCCACGCATGGCGCGCATCACGGCAACCGCATAGCGAGGAAGCACATCGGCTGGGCCATCGGCCGGCTTGCCGAGCGGCATCTTCTCCAGCCCGAGCTTGCCGCCCAGTGGCGCGCCGATCTTTTGCGCAGCAACGACAATGCGGCCGTCGCCCGCGGCTTGGCTGCGCTTTACGGCATGGTTCAGGAAAGGGCCGCCGCATGAACGCCACCGCCGGCCACCAGACGGCTGGCGATGAGCAGCCGCTGGCGCGCGCCGTGGTCGATGCTCTTCCCAATCCCCTCATCGTGCTTGATGAGGATGAGCGCATCCGCCTCGCCAACGTCGCGGCGGAGGATTATTTCCAGGCCAGCAGCAACGTTCTCCTGCGCCACCGCCTGCCGGATCTGGTGCCGTTCTCGAGCCCGGTGTTTGCCGCCGTCGCGCAGGCCCGCGCCCTGTCGGGCGTGGTCAATGAATATTCCGTGGCGGTGGGAACCCCGCGGCTGGGCGGCGAGCGGCTGGTGGACATCCAGGCCGCGGTGATGACGGAGCATCCGCGCTTCGTCATCGTCATGCTGCTGGAACGTTCGATGGCGCTCAAGATTGACCGGCAGCTCACCTCGCGCGGGGCGGCGCGCTCGGTCTCCGGCATGGCCACCATGCTGGCGCATGAGATCAAGAACCCGCTTGCCGGCATCCGCGGTGCAGCCCAGCTGCTGGAGCCCGCACTCGGCAGCGAGGACCGCGCGCTCGCCCGCCTGATCTGCGACGAGACGGACCGCATCCGCGACCTCGTGGACCAGATGGAGGTCTTCTCCGACGAGCGCCCGCTCGACAAGAAGCCCGTGAACATCCACGCCGTGTTGGAGCGGGTGAAGCAGCTCACACTCGCCAGCGCCGGGCTGGGCGTCAGTGTGCGTGAGGATTATGATCCCTCGCTGCCCCCCGTGCTGGGCAACAAGGACCAGCTCGTCCAGGTCTTCCTCAACCTCGCCAAGAACGCCGCCGAAGCGATCGAGCAGGGGGGTGAAGCGGGCGAGATTCACATCACCACCGCCTTCCGCCCCGGCATCCGCCTCACCGTGCCCGGCACGTCCGAGCGCATCACGCTGCCCTTCGAGGTCTGCGTGCATGACACGGGCCCGGGTGTGCCGGAAGAACTCCGCCCCAACATCTTCGACCCCTTCGTAACGACGAAGCCCGGCGGCAAGGGTTTGGGGCTGGCGCTCGTCGCCAAGATCGTGCGCGACCATGGCGGCATCATCGAATGCCTCGGGCGCGAGCGCGGAACGACGTTCCGCGTGCTGCTGCCCATGATGCGCGGCGCCTCCGCCACGCCGGACTTTGAGGGAGACAGCCATCCATGAGCGCCAAGACGGTCCTGATCGCGGACGATGACAGCGCCATCCGCACCGTGCTGAGCCAGGCCTTGACGCGGGCAGGCTACAGCGTGCGCTCGACGGCGACGGCCGCGGCGCTCTGGCGCTGGGTCACCGAGGGGCAGGGCGATGCCGTCGTCACCGACGTCGTGCTGCCCGACGAGAACGCCTTCGACGTCATCCCGCGCATCAAGAAGCTGCGGCCCACGCTTCCCATCATCGTGATGAGCGCCAAGAACACCATCATGACCGCCATCACCGCGGCAGAGCGTGGCGCCTATGACTATCTCCCGAAGCCCTTCGACCTCAACGCGCTGGTGCAAACGGTCGGCCGCGCGCTCGAGCAGTCGCAGCGGCCCGCCAACGCCAGCGCCGGCCCCCAGGCGGAATCGCTTCCCATCGTCGGCCGTTCGCCTGCCATGCAGGAAATCTACCGCATCATCGCAAGGCTCACCCAGACTGACCTGACCGTGATGATCGTGGGCGAATCCGGCACCGGCAAGGAGCTCGCCGCCCGGGCGCTCCATGACTATGGCCGCCGGCGCAAGGGCCCCTTTGTCGCCGTCAACATGGCGGCGATCCCGCGTGAGCTGATCGAATCGGAGCTGTTCGGCCACGAGAAGGGCGCCTTCACCGGCGCCACCTCGCGCATGGCCGGCCGCTTCGAGCAGGCCGAGGGCGGCACCCTGTTCCTGGACGAGATCGGCGACATGCCGCTCGAGGCCCAGACCAGGCTTCTCCGCGTCCTTCAGCAGGGTGAATACACCACCGTCGGCGGCAATGCCCCGATCCGGACCAATGTCCGCATCATCACGGCGACCCACCGTGACCTGCGCCTCCTCATCAACCAGGGCACCTTCCGCGAGGACCTGTTCTACCGCCTCAACGTGGTGCCGCTGCGCCTGCCGCCGCTGCGGGAGCGCGCGGAAGACATCCCTGACCTCGTGCGCCACTTCCTGTCGCGCGCCGTCAAGGAAGGCCTGCCGCGCAAGGAGCTGACGCGTGAGGCGGTGGAGCGGCTGCAGTCCCATCGCTGGCCCGGCAACATCCGCGAGCTCGAAAACCTGCTGCGCCGCCTGGTGGCGATCGAGATCGACGACACCATCGCCGCCCCCGCGATCGAGCGCGAACTGGCCACTGTTCCCATCCAGGCCGTGGCGGAGCCCATGGATTATTCCGGCACCAGCCTGCCCGAATTCATGGAGAACTACCTCTCGCGCTATTTTGCCAGCCACGGCAATGCGCTGCCGCCCCACGGCCTCTATGAGCGCATCCTGTCGGAGGTGGAGCCGCCGCTGCTGCGGGCCGTGCTTGCGGCCACCTCGGGCAACCAGCTGCGCGCGGCGGAGCTTCTGGGCATCAACCGGAACACGTTGCGCGTCAAGCTGCGCGACCGGCAGGTCAAGATCGTCCGGGGTCTTTCCTGACGCCGGGGACTGTCACATATAGGCCACATTTGCTGTTGATTTCCTGCAACAGGTTCTGCTGAACAGGTTGCATGAACGAGGGTTTCCAGACACGGCTGTTCGACAGGCTGCGGCGCTTCTCCGGCGTGGTGGGCTTTACGCTGATTGTGGCAAGCGCCATCCTCGGCATCGCCACATTCGCCATCCTGCGTGACATCACCCCGATCAGGCCGACGAACGAGATCAGCGTGGCACTCATCGTGCTGAACGGCATCGTGCTGCTCATCATGGTGATGCTGGTGCTGGGCCAGCTGATCTTCCTGCTGATCGAGCGGCGCCGCGGCACGCCGGGCACCTCGCTTCACCTGCGCCTGGTTTCGCTGTTCAGCCTCATCGCGGTGGTGCCCGCCATCATCGTGGCGGTCTTTGCCAGCGTCACGCTCAGCCGGCATCTGGATGCCTGGTTCTCGGCCAAGACGCGTGCAATCGTCGACTCGGCGGTGAACGTCGCGGAATCCTACGTCCGTGACCACGCCGAAGCCGTGCGCAACGATGTGGTGCAGATATCCACGGACACCGCCCAGCAGCGCAAATTGTTCGAAACGGATCCCGCAGGTTTCTTCCGCCGCCTGACGCGCTTTGCAGCACTTCACGGTCTTCCTGCCATCTTCATCTTCAACCCGGCCAAGAGGGAGAACGGCCAGCAGCAGTTCGAAGCCCGCGTGGTCATGAATGAGCGGATCTCGTTCTTTCCGCCCACGTCGGAACAGATCGCGCGCGCCGACAAGGGTGAACTGGTTGTCATGCAGCCCCGGCGCGGCGGCAACGTCGTTCGTGGGCTGATCAAGCTGCAGAACTTCCCCGATTCCTACCTCATGGTCTACCGGCTGATTTCCAGCGCGGTGCTCGAACAGCGCGAGAAGGCTGCTGAGGCCAAGCTCGAATATGATGCGATGATGGGCCAGCGCGGCTCCGCACTTGTCAACTTTGCATTGATGTATGCCCTCATCGGGGTGATCTTCCTGCTTGCGGCCATCTGGGCCGGCCTGTGGTTCGCAGACAAGCTGGTGGCGCCGCTGGTGCGCCTGCTTGATGCTGCCCGCCGCGTCTCATCCGGCGATCTCGACGCCAAGGTCTCGGTCGTCGAGGGCCCGGAAGACCTTCAGAACCTGTCGAACACCTTCAACCTGATGACCGATCACCTGAAGCAGCAGCGCGACGATCTCGTTGATGCCAGCGAGGCGATAGACCAGCGCCGGCGCTTCACCGAGGCGATGCTGGCGGGGGTAAGCGCGGGCGTCATCGGCATCGACCCGTCGGGCCAGGTCTCGCTCGTCAACCGCTCGGCCGTGCAGCTTCTTGGCCGCGCCGAGAACGAGCTCATCGGCCAGCCGGCCGAAGCCGTCCTGTCTCCCTTCCTGCCCATCTTCGAGCTTGCCCTGACACGCCCCTCGGGCTTCGCGGAAGGCCAGGTCGATATTGAGCGCGGGGGCGACGGGCGCAGCCTCTTCGCCCGCGTCACGACCGAGATTTCGGACGATGCCGCCCACGGCCACGTGCTGACCTTCGACGACATCACCGATCTCGTCTCCGCCCAGCGCAACTCCGCCTGGGCTGACATCGCGCGCCGCATCGCGCATGAGATCAAGAACCCATTGACACCCATCCAGCTCTCCGCCGAGCGCCTCAAGCGCAAATACGGCGCACAGATCCAGACCGACAAGCAGATCTTCGATCAGTGTACGGACACCATCATCCGGCAGGTCGGTGACATCGGCCGCATGGTGGATGAATTCTCCTCCTTCGCCCGCATGCCCAAGGCCGTGCCGGAGCCGCAGGAACTTGCCGCCATCGTGCGCGAGGCCACCGTGCTGCAACGCGTGTCCTCCGCCGATATCGACATCGAGCTCGATGTGCGGCACGGCGAGATCATGTTTCCCTTTGACCGCCGCCTCATCACCCAGGCCATCACCAACCTCGTCAAGAACGCGCGCGAGTCGGTTGAAACCAGGCTTCAGCAGAAGCCCGAGCCGCGCGGCCACATCACGGTCGAGGCGGGCGTTTCGGACAGTCACCCCTTCATCCGCGTTACCGACAATGGGATCGGCCTGCCACGCGAGAACCGCCACAGGCTGGCGGAACCCTATATGACCACGCGCGAGAAGGGCACCGGCCTCGGCCTCGCCATCGTCAAGCGCATCATGGAAGAACATGGCGGCCGCCTCATCCTCGAGGATGCGCATGAACAGGACGGAACCCTGCGCGGTGCCCGTGTGACGCTCCAGTTCGACAAGCTGGCGGCGCACGAGACGGCCGCGGAATGAGAGCACGGGAAAGCTGAATGGCTGCTGACATACTGATCATCGACGACGAGGCCGACATCCGCGGCATCATCGCCGGCATCCTGGAGGATGAGGGCTTCGAGACGCGCCTTGCGCATAATTCGGACGCCGCCCTGGCCGAGGTCGCGCAGCGCCGCCCCTCGCTCATCATCCTGGACATCTGGCTGATGGGCTCGAAGCTCGACGGGCTCGACCTTCTCAACATCATCAAGGAAAAGCACCCCGAGGTGCCCGTCATCATCATCTCGGGCCACGGCAACATCGAAACCGCGGTCGCCGCCATCAAGCGTGGCGCCTATGAGTACATCGAGAAGCCCTTCAAGGCAGACAGGCTGCTGCTCGTCGTCGGCCGCGCACTTGAAACCTCCAGGCTCAAGCGTGAGAATGAGGATCTGAAGGGCAGGGCAGGTGCGGATGCCGAGCTGCTCGGCGGTTCGCCCGCCATGCGCCAGCTGCGCCAGCTCCTGAAGAAGATCGCGCCCTCGAACAGCCGCGTGCTCATCACCGGCCCCATGGGGGCTGGCAAGGAACTGGCCGCCCGCACGCTCCACGCCATGTCGCTGCGCGCCTCGGGCCCCTTCGTCACGCTTTCCGCCGCCACCATGGCGCCAGAGCGGATGGAGGAGGAACTCTTCGGCGTCGAGGACGGCACAGGCGCCACCAGGCGTGTCGGCGCGCTGGAAGAGGCCCATGGCGGCACACTTTACGTTGACGAACTGGCAGACATGCCGATCGAGACCCAGGGCAAGGTCCTGCGCGTTCTGGTGGACCAGACCTTCCTGCGCGTCGGCGGTGCCAAGAAGGTGAAGGTCGATATTCGCGTCGTCTCCTCCACCAGCCGTGACCTGGCCGGCCTCATCACCATCGGCCGCTTCCGGGAGGATCTCTACCACCGTCTCGGCGTCGTCCCCATTCAGGTGCCGAGCCTGGCGGAGCGGCGGGAGGACATTCCGGAGCTCGTCGCCCATTTTGCCCGCATCTATTCCACCACCTCCGGCCAGCCGATCCGCAAATTCGCCGAGGATGCAATCGCCGTGCTGCAGACACGGGAGTGGACGGGCAACGTCCGCGAGCTGCGCAACAATGTGGAGCGCATCCTCATTCTCGCGGGCGGCGAACCCTCAGCCGAAGTCAACGCCGCCATGCTGCCCTCGGAGGGCGGCAATGCCGGTGCGGCCGCCGCCGGGCAGGGGATCGAGCATTTGCTGGTGCACCCGCTGCGCGAGGCGCGGGAGGCCTTCGAGCGTGACTACATCACCGCCCAGCTCGGCCGATTCGGCGGGAATATCTCCAAGACCGCCCAGTTTATCGGCATGGAACGTTCCGCATTGCACAGGAAAATCAAGCTGCTCGGCCTTGCCAGCCGCAATGAGGAAGACACGGAAGTGTGAAATTTTCAACACATGCGTTCCGTGCTAGCCTACCCGCCGCCGGCTCGGCCCAAGCAAGAGAACAGGAAAAAAAGCGATGGCCCAAGAAAAGCAGCAGAACCTGCAAGACACATTCCTCAACCACGTGCGCAAGCAGAAAGTACCCGTCACCGTCTTTCTGGTGAACGGCGTGAAGCTCCAGGGTGTGATCACCTGGTTCGACAATTTCTGCGTCCTCCTGCGCCGGGACGGCATGTCCCAGCTGGTCTACAAGCACGCCATCTCGACGATCATGCCCGGCGGCCCGATCAGCCTCTTCGATGAGGAGCAGGCAGGCGGTTGACAAAGCACGCGAAGGCGGGAAGCGGCGCAGGCGTCGACTTCCAGATCGAGGGCCCGGAAGTTACCCGCGCCATTGTCCTCCATGTCGACCGGCGTGACCGCAACGCCCCCGTCACCTCTGACCGCGCGGTCGAAGCCCGGCTGGAGGAGGCCATCGGCCTTGCCCGCGCCATCGAGCTTGAGATCGCGGACAGCATCATCGCGCCCGTCACCGCGCCCAAGCCCGCAACGCTCTTAGGGTCCGGCAAGGTGGAGGAAATCGCGGAGCGCGTGAAGGAGACGCAAGCCGAGCTCGTCGTCGTCAACGCCCAGCTTTCCCCCATCCAGCAGCGCAACCTCGAGAAGGAATGGGGTGCCAAGGTGCTGGACCGCACCGGCCTCATCCTCGAAATCTTCGGCAGGCGTGCCTCCACGCGTGAAGGCACGCTGCAGGTGGAACTTGCCCACCTGCAATACCAGAAGAGCCGTCTCGTCCGCTCCTGGACCCATCTGGAACGCCAGCGCGGCGGCTTCGGCTTTTTGGGCGGCCCCGGTGAAAGCCAGCTCGAGGCTGACCGCCGCCTGATTCAGGAGCGCATCAGCCGCATCGAGCGCCAGCTGGAATCGGTCGTCAAAACCCGCTCACTTCACCGCAAGGGCAGGGCACGCGTGCCCTATCCCGTGGTGGCGCTCGTTGGCTACACCAACGCCGGCAAGTCCACCCTCTTCAACCGCCTGAGCGGTGCCGAGGTGCTCGCCAAGGACCTGCTCTTCGCGACACTCGATCCCACCATGCGCGTCATCCAGCTGCCGCATGGCCGCAAGATCATCCTGTCAGACACAGTGGGCTTCATCTCGGACCTTCCAACCTCCTTGATCGCCGCCTTCCGCGCCACGCTGGAGGAGGTGCTCTCGGCCGACGTCATCCTCCATGTGCGTGACGTCGCCCACGCCGATAGCGATGCCCAGGCGCAAGACGTGAACCGCGTGCTGGCCGAACTCGGCATCGATGATCTCCGCCGCTCGCGCATCATCGAGGTCTGGAACAAGCTGGACCTCCTGCCGCCGGAAGACCGCGCCGCCCGAGAGGCCCAGGCCCACCGCAAGCCGGGCTGCGTCCTCGTCTCCGCCATCACGGGCGAGGGGCTGCCGCCGCTCCTCGAACTCATCGAAGGCCGCCTCGGCGCCGAGGACACCGTCTATGAAATCCTTCTCAGTCCCGAAGATGGCCAAGGCCAGGCCTGGCTCCACGACCGCGGCGAGGTCTTGAGCCGCCGCAACTACCAGGACGGCCGCGTGCTGATGAAGGTCAGGCTCGCCTCCGACAAGGCCGGCCAGGCGAGCGCCCGCTTCGGCACCGCCATGAAGACCTTGGGAAAGAAGAAGGCTGCGGCGGAGTAGAAAGAGGCCCTCATCCGGCCTGTCGGCCACCTTCTCCCATTGCTTCGCAACGGGAGAAGGGGAAGCTGCAAGACTACATTTTCCTTCTCCCGTCGCGAAGCGATGGGAGAAGGTGCCCGAAGGGCGGATGAGGGCTTGGCTCCCGCGAGTCGCTTACTTCCCCAACCGCTTCGCCTCGTCCCACAGCGCATCCATCTCGGCCAGGTCCGACTGCTTAGGCTCCTTGCCCATCTCGGCTAACCGCGACTCAATGTGTTCGAACCGCCGCTCGAACTTGGCGTTGGTGCCCCTGAGCGCCGCCTCGGGGTCGATCCCCAAGTGTCTGGCCACATTGGCCATTGCGAAGAGAAGGTCGCCAAACTCCTCCGCCTTCTTCTCCTCAGGCGCTTCGCGGAACTCCGCTATTTCCTCGGCAATCTTGTCATAGACATTCTCAACCGAGGGCCAGTCAAAGCCCACCTTGGCGGCCTTCGCCTGCAGCTTCACCGCACGCGTCAGGCCGGGCAGGGCGAGCGGAATTCCCGCCAGAACCCCTTGTTTTGGCTTGTCTTTCCGCTCCTCTGCCTTGCGGTCCTCCCAGAAGCCCTTGGCGAGCGTCGCAGAGCGCGCCTCGTCATCGCCGAACACATGCGGGTGGCGGCGGATCATCTTGGCGTTCACCGCCGCGATCACGTCATCGAAGGTGAAACTTTCTTCCTCATCAGCCATTTGCGCGTGGTAGACGGCCTGCAGCAGCAGGTCGCCCAGCTCTTCGCAAAGCTCCGCCCGCGAACCCTTCTGGATGGCATCCGCCACCTCATAGGCTTCCTCGATGGTGTAGGGAGCAATCGTCTCGAAATTCTGCTCAAGGTCCCACGGGCAGCCTGTCACCGGCGTCCTCAGCGCCTTCATGATGGCGCGCAACGTCTCGATCTTGCGGGGGTCCATGGTGGCGGGGTTGTCGGCGGGGGGCTGGGTCATGCCAACGGACTATCCGATTTATGCGCTTTCGACTACTCCCAGAGGCGTCATTCCGGCGAAAGCCGGAATCCCGCTTTCTATCCGCGGGGGTGACGGCACCAGTTTGGGCGCAGTACCCTCTATTCGCATAATATATATTATGGAATATTTCTGGATAAAAGAAATCCAGCCCCATCAATGGCTTGGACTGATTACCGGAACTCCTAGTTCAGCGGCGCCTGGCCCGGCCAGCTCTTCGGCTCGCAGGTGGTGACCTTCGCCGTGAAATCGGCGTTCCACTCCTGGCGGCGGCACCCGAACCAATATGGCGTCAGAATCTGCCACGGCGTTGCCTCGAACCGCCGCACCAGCATCTGCTGGGCTGCCTTGGAATAGCGCTCATGACCGCCATGCCAGTTGCAGCCATAGCGCGTGGCCTTGACCGCAAGCGCCAGCGCTTCTGCCGCGCCATCCTCGCCGCGGGAATTCCTGGCCCAGCGGATCGCTGCCTCGGTGAGCCGCTTCGGCGCCTGGTCCATCTGCGTCAGTAACCGGATTTCCTTCCAGTTTACGGCCTTCACCATCGGGTGGCCGCTGAGCACAAGGTCGCGCTTTTCGGCCAGCGCCGCGCGCAGTTCCGGGTCGTCGACATTGGCCAGCCGGCGCATGGCGTAGCTCTTGGTCTCAGGCAACCCTGCGGCATCGTCAGCCTGCTGGCGCAGCGATAGCAGCTGCCGGTCTGGCTCGAGCGGGCACCACCAGTTCTTGTCATTGGGGTTCCAGCCGTCGATCTCGGTGAAGCTCGCAGGCTTGAGGCTTTCGGGCGACCAGCCACCGGGCATGGCAACCAGAATGTTGTGCGCGGGGCTCCGCAATATGGTTAACAGCCGCTGGTTGCGCGGTGAAATGTCCGGATAATCCGCTTTCACTTTCTCCCATACAGCCTTGATTTCAGGGTTCAATTCATGAAGCACAGCAAGCTTCTCTCCATCCACCCGGCGCACCAGCCCATAGTCCCTGGTCCACGCCGCCCTGGCAAACAGCGCCCGGTCCTGCGCGCTAAAGGCCTGGTCAGCCGAGAACGCCCACAAGGTCTTGGCCGGAAGGAAATTGAACATCAGATCGGAGGCCGGGTCGCTTCTCAGCAGAACCGCTTCCCGCCACCTCGCCTCATCCTCCGCAATCAACGCCAGCACGGCGGAAAACCGGTCCCGGTCAAGGCTCACCGTTTCGCCCGGAGCAGCCTGCAGAACCTCCGGCGTGATCAGGCGGTCACGCAGCCTGCGGGCGTCGTCGAGCTGGCCCATGGCGGCTAAATATTGTGCCAGACCATGAAGCGCACTCATCTTGTAGGCCCGCGCGGTCTTGAAGGGCACGGCCTCCAGTCCGGCAATGGCCTCATCGACACGTCCGGCCATGGCGGACAGCCGCACGGCATGGGTGAGCAGGAAGCCAGCCGCGGCCGTTTCGGGCGCTGATCCGCAGCTCGTTTCCGCCGCCGTCATCGACGCTTTCGCCTTCTCCCAGAACACGGCGCGCACCCCATCATTGGGGTTCGCCGCGAGCACTGTCAGCATGTCTCGTGCCAACCCGTTGATCTTGCTGCCGGAAGGTTCGACGGCAAGTGCCTTGTCGACATAGGCTGCCGTGCTGGCCTGCCACTTGCCTCCGACGAGGCTCCACGGCGCCAGCGTGAAGGGGTGATTGGCTGACTGGCCCGCCATCATCCACAGCGCCATCGGGTGCTGGCGTGAGGAATCGACGAGCGACTTTGAAATCGTGGGGTTTTCGGGCAGCGTGCCGTCGAGCCACCAATCGCCGTCCTTCTCCCGGACGCCGACGAAATCGATGTCAGTAAGGGCCGATGCATATTCCCGCTTCAGCTCATCGTTGGCCAGGATCGCGCCGGCCGGGGTCTGGAGCGTTGCAATCGATCCATCAATGAGCCGCGTCCAGCCCTGTGCCGTGTCTTCCTGATTGGCAATATAGCCCAGAAGCTCGCGGGTGATCGCATGCACCGAAGACAGCGAGGCATCGGCGAGAATGGCATCGGCCTCTGCCCGGGCGGCGTCAGGCTGCCGCGCATTCGCAAGAAGGTTTGCAATGTTGTAGCGCGCCGCTGCCCGATGCTGTGAATTCGATTGCGCAATGGCGCGGAACAGCGGAATGGCCTTCTCCTTGTCACGGTAGAAGGCGATCGATGCCTCCTGATAGGCGCGATCCATGGCCTGCCGGTTGGCGAAGGCCGCTTCCGCCTCGAGCGGTGGCGGCAGTGTTGCCTCGCCCTGCTCGCTGCTGCAGGCACGCATGACCTGCTCCTGGGCGAGCAGCCACTGCTTCACATAGGGATGGTCCTTTCCCAGGGCGGCCACGCGCTTTTCCAGCAAGGAGAGCGGATAGGCGATCCGGCAGTTCCAGCTGACGGCCTGAAGGTCCTGGGATTCGGGGAGAATTTCACCAGCAAGCGAGCGCCAGCGTTCCTGCAGAGACCATGTATCGCCGCCCGCCATCGCGGCCTCGATCATCGGATCTCCCAATCCCTGCAGCACGCGCCAGTTCAGGGCGCTGAAGGGCTCGGCCGCGTAGCGGTCCACGGCTGCGGCAAGCCTTGCGGGATCGCAGCTGGTCTGCGCCAGCCCGGGTGTGGTGAGCAGCGCCAGTGACAGAAGGCTCGTAGCAATGGATTTCATCGTAGGGATCCTTCCCGGTGATTTCAGAAGGCGAGTTCAAGTCCATCATAGGCTGGTTCAACCGTTGCCGGAAGTTCCCGGCTCAACGTGTCGAAATCCAGGTCCTGGTGCATGTTGGTGATGACCGCGCGCTTCGGCTTGAGGCGGGCGATCCATTCGAGGGTCTGAGGCAGGCTCCAATGGCTGGGATGGCGTGCACGCCGCAGGCCGTCGACGATCCAGAGGTCGAGGTTCTCGAGGGCGGACAGGCTCTTCTCGGGCACGCCGTCGATATCGGGCGTATAGGCCATGCCGCCGATCCGGAAGCCGAGCGCGTCGATCGTGCCATGGTGGACGTGGAAGGGAAGCACCGGGATGCTGCCCCCTTCCCCATTGATAACAATGGGATTTTCGGGTTCCATGGCGTTCAGGTGGATAATCGGCGGATAGTCGCTTCCGGGCGGTGAATAGAAACAATAGGCGAAACGGGTCGTCAGCATGCGGCCGGTGGCATCGTCTGCCCAGACCGGAATGCGGGCGCGCTTGATCAGGAAGAAGGCGCGCAGATCATCAATGCCATGGGTGTGGTCGGCATGCTCATGGGTGTAGAGAACGGCATCTATGTCATTGATTCCAGACGAAAGCATCTGCTCGCGGAGATCTGGCGAGGTGTCGATCAGGATGCGGGTTTGGCCCCCCTCGCCCGTTCTGGTAACCAGCGCCGAGCAGCGGCGGCGGCGGTTCTTCGGGTTGGTGGGGTCGCATTTTCCCCAGTCATTCCCGATCCTTGGCACGCCGCCTGAGGAGCCGCAGCCGAGGATGGTGATCGTCATGCTCATGCGGCGGCAGCGAACCGCGCCGGGCGCGGCACCTTGGAGAACAGCCGGAAGAAATTGTCGCTGGTGATCTTCGCCATCTCGCCGGCCGCGAGGCCTCTCACTTGCGCCAGTGTCTCAAGAGTTTTAATCAAATATGCAGGTTCATTGGGTTTTCCGCGATAGGGCACGGGAGACAAATAGGGCGAGTCCGTCTCCACGATGATGCGGTCCAGCGGAAGATTCGCGGCGGTCTTGCGGATGTCCTCGGCAGACTTGTAGGTGAGGATGCCTGAGAAGGAGACATAGCCACCCAGTTCCACCGCAGCCTGGGCCAGTTCGGCGCGCGACGTGAAGCAGTGGAGCAGCGGGGTGAATCCTCCCCGCTTCATTTCGTCCTGCAAAATCAATCGAGTATCGTCCTCTGCCTCGCGGCTGTGGATGACCAGCGGCAGGCCGGTGAGGCGTGCGGCCTCGATGTGCACCAGAAAGCCGGCCCGCTGCGCCTCGCGTGGGGAGAGGTCGTAGTGATAGTCGAGGCCGGCCTCGCCGATGCCGACGCATTTCGGGTGCTGTGCCAGCCGCGCAAGATCCTGCGCGGTGACGTCCAGTTCCTCATGCGCGTTGTGAGGATGCGTGCCGACAGTACAGAAAACATTGGGATTAT
>NZ_JBIICB010000347.1:0-3895 GCF_044239095.1 Aestuariivirga sp. | reverse complement strand
CGAAATGCCCGTTGTAGAAGATCGAGTATGGCATGGGCGCATTGTTGTAGCGGCTGGACCGGTGGTACCGCTTCATCGACTTCGCGGTCCATGTTCCCGATGGCGTAACCTTCCCGGCTCTCGCCGTTGATACCGGCCACTGACCGATCACCTCTCCATGATGATAGACCGTCATGGTCTGGGACGACTTGTCGACCCTCGCAATCACGCTCGCGGCCTGCGCCACAGGAACGAACAGTACCGCGACCAGCGCGCCGAGAATCATTGCCCTAAGCTTCATGGAGCCTCCCCCTTTATTCGGCGCTCCGGCCGGCTTCGGGCCATTGGAATCGGCCGGATCTGCTATTTTATGCCAAGGATTCCCCGGCAGGCGGAAAAAGATCAAGCCCCCCGCGCCTAAGGGCTCATCTCAGTCAACAGGCACGCCGGCAAATCATGGAAGCAAGTGGCGCCAGGCCAAGCGGGATCAGCAGTCGAAGGCGTAGTCGAACAACAGCGTATCAGTCCTGACGCGGCCGGTCGGCGCGCAGCGTTCCTGGACCTCCCGCGTTCCTCGGAGAACGACCCTCGTGTCATTCCGGCTCACCGAACCCTCCACCGCATATTCCAGCGGATGCGCGAGACAGTACCGAGAGAACACCCTTGCCGTTCCAATGTATCGGGAACCACGCCGCACGCCGTCGAAGAGCAGCGTACCTTCCTGGACCCCCGAGCGGCGGAGCTCCGGCTTTGGCCTCTCGTATGTAAACCACCGTTGATTGCCGTTGGCCTCAAGCCGCATCAGCGAACCGTTATGCCACCAGCAGCTGTCAGCATATGCCTGCACAGCTATCAGGTTTGTGGCGGCCAGTGCCGCAGCTCCAAGGATGATCGCCAGAATTCTCATGTTTCTCCCTCCTCCAGCCGTCAACATGTAAGACTATGAATCTGCCGTTATGGGATCAACTGCAGAGTTGTCAGCACCGGTGCTAAGCCTGAACTTCGGAGGAAAACCGCAGGATCCCGCTTTTGGATCTCGTAGCAAGATCGGCTTGGCTCCACCTGCGTGCAGCCTTGACCCTTTGTTCCCGCTTTGGCAGCGTTGCCTTGGAGAGTTTGCCTGGGAGTATGATGCATGATCAAGTCGGAACTTGCGAAGAAACTCGCAGACAATAACCCTCACCTCTACATCCAGGACGTCGATCGCATCGTGAATATCGTTCTCGACGAAATCACGAACGCTTTGCTGGCAGGTGGTCGCGTTGAACTGCGCGGGTTCGGGGCATTTACGGTCAAATCACGCGAGGCCCGCCTGGGCCGTAACCCACGCACCGGCACCTCCGTCGATGTCTGCGCCAAGCGCATTCCCACATTCAGGTGCGGCAAGGACCTCCACAAACGCCTCAATGAACCAAAAGCCTGAGGCTGGAAGTGTTCACGCCGCCAGCATTTCCATCACGCTGTCCGGCAGATCGCCTTCCTTGCAGATGAGCACGGCCTCGCTGTACTCACCGATGTTGGGATCCCCGGAGCGCTTGAAGGCAATAGCACCAACGGCGCCCTTGGCTACGGCGCTACGCGCCTGGGCTTTGGCAGACCCCTCAGAAAGGCATTGCACGCCTTGCTCAGCGACGAGTTCGCCCTCCGCGTCCTTGAAGGGCACCATGACGAAATATGTGACATTGGCCATGATCTTACTCCGAACCGAGGATTGGAACATATCAGAAACATTTCTAGCTGTCGAGTCGGGAAAACGGGACCGGATGACCAGCCCCGGCTCCGTGCCTGTTGATGGGCTTCACATGCGAAACAACCGCACCAGCACGTTCAGCGCCACCCGCAGGTTCCCAATATCCTCCTCCGGCCAGTTCATGGCATCCTCATCGGTGCAGACGATACGGTAGACCAGCAACGTCGGGCGGCGGCCCTGCGACATTCGATGTTCACGGTCGCAAGCATCGAGTGCGTCGGCGGCGGACTTGAACCGCCGCTTGAGCTTCTCGATGACCTCCAGTACCGGCTCACTGGGGCTGGCCCCGAAGATGCCTTCGTTGACGAGCAGCCCTGCGATCGACCGTGGGCTGGGCGAAGGCAGGCCACACACCGCGTGGTGCTGCCGGTACAACTCGGCAAACGCCACGCCTGCCTGGTACTGTGTTTCGCTGATCAACTCGCGGAAGGCCAACCGCCCCAGCGCGCTGCCAAGCCTCTCGTCCTTCGCCTGCTTCGCGGTGACGCCGAAATGGCGGCGCCGTGCATCGATGGCCACGCTCATTGCGTCCCTCTCCGTTTCCTGCCGTGTGCGCTTGCCACAGGCGTAGCGCTTGCCGGGTTTCCTCTTGCGTCCGGGGGCCATCACCGCACCTCCTTCGATAGGGAGCGCTTGCCGTAAAGCTTCTCGCCCAGTTGCTTCACCAGTTCCCGCTCGATCCACGTCAGCCGCTGGTCGTCGAGCGAGACAGCCAGTAACCCTTGCTCCATCCAGCCGTCGCGCTTCACACTTTCGGGCGGGCGCCTCTCACCGCCATAGCCACGGGGGAACCACTTCATGACGTCACCTCGCGCAGCAGGGCGGCATAGCCGCAGACATCCACCGCCGAGTCTTCGTGGGCGGGATCGTGGGCGAGCCGGGCAAGCTTCAGGTCGAGCAGGCAGAGCACCACCTGTGCCGGTGTGACCTCACGGCCGAGCGTCACCGACCACCTCGCTGCGATGGCGGCCATGTTGCTACTGGCATCGCCGTACTGGGTGCTGCGCTCGGCGATGACGTTCGCAACGTGCTTGAGGAACATTTGGGCGCGGGTGCTCATGCGCTGTCCTCCACGCCTTGGGAAAGCCGTGATCTAGGCACTTTGACCATCTTCGAGCGGAGCTCGGATCCGACATGCCTCCACCGTCGCCCGTTAATGATGTCGCCGACTACTTGTCTGCTAACACCGAAGCGGCGGGCTAGATCTCCCTGCGAGAGTCCCTTGGCAGCCATCTCAAGGATCAGGAGCGCCCTATCTTCGTCGAGCTTGGCTTGCCCATTTCGGCCCCCCCGATTGTGGGTCCCGTGAAGGAATGTGTCTGCAGCGTTCTCCTTCCGGGTAGCCCAGCGGAGGTTCCAGGGCTGGTTGTTGTCTCGGCTGCCATCGCAATGTGCAACCACATGATCTTTGCTGGGTGGGCGACCGAGAAACGCCAAAGCTACAAGACGGTGGATCGGGATACCGAGCCGCCGGTTTTCACGCCACAACTGAACAAAGAAATACCCGGTTTGATGATTGCACCATGGCCTGAGAAAGTGCCCGATCCGAGCGCCTTTACCGCCGATACTCCGTCGAACATGCGCATCTTCCGAGATCTCGTATTCTGGCCAGCCTGGGATAGACCGCCAGTCTGCATTGAGGTCGATCATGCCAAGCCCCCATTGGTTTCGAGGGCCCACAGGAGTATGGCGATGGCGTCTGCCTCGTTGTGATCAGCAGGCTTGAAGCCAAGCTCGCGCATTGCGGCGATGACCTCGTCCTTGCCAGCATTGCCCTTGCCGCAGGCGTACCTTTTCCAGGTGCCAACCGGCACCCCGCTGTAAGGGATGCTCTGAGCCTCGCACCATGATGTCAGCGTCGCGAGTAGACCGCCGTGGACATGTGAGGCGTCGGTGCCGATGTGCCGCCTGATTTCTTCGAAGTACACGGCATCGATGCCGCCGGTGATCTCCAGCGTCTGGTCGAGCCACTTGCCGAAGCGCAGGTAGCGCATCCCGCCGCCTTCGAAGCGGCTGTGCCGGAATTCCGCCGTGCCGTGGACGATGCGGCACCGGCTGGTTCGGACAGCCCAGCCGGTGGTGGTGCCCAGGTCGAGGGCAAGGATGGATGGAATCGTCGGGGTTGCCTTTGCCGCAAGCACAGGCAGAGTCGCGAGTACCATGATG
>NZ_JBIICB010000346.1:0-3898 GCF_044239095.1 Aestuariivirga sp. | reverse complement strand
CGGCGCCGCTCAATACCAGCCGTCCTGAAGACGCCGGCAATCCTGTCGAAATCCGGAAAACGCCCCGCGAATGTTTCGTTCAGAAATTCCGCCGCTTCGTGCTGTTCGATGACGAAGGGTGGCACGGCTGTCGCAACCGAGAGGATCTGTGCGTTCTGGACTGCCAATTCACAACCTTTGATCTGCGATGTAGAATTGAATTCAGGGTTGATACGTGCGGTAGCCCGGGCAGACCATTGGCGCGACAAGTTATTCCGTTTTGCTCAGACTATAGAGAGCCTGCTGAAAACAGCCGAACAGTCTGCCACCCCATCCAGCGTCAGGCTCGCCTAACTCCTGAGATGAGCATGGTTGCGGCAGAACCAATCATAGGTGCCGGCGATGCCGGTTTGCAGGTCAGTCCGCGCCGTCCAGCCCATGGCAGTCAACCGCGAGACGTCGAGAAGCTTGCGTGGAGTACCGTCCGGCTTCGTTGCATCGAACAGGATCTTTCCCTTGAAGCCGGTCACCTCCGCCAGCAAACCGGCAAGTTCTGCGATGCTGACGTCCGAACCAACGCCAACATTGAGGTGATTGAGCCCGGGGCCCGTATGAGACACATAATGCGAACGATCGGCGTCCAGAATGAAGAGGCTCGCCTCCGCCATGTCGTCGACGTGCAGGAATTCCCGCCGTGGCCTGCCGGATCCCCAGACGATCACTTCAGGGCAGGCACTGCGCGCAGCCTCATGGAAGCGCCGGAGCAGCGCAGGCAGAACATGGGACTCCTTCGGATGGAAACTGTCTCCGGGCCCATAGAGGTTGGTCGGCATAACGCAGCGGTAGTCGGTTCCATGCTGGCGATTGTAGGCTTCGCACAGCTTGAGCCCGGCGATTTTTGCGATGGCGTAGGGCTCGTTCGTCGGCTCCAGCGGCCCGGCAAGCAGGGCCTCTTCCGCAATGGGCTGCGGCGCCAGTCGGGGGTAGATGCAGGAAGACCCGAGAAACAGGAGCCGCTGCACGCCAGACCGCCACGCCTCGTGAATGACATTCGTTTCGATGATCAGGTTGTCATAGATGAAATCTGCAGGGTGAGTGGCGTTGGCCAAAATGCCCCCGACTTTCGCAGCAGCCAGGATCACCACATCCGGCCTCTCGGCCTGCATGAAGGCGCGGGTCGCAGCCTGATCGCAGAGATCGAGTTCGCTTCGATCTCGTGTGATCACATCCGCACCGCGGTCCCTGAGGCGCCTCAGCATGGCCGATCCAACCATGCCCTTGTGGCCTGCGAGAAAGTAACGGGTCATGACGGTCACGTCCCGCGCGACAATGGCGTTCCGAGACCAAGGCTCTGGAGCAAATTGTGGCGCCGGGCAGCGGAGAGGTCTTCGCGCACCATCTCCGCGCACATCATTTCCACCGTCGTTTCCGGCCTCCAGCCAAGCTTTTCCCTGGCCCTCGATGTATCACCCACCAGCGAATCGACCTCCGCGGGACGGAAATAACGCGGATCAATGCGAACGATGACCTGACCGGGCTTCACGCAAGGCGCATCTTCGCCTGACACCTCCTCGACGATTCCCACCTCATCGATTCCGGAGTTCTGGAAGCGCAGTGCGATGCCAAGCCCCGCCGCGGCCCAGATGAGGAACTGCCGCACGGAATGCTGGCGCCCGGTCGCAATCACGAAGTCCTCCGGCGCTTCCTGCTGCAGCATCAGCCATTGCATGGCGACATAGTCGCGCGCATGTCCCCAGTCTCTCAGCGCATCGATGTTTCCGAGATAAAGGCATTGATCGAGCCCCTGGGCGATGTTCGCCAGACCCCGCGTAACCTTCCGCGTCACGAATGTCTCGCCCCTTCGCGGGCTCTCGTGATTGAAGAGGATGCCATTGCACGCATAGAGGCCATAAGCCTCGCGATAATTCACCGTAATCCAGTAGGAAAAGAGCTTGGACACGGCATAGGGGCTACGCGGACGGAAGGGCGTCGTCTCGCGCTGCGGCGTCTCCGCAACGAGGCCGTATAGCTCGGATGTCGACGCCTGGTAGAACCGTGTCTTGCCTTGCATGCCAAGGAAACGGATGGCTTCGAGCAGACGCAACGTTCCCAGACCATTGACGTCGGCCGTGTATTCCGGGGCTTCGAAACTCACGGCCACATGTGACTGGGCAGCAAGGTTGTAGATTTCATCCGGCTGCACCTCGGCGATGATGCGGGTAAGGCCCAGACTGTCCGTGAGGTCACCATAGTGCAGGCGCAGTTGAACCTGCTCGCGGTGCGGATCCTCGTAGATGTGATCAATGCGCGCGGTATTGAACGAAGATGCGCGGCGCTTGATGCCATGCACCTCGTAGCCCTTCTCCAGCAGGAACTCTGCCAGATAGGATCCATCCTGCCCTGTGATTCCCGTTATCAGCGCCTTCTTGACCGGCATCGTGGCATCCCTGCTTCCTGACTGTCAGTAAGTCAAGACGCCATTACTTGATCAAGCAGAAAGCAACAGGCAACTTAGGATAGATGTAGCCTCCAAATAAGTTATTCATGCAGTCCTCCTTAACGAGACTGTAGCGCCACAACCACAGCTTCCTCGATCCGAACCGGATGGACAACCTGGTGAGAGATAACAGCCAGAGCGCGGCGAGGATTGAGACGGAATCTGATCCAACACGGAAACCCCGCTTCGGCCAAGGCGTGGCGTGGGCGAGCATACCAAGCAGATTCCAACCGTCTTCGCGGAGGACTACGACGTCGAGCGCAAGTTCCGCGAGACGCGGCTTTACCAGGTGGCCCCGATCTCAACCAACCTGATCCTGTCCTACATGGCCGAGCATGTACTCGGCCTTCCCCGTTCCTTCTGAGAATCGAAAAGGCCGCCTCCCTGGGGAAGCGGCCTGATGTCGGTCGTGAACGCCAGGGCCTAGACGCCGATCGGCATATGCTCCGGCGAGCGGGTGACGGCGCGGGGTGCGGTGAGGTCTTTCCAGATCGACAGCGCCTTGTTGACCGCGGGAAAAGTCTTGCGGGGCACGAACCTTCCGCGGCCCGGGCGCGCCTGGTCGTTCTTTCCGTAGGTCCAGACCACCTCGCCGCGCGAGAGGGTGTAGCGGGCCTGGCCGTTCACCTTGAAACCCTCGAAGACATTGTAGTCGATGATCGACTTCTGGGTGGCCGCGGAAATGGTTTTGGAAATGCCAGGGTCCCACACCACGATGTCCGCGTCCGACCCGGCGAGCAGCGCGCCCTTCTGCGGGTAGATATTGAGGATCTGCGCGATGTTGGTTGATGTCACCGCCACGAACTCATTCGGCGTGATGCGCCCTGTCTCGACGCCTTTGGTCCACAGCATGGAAAGCCGGTCCTCCAGCCCGCCGGTACCGTTCGGGATCTTGGGGAAATTGTTGACGCCCAAACGCTTCTGCGCGGTGGTGAAGGCGCAATGGTCGGTCGCCACCACCTGCAGGGACCCCGCGGCCAGTCCCGCCCACAGCGAATCCTGATGGCTCTTGTTGCGGAAGGGCGGCGACATCACGCGCTGTGCGGAATAGTCCCAGCTCTTGTTGAAGTACTCGCCCTCATCAAGCGTCAGGTGCTGGATCAGAGGCTCGCCATAAACACGCATGCCCTTCTGGCGCGCCCGGCGGATGGCCTCATGCGCCTGCTCGCTTGATGTGTGCACGATGTAGACGGGAACGCCCGCGGCATCGGCGATCATGATGGCGCGGTTAGTGGCCTCGCCTTCCACCTCAGGCGGGCGCGAATAGGCATGCGCCTCAGGACCGGTGTTGCCCTCGCTCATGTATTTCTGCTGCAAGGCGGCCACGATGTCGCCGTTCTCGCAGTGGACGAGCGGCAGCGCACCAAGTGCGGCGCAGCGCTGGAATGACGCGAACATCTGGTCGTCATTGACCATCAACGC
>NZ_JBIICB010000002.1:0-53192 GCF_044239095.1 Aestuariivirga sp. | reverse complement strand
ATCAACTACACTCACTGTGGCGGGTTCTTTCCGCACCTCTTGACGAGCTTGAATATATCACAGGGATGACCCGCGCATGAACTTGAAGCCCGAACTCCTCGCCACCCTCACCAGTCTCGGTATCACCGGGACCGAACTCGACACTCTCAAGGCAAGGATGATGTTCACCGTCACCAGCCTTGAGGCTCAGGCAAGCGCGCTCAACGCTCAGATCGCTACGCTCACCGCCCAGCGCGATGTCTCCCGGCAGGAGCTCGCCGTCGCGCTGATTACGGCGTCGAAGCTGGTCGATCCGGCGGCGCCGGAGCCGGAGGCGGGCGAGACTGAGCCAGTTGCAGCCTTATCATAGCAGGGAAGGGATGTGCCGGCAGCGCCGCAGAACCCGCGCGCACCCCGGATGACATGACCGGGATTCCGGCCATGCCCGGCCGGCGAAGTCTCAAGCCAGCCTGGCGGGCTCCGGACGGGTTCGCCGCCATTCCCACCACCGCGCTCGATCCGCCCCACCGTGCGGCTTCTCCAGCGGTTCCCGCGCTTCATGGGTCCGGGTCCCCCTTGCTGATCATTGCCACAATGCGCGGAAAGTCGTTTCCTGGATCGTGCAAGTTCTTTCCGATCAGCTCCTCCCGCTTGGAACCTCTCGATCGTCGACAAAGATATCGGGACGACGATACTGCTATCCAATATGTAGGTTTCGCTCGACTCGCACATGAACTTCATATGGCCCGGTCAAGCTGATTACGATCGTATCACCCTCTCGGGCCTTAGATGCAGCAAAAAATTTTCGTACCCAGCTGCGCTTCCGAAACAATTTCTTCGATCGATCAATGTCGGTTATCTCGCGGGTAGGTCCACCCCAGTCGATGCTCAATGTCTTGGCCGCAACCTCACTCGCATTCCTACCACCTATGGCGTCTGTCGGAAAGGCGTCGAGGAAATTCGTAAGGTAGAAATGATAGTTGTTCAGATTTCCCAAAGTGAGGCGTGCACGCCCAATTACACGGCGACTCTGGTCCAAAAGTGCTCTGGTAGGGGGCGCGGCCGCAGGGGACCGCAGCCTCATGGCTTCGTCGGACCGCGATATAGATATCTCCACCGTTTTGGTCACGGTCCGCGATGGAGATTGCATCGGACCGGAATCAGCACTCCTGCACTCTGCGATCAGCTCTGTCAGTTGGCGAGATACATCTTCTGACAACGTGACCCAGATCACTGCACCACTTTTGTGATCGTAGGGCAGCGGCCGCTCGAGGGCCAGGATGTCAGCTAGCTTCCAGGGCACAACCCATTTTGCGACGTCGCCGCTTCGGATCATGCGCTCGGGCATGCGGTGATGATCCTGGGTGGCGATCATGTCAACTTGCTCCAGGGCTTTGCCGCAGTCCACTAACTTTGCAAGGCCCACAACTTGGCCGCTGCCCTTGCGGATCAGCCCGATCCATCCGCGAACGGACGTCGATTGAGATCGCATTTCCCAGTCCTTGCGACCTTCGAGGATGTGGTCGATCCATGGGGTGTCGATGATGAGGCCGCGAGCGACGGTCATTCGATCTTCCTTCGGCAGCGCTTGATCACGTCAATTCCCACGCACCATGGGCGTCCGGGGTGGTGGCGGGCAGGCCATCGCGTCGAAAAAGATCGTCCATGCTATCGGCGATGATGGTGTGGCTGCGGGTAGTCTTCGAGACCGCCGCGGTGAGGTCTGCCACATCAGCGAGGCTGTCTCCCATGGGCCAAAGAGCCTGTTCGGCAAGCTTGCGCTTGCGCTGCATCAAGCTTTGCAAAAGGCTGTCGAAGCTCTGGGCACCTAGCTCAGGGTGAAGTGCCATCGGAACGTGGACGGAGACCGGCCTCGATTGGCCGATCCTATGCACACGGTCGTTGCACTGCTCTTCCACAGCGGGGTTCCACCAGCGGGACAAGTGAATGACTTGGTTTGCGGCAGTTAAGGTTAGCCCTGTGCCGGCGGCCTTCGGACCGAGGATCAGCACGTCGAAGCCGGCATCCGTGGCTAGGTGGCGCTGAAAGCGGTTCACGATCTCCTGCCGCTTCGGTATTGGCGTGTCACCGTTGATCACATCGATCCTTTCGAGTTGAAACAAGTGCCGGACAAGCTCGGCAAAGCGGAATTGCATATCGCGATGTTCGATGAACACCAGGACCCGCTCGCCTGCATCCCTGATGCGATGCAGGATATCAATGACAGCATCAAGCCTGGCACTGAGGGCTATAAACTCCCCCGGTGGCAGCGTCTTAGTCGCGCCAGGATGGACAGAAACAGAGCGGATGTGATGCAACACCTTAAGTGCCGCACCCGGGCCGCCGTTCGCGAGCTTGAGCTGTGCCAGATCATAGGCTTCGGCCTGAGCCTTGGGCATCAGCCGTGGGTGAAGAAAACGCCGCTTCGCTGGCAGGTCGCGGGCCACTTCGCTCTTGAGGCGGCGCAGCCCGAGCGGTGGAACTGTGCCCCGGGCTTTGAAGACGCGGCTGTGAAGCTCGGCCATGTTTTCGATGTCCGGAGTCGCATACCTGGCCTTGAATTCGGATCCGGAACCGAGGGAACCAGGAGAGATGCGATCCATGATTGTCCAGAGGTCAATGGCTGCATTCTCGATCGGTGTGCCGGTTAACCCGATGCGGAAGTCTGCGTTCATTGCTTCGACAGCCTTGGAAGCAAGCGTGGCCCGGTTCTTGATGTTCTGGATCTCGTCCATGACCATGGCCGAGAAGGGGATCTTACCGAGCGAATGTTGATAGTTGGCGAGTGTCGTATAGGTAGCCAACAGCCAATAGCGATGGGCGCGACCATCCTCAAAAGCCTCGTCCAGCCAGCCCAGCTCTAGCTGCGGAACGGCAGATTGGGTCTCGGTGCCGCGTGTATCACGGCGTTTCTGTGACCCAAGCGACGAGCCATAAAGGCGTACGAGTGTTCCGAAACCCGGTCCTTCGACATGGGTTTCGACCTCTTGTTCCCAATTCCTTAGCAGTGATGTCGGTGCCAAAACAAGGATCGGGCCGCGATTGGTGGCACTGGGTTGCCTCATGTGGTTCTTTAGCCAAGCGAGGAATGAAATGGTCTGCAACGTCTTGCCAAGACCTTGCTCATCTGCGTTCAGGATGCCGGGAAGACCAGCTGTCCAAGCCTCCATCGCCCAATCGAAGCTGACTTTCTGGTGCTCTTGCAAAGGTGTGCGGATCATCGCAGGCAGTGCAACCGGAATGGCGGGCACCCGGGGCGACAGCCGCGCCTCCCACCTCAGTTCGTCAAAGTTATCTTCAGTCTCGAGAATGATCGGCCCATCATTGCCCAGTCCCTCAGTTTTGATCTCTTCCGGCACCGGCGAAGCCTCGCGTCGCTGGATTTCGCCCTCAATCGCGGTCAGCCGTGAAACGGTGACATGCACCTCTTCGCCGGCGATGAGAGCTGTCGATCCCGCTTCGGCTTCCAAAACCGCCGCCATGTGATCGCGCAGGGCGCGCAACTCCGGTTCGGGCATCAATCTGATGGCCTCGACGAGGTGCTCTGCGAAGGCCTCCGGCAACCAGGTTGTTCCGCTGGCTTCCCCCATATCGTTGGTCCGTTTGTAGACTACAACCCCCGTAACCCGCTCGGAATATTCGCGGCTTTCGATCAGGGTCAGCCCCGCGATGGCCTCGACCATCTCCGCCTGCTGAATATCATCGATCTCGTCGAGCTGGCCTGTCGCGGACAGGTGGCGATTGACCGCCTCTGTGACGAATACGCGCGGATTTTTGATGAAGGCACGGCGTTCGTCTCGTGGTGCCTTTTGGACGCGCACCATTTCTTCGAGGATCGGCTCGGCGCCCTTGTCGATGACGAGATAATTATTGTTGCCAAGACTGTAGGCGGGCCTTACTCCGCGCTGGTGCAGAGCGAACTGGAAAACGGCCAAGGCTTCACCGGCCAACTCAGCGTTGTCCTCTGAGACATCTTCGATTAGCCCAGCGCTTGCTAACCTCTCAGTTGAGAATGGTACCACCTCAAATTGACTGAGGGACTTGTCCGGCGAGATGGAGAAGCAGTCAGCGATCCGGACTTCGAGGCCGCGTAAGAACGCGCTCATCGACAGCCCGGCCATCGTTCGGTTAGCGGGCATTTCCGCGCTAATGGCGGACTCCGGTTCAATTGCCCGACGGAATTCGCTGAGAGCACGCCAATGGCCTTCTATCGGCTCGGTCGGATCGAAGTGATCCGCCAGGTCAAGGATACGCTTCATCCATAGCGGCAGTCGCCTGGGGCCTTCTGACGTACTCAAGAGTGAGCCGGTCCGCTTGGGGGTCTCGCGGCGACCTTGGCGTGACCATTCGTAATGCAGCCTGAAATCCGGACGTCCCAGTACTCCGGTTACGTCAGTCCTGAGCATCAGATCGATGGTGCGCGGCAATCCCAAGGCTTCGGCCGAGGGCGCAGACAGGCTTGCTGCCGCATCGTGGGAGATATGCAGATGGTCTGCGGCTATGACCACCTCACCCGGATGAGTGTCGTTCCAAGCTCGTAAGTCGCCGAGCGCGAAAAGCAGATCTCGGTCGGGCGACGCCAGGCTTGTGAAGCTTCGTTCCAGTGGCTTGGAAAACAAACCAACCAGAAGACCCTGTCGTGGCTTTGGGAAGCGGATTTCGATGCCAGTTTCGGTGATGGTGTGACGTGGAGGGAGGTCAGACATTCTGAAGAACCCACTGCGACCAGTTATAGATTGGATTATGTGACTTTGAGTTTGTCGAGGCCCTCATGATGTTATCGCAGTGGTATACGCGTTCGTAAAGCTTGGGGGCGCGCTTATCATCCTGGCGAAAGATATGCGTCTTGTAGCTGTGGCAGCCATCCACGACGATCTTGTTGCCGATCCTCATGATCAGTAAAGACGTGCTGCCTCCGCGATCGGGCTGTAGTGCAAATCGCTTGACCGCGTCTGTACGCCCTGAACTTAACAGATTCTGCTGGGCAAAGCGCCGGGCGTCGCTTCCGAAGGCAACCCAAGCTTCATCAATCATGTTGTCTTTGTGCAGCTTCAGCCAGAAATCACGGCGGGGGGGCCACATGTGACTGTTCTGCGTGGCCGTGACCATGTCGCAGAAGAATTTCATGTCCTGATAGGTTAACCACTGTAACAAGATGGCACGAAGCGCAGGATCAAACCCGGACCATATCCCACCTGCATGCAGACGTGGGTCGTTCCATGCGGCAATGATCCGCTCGGACAGTTCGTTGCGCAGGGCTGCCGGTGGCGGGTGGTCTCGCCAGGGTGCCAGCAGGGCTTCGACAGCAGCACCCGCACCCGATTGCAGGACGGGGCCATTTTCAGGCGTCAGCCAGTGGAAGAGCTTCGTTCGCGCCTCCGCTTTGTCCAGTTCAGGAGCGAGGAGCTGGAGAAAGATTTTGTGTGCAGCCCGGGCGAGGCCCGAAGCATGTGGGGTAGTCAAACCATTGCTTATCATGGCCGCATAGCTATCTTCAGCCTCTAGCATCATGCGGGCCAAGTCTAGTGGCGCAGCATCAGGCTTGAACAATCTCTGCAATATCTTGTGCAGTTTTTGCAGCCGCCCCCCCAGATCAGCTCTTCTGGCGCTCAATGCATCGGCCAAGAGCTTCGTGTGCTCGCCTTCGAGGTCGAAACTGTCAATATAGACTTCGACCATCCCGTCAAGAAAGGGACCTGGCTTTGACGCTGCGATTTCTCCGAGGTAGAATTTTCGTGCCGGTAAGAGGTCGGGGCGCCTTCGCCGGTCTTCGTCAAAGATTGCGATGGCGGCAGATGTGACGCGCTGTATTGTGATATCCGTCCACTTGTTGTTCTGTATCCGGAAGAGCATGCTCAGCGCGAGCGCTTCACGGTCGCGTTCTGGGGGTGAGCTGACGATATCGGGCCAGCGCGCGAGGATTTTTTCGATCGAACGTCCGATGCCGTCTAACGACGGAAGAACGCGAGCGGTCAGAGGCTTCTGCCGTGCCAGCAAAGTACGTGCACTGTCGCGCGGCTTTTTTGGCTCACTTTCCATCATTGCCTGACCTCGCCCAAACCCTGAAATGCGTCACGGATCAGTGCGATCCCGTCGGTGTCGCGTGGGGTCACCATAATGAAGCGCAAGTCGATCCGTCGGTTCGTTGCGCGGCCTTTTTCAGTTTCATTTGTCTCGACCGGGCGATCGGGACCGTAAGCCGCGACCGATAGTACCGGCTGCCTTTTCAGATTCCGATGTTGCCTGAGGCCTTCTGCGGTATTTGTCATGGTGAAAAAGGTGGTATTGGCTCTCGCGGTCGAGAGGTTGCGATTGACCTCGTCGGTACCACTGGAATCCGTGTGGCCTTCGATCTGCACGGCCTCCACCATGGCGAATGCGGGGTTACAACCTACATCGAAACGTGACGCCGGGCCGAGGGTGAAGCAGGGTAGGATTTCGTCTAATCGTTCGGCGAGGCGCGAAACAATTGCGGCTTTGTCGGGTGTCAGATATGATTCACTTTCGATGAATAGTCCCTCGCCCTGAAAGCGCAACGCATCGCTTTCCTCGCTGAGCTCGACCTCTAGGTTCTTGAAGTCTTGACGTATGGCGTCTCGGAGGCGGATTAGGACTTCGCGCCGGGCCTTCGATACATTAGCAAGGTATGATTCCAGCGGATCAACCAGCTTGAGCTTGGCGAGTTGTTCACGCAGGCCAGCAATCTCTGTGTTTTTTTCCTCGATCTGTTTCTTGAGATCTGCGACATCTGCATTGAGTTTAACAATCAGTCTGGAAAGCTGTTCGTTGCGGTCGATCAATGACGCTGCCTGAGCCTTGAAGTTGTCGCGTTCCGACTGCATCTGGACGAGCTGCTCACTCAGATACTTACTCACGTCCTTCGCCTTCTTTAGCTCTGCCTCCAGATGCGTGATGGTCTCGGCACGACTTTCTGCCTTTCCGCGCCAAACATCGCGTTGCGCCACCATGTCATCAAAGCGGCTTCGAGAGACGGTTTCCGTTTCACCTGCCTGGCTGGCAAAGAATGCCAGCAGGATCATCATGATGAAGAGAAACCCCACGGTCATGTCCGTCATCGAGACGAAGGCGCTTTCGTCCTCCTCCTCGCGTCGAACTTGTTTGGCCTGCGCCCTCATGGCCGACCCCGGCTTTGCGGAATGAACCGTTCCGCCTGTGCAACAACGTTCAGCAATGTATCAAGACCTGGCTGGAGAGTGTCTCGCATCTTGACAACGTGGTCCTGGGCGTTGCCGAGAGCTGTTTCAAGTTGGTTGTTGTAAAGGGTAAGGGCACGCCCAAGCATGGAGTCGATCTGGTCCAGCCGTTCGGCTTCGTGGGACAACTGAGCGATCACCGCGCGCGTGGCCTCCAGGTTCCGGCGAATACCCTCTCGTTCTGTACCCAGTGCTGTCTGCGCGGTTTCAAGAACATGTGCGGCATTCTCTGCCACTGTGGCGGAGTTCTGCATCAAGGTTTCCGAAACCGTCTCCACAAGTTCGCCGACACGACGAAGTGTGACATCGACACGCTCCTGCGAGGCTCGGATTGGCTCGAACGAAGCCGTAAGCGTCTGGCTGGCTCCCCGAAAACCTGCCGACGCATTGTTGATAGCATCGGCACCGGTGGTCATGCCCTGCGCTGCCTTCTGTGCACCTATAGCGCCCTCTTGCACGGCATGGGCCAATTCTGACAGATGTCCACTGACTTCTTGTAGTTGCGACAGCAGTTCATCACTGATCACACCGCCCATCTCGGTGCCGAGTTTTGCAATATCGGTGCTGGTTTGGTTGAAGCTGTTGAGCAGAGAGCGGCCGGCATTTGTGATGGCTTGGCTTGCCTCCTCGGAACTGGCGGCCATGCGTTGGCGCGCAGCCTCAGCACTGGTCTCGCTGGCGCTGGCAAGCGTATCGCGGAAACCTTCCGCTGCTCGTCGCATCTCTTCAGCGGCGCTGCGCATTGCAGTTGCGCCTTGGCCGGTATTCTCATGGATACCCCTCAACGTGTCGTTCATGATCGCAAGCAGGCGATCGGCCCCGTTGTTCATGACTTCGGTTGCAGTCCGGCCACTTGCAGCCACCTCAGCGCGCATCTCCGACATAACGCGGGCTATCTGGTCGACTGCGTCACGCAAACCATTACCCGCCTGGGCATGGCTTCCGTCTATTCGGTCGACCATAAGGCCGATCCGATCCGTCGCTTCTCTTAGAGCCTCGCTGGCGCGCGTAAGTGAAAATCCGACAGAATGCGACAACTGCTTTGACAGATCGCCAACCATGCCTTCCATGCTGCTGGCACCCATCGAAGACACCTTCTGAAAGATCGGGTCCATGCTTTCAGCAATGGCACCGGTGATCCGATCAGGCAATGCCTCTAGTGGCTTTGTAAGCTCGGCCACCATCCCATAACCAATTTCGCGTAAGTGTTCGCGCTGCTCGGTTGCAGCACGCAACTGGCGGAATCCAATGTCCTCGAGGCTAACAAAAACCAGGCGCCGCTCGATGCTGCGGCAAAGATGGTTGAGTGCCGCCTCTATCGCGTTCTGCCGCAACCGCAGAATGATCGTGAAGAGGATGGAGCAGAATAAGCCTACGAGGGACATCACGAATTTGGCTGAGGCTATCTGCATGAAGCCCTGCATGGCCTGATCCATTGCGCCGGATCCGGTATTCATGGACTGGGAGAACTGGTGCAGAGCTGCAACGAGGCCAAGAAATGTTGCTAAGAGGCCAGCGGAGACGAAGAAGTTCGGCAAGATACGATAGATGCCCGGACCAAACTCAAGGTCGTCGACATTCAAAAAATTCGTGGGGCGGATCGAGTTGCGGAGTCTAGGTGGCCCATCCAGATCGTCGATCACTACCGTCTCAATGAATTCGTCGAAGGCCTTCCACACAGCTTTCCTATAATGATTGGCTTGGAAGTCTTCGCGCACTCCGGCCAAAAATTCATTGTAACCCTCTGCAAAAGCGGTGATGCCGTCATGCTTCCGGACCCGTGCATCGAGTGCCGCAATTGCTGCCGTCTGGCGAAGTGTCTGCCAACAGTAGAAGTACCCCGTAATGATTGACAGGAGAAGAAACAGCCCGGCAAAGTATCCGGGGGCGCTATCGGAAAGGGTAAGTAGCTCTGCCAAGCTGATGATGCCGTTTTTCAGCATCAGGCCAGGGTCAACTCCAAGTTCAAAATTCATACATATCTCCCGACGGAACCGGACCGATCTTCGTAGTTTCAGCCCTTGATGAAATGTTCCACTTTGTGCGTTCGCAAGGCTGCAACTGTCAAGGGAGGCCGATTTTTATGGAGTAGCGAGACATTTAATGTTAGGAATTGTCTGTAAGAGAAATCTGTCCCCAACCAGGGTGCTGAAGGCAGGACTGAATTAAAGTCACGAAAAGTCACGCGACGAGCCGCAGATATTGCGATGAACAAATCATGCAATAATTCATTCCGTAAAGCCTGCGATGACCGTATCAACGAATGTCTGTATTGTGCTGTGAGCAATCAGCCGTTGGCCGATCTGAAGTCCGTGTGGGTGGTATGATCTCTTCAGCCATCGTGCTCGACTCCCCTTCAGAACGGCAGCGGTTTCAATTGGTTAACGGGAAGTTTCGGTGAGAGCAGGTGCTGCAGGAACGCGATTACTTGATCGGGCTCTGCTGCTGCTGCGATTTTGCGGAGTGCGCTGAGGCCAATTGCAGAGATCGAGCAGGCCTTGCGGCCATGTTTCTTGACAGGGACAGGACGGATACGCTCCGAGGCCACCCCGGTCTTCACGAACAGTGTCACAGCGAGGGCGAGGACAGCCAACAGGGTAGACAGCTTCTGCGCATTCGTGATGTGCGTGTCCTCCAGATTGAAGCCCTTGGTCTTGAGATTGGAGAACAGCGTCTCGATTGTCCATCTTTGCCGATAGGCGGCGAGCGCATGCTTCGGTTTGGCCGAACAAGCGAGGGCGAGGAGTTCGCCGGAGTGCAAACGCATGACGACAAGCCGGACCGCCGGAGAGTCCTCGTCAGTATGCTGACCAAGTTTGCACCAGCCCTTCAGGATCATTTTCTCACCCTTGCCGAGGCCCTTTGCGATCTGAGTGATCGTCCACGTGGCGAAGCCGTCGCGAACGAAATGCTGGTTCTCGCGGAGCCGAAGAACAAAAGGGATCTTCTCCTTGGAGAGATAGGCCATCCACGCGCCGCCAATGAACTCCCGGTCGCCCATCAGTGATGAGACCTTCATGTCAGGAATGGCTTCGCGGAGCCGGTCCAGAAGGTCCGTACGCGCCTGCGTGTTCGAATTCCCGGCAGTTGGCAGTAGCGCCCAGATCAACGGAATGCCTATGCCGTTCCAGATGACTGAAATCATGAGGATGTTGATCGTGGTCTTGCCGAACTCCCAGTTGGTTCGATCCATTGCGAGAACCCAAGGCTTTCCACGCAGCCCCAGAAGTCCAACGATCACAGGGGCTGTCAGGGACCCATCCAATGCGACATGCTGAAAGAAGCGATAGAACCGACGGCGCACCGAATCGATCTCAGCAACCGTGTCGACATAGGCGGCAAGCCGCCACAGGCAGATCGTGCCTTGGCGCATGATCATGAACGCCAGCCAAGTCAGCGTTTCGTGTCTTGTCTGAGCCAGCGCGATGTGCTGGGTTAACAACTTGGATAAGGCGTCTGAAAATGCATTCTGCATCAAGGCGATCCTTCGTTTGCTGACAAAGAATCCCTTTTGTGAGTCGTTTCAACGCCTTATTCAAACGTGTCGAGTACTATGGGTCACAGCATTCGGCTATGGTTCAAGCCATTTCCAGAATTCATCTGGCATTGCCCCCTCGACTTTCTCGAGGTCTCTAATATTGACCGTGTCATTACACCCCAAGAGTTGCACCTCTATTTCATCTGACTGAGGAGACCATTGCATCCTCAACATGCGATCACCTTTTTCTGACTTGTCCAGCGCTGTAACTCGCCCATGTCCATAAAGCCGCATCACTTTTCCGCGCTTCTGAATCTTTTTAAGTATTATCAAGTCACCTACTTGTATTGAGCGGAACCGCTTCATTTGGCGTTCACTCTCGTAGAACTCAAAGGTGCAAGTACTGTTGCTCTTCCACTCGATGTCTAGTCGATTGCTGAAATCCGCACCAGGGCAGAAACCCATGAATACAAAATACCTGTCAGAGGGTGCCGTCCTATTGACGGCATCCAAGACCATCTGAGCTCCTCTGTCGCCCCCATCAATTGCCTCCTGCGCACGAAGTCTCATAGTGGAGAGGTCTTCGCGGCTGAGGGCGGTACTATTGATATAGGCTACCATTCGAGCATGTTTGTCCATCAGTGACTTCTATCCGAGTGCGTTGTTCAGTGATTATGTTTTGATAGTCAATTAGTTTCAAGCTGGCTCTAGCCGTCACGCCGGGTCCACAAGAGCAACACAGATCGCTCATGCAGTGCACTCCTTGCCTTGGAAGCCTTGAGGTACATGGACATCAAAAGAGAACTTGAAGCGTCGTTTCCTGGTACCCGCGTGCCACATGACAGTAGTAACGCCTAGGTTGCGGACAATTGGGCGTGACGGAAGGCACAATAGGATAGCATCGTGAAATATACTCCGCGCACGTTCTCATCCATGCTCCCAAAGATGGCAGGTAGCCTTTCGGTGACGATCAGCAATCCGTTGAAAAACCCGAGGTAGAACTCTGCGGAGCGTTCAACGTCCGTTCCGCCGTCGATCAGGGCTGCGATCTTCGTTTTAACGATCTCGTCGTTGCCGGCCCACTTTGCAGCCATCTGCTGAAGAAAGTCATCCATCTCAATTACTCCTGCAAAAAGTGTGTTTTTAGGCGCTCAGGGTAGGCCTTCATAACTCTGTGCCATCCTCATGACTTGTTGCCTCATCTCGGAGCTAAGGTCAGGTGGAGAGATAACGGTGGCCGCCGTACCAAGCGACAACAGCCACGTCCTGAGTTGGGCCGAATCGGGAACCGTTGCTATCAGACGCTTCGAACCATCGGGTGCGTCGGTTATTTCCTGGTCATCCGAAATCGGCGCCTCGAGAAGATAGCGGGCAAGCTGAGGGTCGATGCGGAGTTCGAGCGACACCGTTCCGCCGCCCTGCATGATCTGGAAGGAGTTCTGCTGAAGGTAGCTGTCGATGGAGAAGCCGGGATCGAGGATGGCAGGCTGATCCAAGATCCGTGCGCCGGCGATGCGGTGGATTGCCACGATCCGGATGTCGTCATAGTCCCGGATGCGACCTACGAGATAGATCGTCGAGTCGCGCACTACGATGGCGAAGGGGTGAACCGGGTAGGTCTTCTCGCCGCCGTTGGAGATGGCCCGGTAGTCGATCTCCAGCAGTCGTTCTGTCTGGACCGCCTCGTAGACCGCCCGCTGAACCTCGCTGTCCGTTTGGCGGATGACCCGGAAGGGCGATCCGGGAATGACCCGGATCTTGTCCTGCCAGCGGGTGATTGCGGAGGCCTTTGTGGATGATATATTTCGGGCGGCATTGAACCAGGGCTGGAGTTGGGCCGTCGCAGCGGGTGGAAGCAGCCTGGTGAGGTAGGCCTCGGCGAGGTTGAAGGTCAGCGCCGTCGCCGGTTCGAGAGTTTGGACATCCAGCTTGTGGCCCTTTCGCCAGCACCACCCCTGAGGCTTTGACTGGTCACCCTCGATCTGGAAAACCAGTGAAAGCTTGTTGAGGTCCCTCTGGATCGTCCGGAGCGAGACCTCGCCCATGATGTCGGCGAGCATGGCCTGCAGCTGATTGGTGGCGATTCTCCGGGGATGATTGGGAATGCTCCTGAGGAGAGTCCATTGCCGCAGAATGGTGTCGTCCATGAGTGCCATGAGCTCCTGTATCGGCTTCTCAAGCGTCATTTAAGGTCGTTTGGGCGCAGGAGATCAATGCCCTTCTTCGCGAAGCGACACTTTTTGTCGCTTGACGGGGCTATGATGCAGGCGGCGGCAACAAGACCAGATGAAGATACCGGCTGAGTCAATACCGGTATTCCGCTAGCTACCGCACGATCAATGACTGCCATGCGGACGGCATCACCTTGAGAGAACGTCTGGCTGACACGCTACGCTCCTCCGGGCGAGATCGAAGGATATGTGCGCGATGCTGGATATCCTGCTCGCTTGAGTGGTGACGGGTACTGACGGGAGAGAGATCAATCGATAGGAGCGGGTATGATTGAGTACCTTTATGCCATAGGCGACATTCACGGCTGCGCAGGGCTTCTCGAACAGGCACTCGCGTGGATCGACAACAACGCCAGCGGCAATCCAACGCATATTGTCTTCATGGGCGACTACATTGATCGTGGGCCGGACAGCAAGGCTGTTCTGGACATCCTGATGGCGGGCCCGCAGGTTAAAGGCAGCCGTTACACATGTCTGCGCGGAAATCATGAGCAGATGTGCCTCGACTCGCAGCTTTCGTCCCGCGACATGGAGAACTGGCGCTTCAACGGAGGCGACACGGCTCTCAGGTCATTCGGTGGCGGGATCGGTGAGGCATACAGGAACTGGATGTCGTCTCTGCCGTACTGGCATGAGGACAGGCTGCGTATCTTTGTCCATGCCGGACTCTTACCGGGGATCCCTCTTGTCGAACAGGATCCTTATGACATGATGTGGATCCGTGAAAGGTTCTTCAGATCCCGAAAGTCCTTCGGCAAACATGTCGTACACGGCCATACGCCCGTTGGCCCAACTCTGCTCAAGAGACGGACGAACATCGACACGGGCGCTTATCATACGGGACAGCTCTGTGTTGCCGGGTTCCTTGATTCCACAGATCCGCGGCCATCGATCATCGTGCTTGTAGAGTGAACTTGTGGGTAGGCGTAAGCTGATGCGCAGCGTCTCTTGGCGGCCTTGATGCTCGCCAGAAGCTTGTAGCGCTGGGAACGCCTGCAGTTTGTTCGCCTCCAGCATTCACGCCGCCGTGCGCCAAACTCTCATCGACTGAGGGTTCGGGTAGGTGCCTGACCGAGATGCTGTCCCGGGGATTACTCCCTTGCCGCCGTGAAGCCGCCACAGCTGAGTGATAGGCATTCTGAAGAAGGACGCTGACGTCTGAGAGTGTCCGTCAGACTTCTCAAGCGACACGATATGTCGCCTGCGCGGTTTATGATCATCGTTATCCCCTGCAACAGAAAGGCGCATCATGACTGTGAGTGACTATCCCGGGTTCAGTGCGGAAACGGGTCTGGCGGAATGGAATTTCTATCCGGAGGATTGCGCTCCGAAGCGCTGGGCGCGTGAACTCGCCGGTGTGGTTGCCGATGGTTTATCAGACCAGGGCTCTTGGGATCTGGTTGGCCGTGGGGTCCTCCTGGAAGCGGAAGATCCGGAATTTGGTTTGGAAATCGCCAGGCGTGTCGCCTCAGTCAGTGGTTTCCAACTGGTGGAGATCCCGCGTGAAGACGTCTGGGCAGGGTACGGAGCGTGGATGTCGGAATTCACCGGCTCATCGGAACCGACCGAGCCCATGATGCTGTTTCTCGAGCCTGGCATGTGGCTCACCGCCGGCAACGAGGACCTCAAAGCTTCATTGCGATTTCCTCACGAACCGGACTTCGATCCCGGACGTGGGACGGCGTTCAGGCGTGAACTGCTGCGCTTCATGCTGGACGGCATAGGGAAAAGGCCACTGGTCGTGGTGAGCGCGGTCAAGTCCCTGGAGCAGGCCGATGAGGGGCTTCGCAGGGTAGGTGCGTTTGACCGGTACATTGGTCTTCCCGATCTGGTTCCCGAAGACATGGCCGCGGCCTTTGTCCTGAGCACCGGGCCTGAGTTGTTTGATGCTGCAGCGCTGGCCGACCGCGCCCGCCTCGGACACTTTCTGGAGGCGGAGTACGGAAATTCCCGGAGGCGGCTGAAACTCCTGCAACTCGGCATGCGGCGCCTGTCACGCCGGGAAAACCGGAAACTCGGGTTCCGGGATCTCATGACCTTCGCACTCTTTGGTTCATTGGAACGGGATGCCCGGCTCAGTGATGGAGAAACTGCATGGCGCACCGCTGTGCACGAAGCGGCACACGTTCTGGTCCGTTACCTTTCCGAACCGGTCGGAACCATCCCGGAATACTGCGGGATCATGGAGTGGGACAACATGCTGGGGGTCACGGTTGACTGCTATTCCGCCCGCGTGAACAGTTTCCATCAGAAGACCTGGCAAGACATGATTGCGAACATCCGGGTCACCCTCGGCGGGCGCGCGGCAGAGCATCTCGTTTTCGGCGTGAAGGGCCTCAGCGCTGCGGGTTCGAGGACCGACCTCGACGGTGTGACATCCATGGTGCGTGCAATGATCGAAGACTTCGGTCTGCCGCTGCGTGATGGGACGTTTGACGAGGCACTTGACCACCTGATGGTATGTTCCGGCGTTCTCTCTCCATCCGAGAGCGCCTACAACGAGTTCCGCATACGTGAGTTCATCCGACGTGAATACACGGAGTGCTTCCAGCTTCTGGAGGGGCACAGAACGCTGCTGCTCAGGCTCGCGGAAGAAATCCGGTCGAGGGTCATTCTTGATCAGCGGGACCTCCGGCTGATTCTCGAAACGACGCCGATTGAAAGTCAGGATACGGTCGGCCTTCCGTATGCAGCCTGAAACGTCTGCGACCCACCGGTGTCGGCCCGGCAAGGCGGCCAGCCGTGGCATTGGCTCCTATCCCATCCTGTTTGAAGAGGTAGACGCTATGATTGAACAGACTGACAGCAGCGCCGACGAGGACACCTGGTGCGATATCTGCGGAAGAGATCGGCCCTGTTCGATCGTGGCGAGCGGCTGCGCACCGGTAACCTACTGCGCTTGTGACGAATGCTGGTCTCATGGGGCGGAAAACCTCAATGTGATCATGACGAAGCTGGTCTTCGCCGGCGGCAATAGCGATGAACTGGAATACTGCGGTCCCCTCCGGGCCTTCCACGAAGGCCGCTATATCGAGTGGCCTGAAGTTCTCGCGTACTTCGACGTCAACAAGGAGTCGGTGACCGCCGCGGTGTGGGAGAACTTCGCGAGGGTCAGTTAGCTTTGGACCTTGCAAGATGACTTTTTGCGGCAAGTTCCCAACTTAAAATCAATTGGAAGTGGCATGATTGGCGCTATTGCTGGAGATATCATAGGATCAAGATACGAGGGTTCGCGGGCGAAGGTAGCGGACTTCCCCCTATTCCTCCGGTCGAGTCGGTTTACTGACGACACCGTCTGCTCGCTGGCAGTTGCAAATGCCATCATGGTCGATGGTAACTTTGCCAAACACCTGCGTCGGCTCTGCCGATGCTATCCAGATGCAGGCTATGGTGGCATGTTCCGGCGATGGTTCGCGGTTGATGACGAGCCAGCCTACGGCAGTTGGGGAAACGGCGCCCCGATGCGCGTTTCCGCCGTGGGGTGGCTCGCGCGAAGCATTGATGAGGTCGACACTCTGGCGGAGGCGCAGGCCTCGGTAAGTCACAGCCATCCTGACGCCATCATCGCATCGAGAGCGGTTGCACGTGCGATATTTCTTCTGTCTCAGGGGAAGGAAACTGCCGATGTTGAGGAGTCTATCAGTAAGGAATGCTCCTACGACCTCAGTGCCGGGGCCATCGGAACGCGCCCGAGATTTGACATCACCGCAAAAGGTACCGCGCAGACTGGACTGAGCATCGCTCTGAGATCCAGCAGCTATGAAGCCGCCATCCGCGATGTTGTTCTCCTTGGTGGTGATACCGACACCCTGGCATGCGTAGCCGGATCTGTGGCGGAAGCGATCCACGGTGTTCCTCAGGAGATTGCAATAAAGGCGAAGCGTCGCCTGCCTCCTGATCTGCTGGCGATCCTCAAGGAATTTGATTTACGGCGGAACATTGAGCGCAAAGCGAGCGATCGAACCCCCGGCAGGGGGGGGAATTTACGAAAAGCCGCGAAACAATAGAAAACCAATTCACCGAGAGGAAAGCCGCCAATGGCATCTATCGTGACCGCAGTGGAGACAGGTGGTTTTGTCTACGTCTACGGAGAACAAAACAGGGTTCTCTGCACTATACCGTCTGGCGGAGGTCCAGGCGATGGCCTCAAGGGTTATACTGCCTCCTCAGTCAGCGTTCAGCAAGGCAGATTTATTTATATTTACAACGAGAGGGGTCAATGCGTCCAGACAATAGGGGTGTGACTGGTCACCCGCTGTGGCCTATGTCCGGATGTCGACTGACCATCAGAAGTATTCGACCCAGAACCAGTTCGACCTCATCCGCAACCATCCCGCCGCACTCGGATTGACCTTCCTCCACGTTTTCGAAGACTCTGGCCGATTGGGTCTACAATTGAATGGGCACGAGGTACTCCAGAAACTGATGTCTAAGGTAAAATCGGGTCAGGCCAACTTTAAGGCTATTCTCGACTATGACGTGAGCCGCTGGGGTCAGTTTCAGGACGCAGATGTACCACATATTGGTCAGCGAGAACCGGCCTGAGCGCGAAATCGCGGAATGGCTCGGCAAGGTATCGAAACATCAGGAATGCGGTCTACTGCAATCGAGCGATATGAGATCTTGCGTCGTCGATTGCGCTCTCCCAACTGGGTAGTGCCGTTTTGAAGTTGCATCCCGGCGGAGCTAATGCCACCGCCCTCTTGAATTGCCGTCTGAGCATTTCGAGAGTGCGCTGCGCCTTGCCACCAAACGCGAGAGTGATGGCATTAGGTAGCGAATCGAGTTGACGTGACAAATATTCCCGCGCGCAGGTGTCTTCCCGATGGCCACCGATTTCGTTGTCTATCGAGCAGAGTCGTGCGTCAGTTAGCCAGGTCCGCTTCAACTGAGAATCGAATTCCTCAGGAAATATTCTGTCCAAGACGAACCGGACATTCCGGTGAAACTGGTCCGTACAGTGCTTGAAGCACTCATATGTGTGATCTACTGCTGATTGCATAATTTCTTCGGGCGAAGTGCCATACCTGTCGTGCTTCTCGGAATTGTGAGGGAATCCGGGTTCTGCAAATACCAAGACCACTGCCACATCCTTAAGCTCTGCCGTCGCGCCCAGGTAACCCCGAGGAACGTGTCCAACTCGTGCGTCAAACCGCGCATGGCGGCAAATGCCGAGAAATTGGCACGGAGCATAAGCCCGCAGGAGATGCGTTCTAAGTCCTGGATGAGGAAGTGGTGCCAAGAAGTACCTCCGCTTTCGCGCCCCTGCCCAACTGTCTGTAGAACTCAGCTAGCCTCTCGACAGCCAGCTGTGTCTACGCATCGCCTGGAGTCAGGATCGTTTTTCTTATGGCGACATTATAGGAGCATCCTCTCCGGTACTTCAAGCCGATCCTGAAGTTGACGCAGCTGACCAAGAGTGGAAAAGCTCAATACTTCGTTCATTGAAGCCGTGCTATCACTCTTCCGTTTGATCATGTTCATCTTCCGCAGATCGAATCGGGCGATGGGAGCAGGTATGCTGGTCGCGGCCGTCAGGACGGTTCTCGCGAGTTCAGGGCCGCGGACAGCAAAAAATTAGAATCGACAGTTCGGATCCTGGCGCAGGATTCGAACCCCAGCAATGCTGGTTTGTCGAACCCTCGACAGTGGGCAGTCTCTGTCGGGCGGGAAGGAGCGTAGCCCTGCGCAAACGCTCCTAATTGCCAGTTTCCGCAATCGTACCAAGGGCTTCGCTTCTCCCCGCCCAGAGAGTTCGCACCCAGTACCTCTCCCTCCGCCATTTATTCCTAAACCGACCCTCTCTCAGCGATAATTAGACGTCGAAAATCCCCAATATTCGCCGGTGTTTTGGCGTTGGGCTGTTGACTGCCAAATGGCTGGCTGGCGCCGAAAGGGCCTCTCTAGGCCCAATATTCTCCGAACCTCATGACTTTCCAAATTTAGTACGGAACTTGTAACCAGCTGAAAATGAGCGAAAATTCGTTTCATCATGTGCCTTGTTTCTCTGCAGCCAAGCGGCAAGCGAACGGGTCTCGGCTCGAATCCGAGGCGCGGCAAAGTCGCGCGTGCAATGCGGCAATTGACCAGCTGGTGTCGCGCGGTGGCATGGACAGCATGCTGAAAACGATCTGGCTCGTCATCACGGCGCTGGCCTTTGGCGGCATCGTGGAGAAGGCCGGGGTGCTGGACCGCCTCATCCAGCCCATCGTGGAGCGCACCAAATCGACGGGTGCGCTGGTCTCTGCCATGGTGGGCTCGTGTTCGGCGCAAATGTGGTGACGGCGGACCAGTACATCGCCATCGTGCTGCCAGCCCGCATGTTCAAGTCGGCTTTCGCCTCACTGGGATTTTGCCCCATCGTGCTGTCGCGCGCCGTGGGCGCCACGGCGACGCCCACCTCGGCCATCGTGCCGTGGAACAGCTGCGGCGCCTACATGGCAGCGACGCTGGGTGTCGGCACATTCCACTACGCGCCCTACGCGCTCTTCAGCTTCATGAGCCCGCTGGTGGTGATCGCGCTGGCCTTCCTCAACATCCGCATGCCGCGCCGGCCGGCCTCCGCCGCCCAAAGATAGGCGCAGGGACAGAACCTTGTCGAAGGACTGTTCCCGCGAATGGACCTGCTGACGCCACTGTTCAGGCTGCCATAGAGCAGGATAGCCCCGAGCTTGTCCTTGCGCGTTCGTCAGCTGACGTCGCCCTCAAGGGCCATGTCGGCGAGTGCGGCCTTCACCTGTGGCAGCAGTTCGGCGCAAGTGGTGACATGGCCGGGGCTGTGAGCCATCACCGTGATGAAGAGCTTTCCTCCGAGACGGTAACAAGCGAGCAACATGCCACCGCCGAGCCGTTCGAGCAGCGGGGCGGTGTAGGGTTCAATGTTGGAGATGTGAAGCAGGGATGCTTCGCCGCAGGGACGGATCATGTCGGGGTGGAGTTCTCCGATGACGCTGCACGTCACCGGGAGCCTCGTCCCCAGTGCCTTTCGTTCGAACAGGCGCAACAGCCAGAGCGGCACGTAGGGGATCAGCGGCAGAATTGGCGAGATATCGTCGCCGTGCCGGTCCCGGGAGGACAGCGCGGCCCTGATGCCTTCCAGCAGCGTGCGCGGGTCCCTTTGGCAGGCATCGGGGTCGGCCTGCACAGTGACCGTGCGCAGCGCGTTGCCCCGCCAGTCGTCGGGCTGCCGTTCGCTCACCGGCAGGACGAGGTCGACGCGCCCCGCGCCGTCCAGCCGGCCTAGCCTATACGCAAGGCGCACCGCAACCGCCGCAACAAGCGTGTTGCCTTTCACGCCAAGGGCGGCTGCCCGCGCCTCGCATGCATGATGGTCGATAATCACCTGGGCGAGTGGCAAGACCACCACCGGCTCTGCCGTCAGTCCTCCACGGCGCTGAGGCGGCGTGGAAGCGCGCGACGCTGGCCGGGCGATTGCCTTCGGCTGCCGCGCCAGTGCCTTCAGAGCGCCCCAGACCGCGGGCAGGCCACGTAGGCTCTCCTTGCCGTCGGCAACCACTCTTGCCGGCGACCATCGCCTGGATGGAAGCGGGAACCCCGGCTCCAGGCGCCGGCCGGCCACCGCGTTGACGATGGCCTCTTCTGTGGCTTTCACATCAGCGATGGTGTGCGACACCAGGAGAGCCAGTGCCGTGCCGCCATGTGCCAGTGGCCGGGCCGCCAGGCGCCAGCCCGGGCCGTGTTCGGGGTCAAGCGGCAACACGACCAGGGCATTGCGCCATTGAGGCAGATGCTCCGGCGCAAGCGGGTCCGCATACCACGTCACAGCTGCGGGCACCGGGTTCGCCACCCAGCGGTGCCGCCCCCATGGCAAGGGCGAGCGTTGTAGCACGCGTCCAAGAAATCCCTGCGCGAGGCACTGGTTGAAGCGATCCACGGCTGCCGCGTCCAGCGGTTCGCGATAGAGCCACAGGAAATACATGATCGGCTGGCGCCCAAGCGCACGAAGCGAGGTGAAGAATGCCTGGTCCAGATACCCCAGGACATCTTTCGCGCTGGCGTCGGGGACTGCCCCTTCCACCATGTGGTTTGTGCCCTGGTGCGGCATGTTCACGGCTGCCCCCGCCGCCGTCCGGGGTCTGCCGATCTCGACGCTGGGAGGTGGTTCGATCGCATATGCCTCTCCGATGATAACCCGGGCGATTTGCCAGCCTTCCACATGTCACGCATGCTCACACACCCCGCAGTCAGTCTTCGATGGTGGCATCGAGGCCGAAGTCGGCCAGTGTCTTTATCGTCATGCGGCGCAGGTGTTCCGTGGTGGTCGGCTCCGGCGCCAACTGGCAGGCCTCGATGCAGAGGGACACGGTGTCGCGATAGCGCGACGCCACGACGACGAGGTGGCCATGCGAGCGCTGCAGGTCCCGCAGGCTTACATTCACGTCGACGGCGCGCGCCAGCAGCCGCGTGCAGGGCGACCCGTCGATCGAAGCGAGGGCGTCAGGCAGCTCTCCCAAATTCGAGCAGCTGACCGGCGGCGCATCGCCATAGGCAAAGATTCGGTTCACCAGCGCCGTGGCAGCGCTGGCTGGCAGCCACGCAATGGCGGGAAGGAGCTCTGCCAGCGGGTCAGGCCCGGTCTTCTTCGCGGCGCGCAGGAGCGCCCTCATAGGGGCGCTCACCGGCCCCAGGTCGGTGGCCAGGCCCTCGGGGTGGAGGCGCATCGAGGCGAACTCGATTGCCAGTGCGCGCTCATCGTTCAGCCCGTGGCGCCTGTCGATGGGAACGATAAGATTGACCGTCGCGTCGGAGACCCGGCAGTGGCCCATGTGCGCAGCGAGCCGCGCGACGAAGCCCGGCAGCAAGGTGCTTGCCCGTCCGCCGAGCCGCTCTGCGCAGCTCTCCCATGCGCGCACGCCAATGCTGATGGCGATGGCAGGAATGTCCACCATCGTTGCCGGGTCCGGGCCATCCGGAACGGCCCTTGCAGCGGCACCGTGCCGGTTCGCCCACGCGAGCCGCGCGATGCGGGCAATGGCTGCCAGGGTTCGCGGGGCATCGGCGAGGATCTGCTGCGCATCCGACATGAGCCCGGACAGTCGGCCACGCCCGTTCTGCGGTAGGTAACTGCTGGGCAAGGCCTTGCCGCTCGCTGCAGCCGAAATGGCGCCGAGGGCGCCCATGCCGTCGATGATCAGATGCGACCCGACGATGCTGACGGCGGTGCTGCCATCGGCGAAGCGTTGCATGTCCATCCGCCAGGCAGGTCCCGCAACGGGATGGAGGGGACGACGCGCCTGGCGGTTGGCCCAGCGCAGCAGATGTTCCCGAGACAGGACATCGGGGCTGATATGAAGCGGTTCAGGGAGGCTGGCAGGCCGCACCCAGTGCGGCCGCGCCGGCGGCAGGGGCGATGGTTCGATCAGCCGGTTGAAGGACCAGGAGGACAGACGCGCACTCACGCGCAGCAGCGATGCCATGTCCACCTCGCGCTCATACAGCCACAGGCATTGCATGAGCTGGTTCCGGCCGGTTGCCGTGAACAGTTTGAAGGCAAGCTGGTCTAGCCAGGCGAGGCGGTCTCGCATATGGGCAGCGGCGCGGCTTGCCCCCGTTTCAGCCATCGAAGGGCTCACCCGCGAGGCCATAGCTCGCCAGCAGGTCCTCGACGAGAACCTGGAGCTGCCGCGTTTCGGTGACACGCCCCGGCTGGTAGGCAACGAAATTCAGGATGAGGAAATCTGGAATCACGGCCGCAATGAGCGACGCCACACCCTGGCGGGCCTCGATGTCGCGTACTGTCACGCCGCGGTCGACGCCGCGAAAGCAGAAGAGATCGGCGATGGTTCCGTCGATACGGAGCGCCTCCACCGGCCAGTTTCCGAGATGTGAGCAGGTCACCGGCAACTCGGACAGCGCACCAAGCGCCATCGACCCCGCTGCCCGGAAAGCCCGCTTCGGCACGAAGGGCACAAGGGGCAGCAGTTCGGCCATCGGGTCTGGCTCGCGCCTGCTGCGCACGAGCGTTTCCTGAAGGCGCCGCTGCAGCGGGCGAAGGGGGCCGCGGGGCTCCGTCACCGGAACCTTCAGCGTGGCGAGCGTCACGCAGTTGCCGCCCTCGGCCGCCAGCCCCTCCCGCTGATTGACGGGGACCAGCAGCGAGACCTCCGCACCCTGGACGCGGCCGAGGGCCGCGCCAAAGGCGGCCGTCATCGCCGTGAGGAAGGTGAAACGGTTGGCCTCGTGGCGCTTGGCCGTCGCGTCCCATTCCGCGGTGGAGATGCGCATGAAGACAGTTGGAAACACCACGGTACGGTCAGTATCCGTCACCGTGGCGGGCGCGGCGGGGCCGCGGCGCGCCGCTGGCCCCTTGCGCATCGAGCGCGCCATGCGCACCAGCGCGCGCAGCGTCGCTGGCGCGTCCTTCGCAACCTGCTGCAGTTCGGCAACAAGCCCCACGGGCGAGTAGGCCGAAGCCCGCCGTTCACCGAGGGCCGCTTCCTTCGTGGCGAGCAGTACCGCAATGCCATCGGCGATGCAGTGCGACACCACGAGAGAAATCACCGTGGATCCGTCCTCGAGCGGCTGCAGCGTCAGATGCCAGCCTGGGCCGGACACCGGGTCGAGCGGAAGCTCCACCTGTGCGTCGATCCATTCGTGCAGGGCAGCTACGGCAATGGGCGCCTGTGCGGCGGGCAAAGCGGGCGGCGGGGCAGGCGGGCTGGCCCACTGATGCCGGCCGAAGGGCAGCCGTGCGGGGCGCATGAGGCGGGCGAGACGTCCGTTCGCTAAGTTGTCGCGAAAGCGCATCAGCCCCGCCATGTCGACTGGCCGCCGGTAGCGCCACAGGAATTGCATGATGGAGTGCTGCCCGCCCGCCACATGGGCGAGATACATCGCCTGGTCGGCGAAGGGCACGAAGGGGGTGGCCCGTGGCGAGCCGGCATCCCGGGCAGCCAGGGCGTCCGTCATGGCCTGGCCCCGGGACCAGCCGGCGCAGCCCGCACTTGGCCGCAGGCCCGCCTGCAGGCATCTTTCAGCGTATCGGCATAGCGCCGCATCGAACTGCGGGCCGTGGCGTTGGCCGTATAGGCTGCCGTGACGGTCAGTCCTTGCGGCGTCCGGAAGAACCACAACGCCACCTGCGCGGCCATGCCCGGATTGAGGTAAATCCGGCCACCTGCGGCCTGCCAGTCGCGCGCGATGTGCGCGCTGAGTGGGGGAAGGTTGGTATCCATGTACGAGAGCATGACGCCGCCGGTGGCGACGGGGCGGATCGACGGCAGCCCGGCGGCGAGGTCGAGAACGCGCTCGATCGGAATCTGGGCGAGGGGCGCCCTGCTGTCGAAGCTGCGCTGCGCCGCGGCGGCCAGCTTCGCGAAGTCGCCGCGCGCTGAATCGAAGTCGATGGGCACCACGCCCATGCACCACCCCGTGGTTCTGAAGGCCTCGGGAGTCTTGCGTGTCGTCGTGGGCGTGATCACACCATAGTAACTGGTTCCCGCCAGTTCGCGTTCCGTGATCGCGGCGCAGGCCAGCAGCCCGCCGATGACGCGCGCGCCGGCGGCGCGGCAGGCATCCTCGAAGGCGGCCATGTCCGCCTCATCGAGGATGTCCGCCTGCAGGTACTCGGCAAGGCAGCGATCCTCCTGCACGGCGAGCGGCAGCGGGAACGGCGGCATGCGTCCGTTATGGCGGTGCAGGAAGGCAATCCACTCTGCGACACCGGGATCATCGAGGGTCATCAGCGCCGCGCGCTGGCGCTGGTCGGTGCAGTAGTCGAGATAGCGTCCGGCAGGCGCGTCATGCGGGGGTGCCTCGCCGTCGAGCAGGGCGAAGTAGGCGGTGTGGATCTCCTCCATCAGGAACGCGATGATGCTCGAGTCCAGGTGAATGTGATCGATGACCGCAAAGCAGGTGAAGCCATCAGCGCGCTGCAGGATGCCGAACCGGAAACAGTCCCACGTGAAGGGTGAGGGTGTCGCCAAGACCTGGCGTTGCCAGTCCGCTTCACCTGCCGCGCCGATCGTCACCGCTTCCAGCTGCAGCGCGGCCGGGTCCTCGAGGGCGTGCCGCACGATTGTCCCGCCGCGCTCCTCGAACCAGCTGTGATAGGTGTCGTGCCGGCGCAAATGCGCCGTCAGCACATGTGTCATCTCCCTCAGTTCGCAGCGTCCGGGCTCATCCCAGACGACGGCGAACATGCGCGGCATGTCCTCGTTGCGGTCAGCGCAGGCGCGGAAGGAACGCAGGTGCTGCTCCTGCTCGTAGCTCGGAGGCACCGGCGAGATGGGTGCCTGCCGCGCCGCTTCCAACGCAGCTGCCGAGGGCCGCCACATGATGAGGTTCGCGGCCGGGCCCGACCAGTCGGCAAGCGGGCGAAGTTCAGCCATGGGCATCCGCCTCCGCCAGTCCGGACTTGCGCAGCGCCGCACCCAGCTTCTCCGCCATGGCACGTACGGTCGTGACATCCGCAGTGCCAAGGCGGATGCCCGTATCGGCCTCGAGCGCCGTCAGCAGCTGCAGGGTTCCAAGCGAGTCGAGCCCGTAGTCGAAGAACGGCCGGTCCGGACTCACGCTGCGGCGCAGGATGACGTCGAGATGTCCCGTGATGAGGCGCCGCAGTATGGCCGGCCATTCGTTGGCCCGCGCATGTGTGAGCTCCTCGCGAAGACGCCGCGCGGGATCGCCCGCGGCGGCCTGCGCCTGCGAGAGGCCCGCGGCGAAGGGGCTGCGCGCCATGAGTGCGGCCAACCAAGGCGCGCCGTCGAGATGGGCATAGGCAGCATAGGCACGGTCGTGCCGCAGCAGGGCTTCGAAGGCATAGGCGCCGTCCTGCGGTGCGATCATCCGCACATCGCCGCGCGCCGCGAGATGCTTGCCGGCGCCGATCTCCGCCCAAGCGCCCCAGGCGATGGCGGAAGCGGCAAGGCCCTGCGCCCGGCGCCAATGCGTAAAGGCATCGAGCCAGCTGTTCGCCGCCGCATAGGCGGTTTGCCCGGGTGACCCGAAGAGGGCCGCCACGGAGGAGAAACAGCAGAACCAGTCGAGCGGTGCCTGAAGCGTCGCCTCATGCAGGTTCCATGCGCCCGCCACCTTGGGGTCCCAGTTGCGGCGAAGCAGCTCCTCCGAGACGGATGACAGGGTGCCGTCCACGACTGCCGCGGCACCGTGCAGAACACCGCGCAGCGCGAGGCCCGCGGCTCCTGCAGCCTCTACGAGGGCCCGTGCCGTCGCCGGCGCCGCGATGTCTCCGCCGATCACCTCGACCTCGGTGCCCCGCGCCCGCATTGCGGCTAGGGCGCTCCGTGCCGTCTCGCCCGGCGCGGAGCGCGCATTGAGGATCAGGCGGCCGCAACCCGCTGCGGACATGGCATCGGCCAGAAACAGGCCAAGCCCCCCGAGGCCGCCAGTGACGACGTAAGCGCCGTCACGCCGGAAGGGCGTGAACCGCTCCGCCGGCACCGGCACGCGGTAGTGGCCCTCATGCGGGACGCTCAGCACCAGTTTTCCGGTGTGTGCCGCGCCGCTGATCACCCGGATTGCGGTTGGCGCGTCGGCGAGGGGGTATGTGGAAATGTCCGGCAGGGCCAGCCGTCCCTTGCTCGCGAGATCGATTGCACGGGACAGCAAGTCATGAATGCGCGCCGGGGCGGTGGAGCACATCAGCGCCAGGTCGACAGCGAAGAACGAGAGATTTCGCTTGAACGGCGACAGGCCCAGCCATGTGCCGTCATAGATGTCCTTCTTGCCAATCTCGACGAAGCGGCCGCCGGGGGCCAGCAGCCCGAGTCCCGCGCGCTGCGCAGCACCGGTGAGCGAGTTCAGGACGATGTCCACGCCATAGCCCGACGTGTCGCGCCGGATCTCCTCGGCAAAGTCAGGCGAGCGCGAGTCGTAGACGTGGCGGATACCGGCCGCGCGCAGCTTATCGCGCCGCGCCTGCGAGCCTGCAGTGGCGAAGATCTCCGCACCCGCGGCCCGCGCAATGGCGACGGCGGCCTGTCCCACACCACCTGTCGCGGAGTGGATGAGCACCCTGTCGCCCTGGCCGATCCGCGCCAGGTCGCAAAGGCCGTGGAGCGCCGTGGCGGTGGTGGTGATGAGTGCTGCTGCCGCATCGTCGGTGAGGCCTCCGGGGATTGGCGCGACCAATCGTGCATCGCAGGTGACGAAGGTGCCCCAGGCCCCACCCGCACACAGCCCCGCCACCCGGTCACCCACGCGAAGAGCGGTGACACCCGGCCCGACGGCTGCGACCACGCCGGCAAAGTCGAGGCCCAGCCCCTGCTGGCGCCCGTCGAAGGACGGATAGCGGCCCAGCGCGACCAGCACGTCGGCGAAGTTCACGCTCGTGGCACGGACCGCCACCTCGACCTCGCCCACGCCCGGCGGATTACGGCCGCAAGCCGTCATCTCCAGGCTCTGGAGATCGCCCTGTGTGCGGATTTCCATACGGAGGCTGTCGCGCGCGGCGTCGCACTCCTTGGTGCGCCGGTCGGCAGGGCCGAGCGGGCTGCGCTGCAGCCGGGCGACATAAACCTTGTCGGCGCGAATGGCCGTTTCGTCCTCCTTTGCGCCGCTCAGGAGCAGGCCCAGGAGGCGGAACGTGTCAGCTCCCGGGTGAACGTCGATCTGCGTCGGGTGAAGGGCAGGGACCTCGGCGCCGAGTGCACGCAGCCAGCCCCGGACACCGCCATGCGCAAGGCGCACAGCATCGTCCGGCAGCACTCGCTGCGACCCCGTGGTGACGACGAACAGGCGAGACCGCCGTTCGCCCTCCGTCATCGCCCTCGCGACGTCGATCAGGTTGCTCACATGCGTCCGCGCTGCGTCGGCACCGGCGGGTTCGGTGCCGGCCGGCAGAAACACCACCACGGCGCCGGGCCCGTCTTGATGGAGGAGCGCGGGCAGCGCTTCGCGCCATGCGTCCGGCCGGCCGATGCTGCTGAGGACGCGTGTCCTGAAACCCTGGACGCTCAGCTGCGCCTCGATCTCGCGGGCAGCCCGATGCCCGTTCTCGTCGGCCACGAGCAGCAGCCAGCCACCGTCGGCCGGCTTGAGCGTGGCGCGCGGGACGTCCCATGCCTCCCAGATGATGTCGAGGAGCCGCGCATTGCAGGCCGCTGCATCCGAGTTGATGTTGGCAGCGCCGCTGCCAATGATCAGCCCGCGGGCGCTCAGCAGCACATTGCCCGATGCATCGAGCAGGTCGATGTCGGCCTCCACCTCGAGTGCGTTGAGCGAGATGAGGCGCGTCACGCAATGCGCCGCATCGCCTTCCCCGGCATGGACATGGAGGCTGCGGATCGAGAGCGGCAGCAGCATGCGGCCCTCCACCCCTTCACGGACACTGGGGAAGGCGGCAACCGACTGGAAGCAGGCATCGACCAGCACGGGATGGATGGCGTAGTGGCGGGCGTCCTGGCGAAGCGCCGGCGGGAGGCGAAGATCGGCGAGAAGGGAGGTTCCGTCTTCAGACAGCGCGAGGCTTGGCGCCAGCACGCGGAACGAAGGGCCGAACTGCACCCCGTGCGAGTCGAACCACTGCCAGACGTCCGATGCTGCCACCGACGCGGTTTGGGCCGCGCGCAGCCTGCCAAGGTCCAGCGGCGCCTCGCCGCCCGGCCTGCCGGCCGGCAGGAGGCGGGCGCTTGCATGGATCTGCGGCTCTCCACCCGTCTGGCTCTCGATCCGGAAGCGCAATTCGCCGGGCCGCTCGAGCACCGCCGTGGCAACGACGGGCGTTGACGGTTCGAGCCGCAGTGCCTTCGCGAAGCTCAGCTCCTGCACCTCGACGTCTGCCGTTCCGAGTGCCGTGCGGGCGGCGGCGAGGGCCATTTCGCCGAAACCGGCGCCGGGAAACACCGGTACCCCGTTGACCATGTGGTCTGACAGCCATGGGTGGGTGCCGAGGCCTAGCTCCGAGGCCCAGACGTGACGTTCGGGCTCCTCGTGCAGCGTGCGATGCACATTGAGAAGCGGATGCGTGGATGCAACGTGGTGCCCGGCGGCAGCCTGTCCTGCCGGTGCGAGGAACAGGTGATGGTGTGTCCACGCGGGCAGCGGAAGGTCGATCAGCGCTCCCTCCGGGCACAGCGCGCCGAAATCCACCGCCGCGCCGCTTGCATGGATTGCGCCGACGAGGTCCATGAGCCCGTGGGGCAGCGGCTCGCCGCGTGTCATCGACGGCAGCGCGCGCGCCGGGAGGTCCAGCGCGGCGGCATTCTGGAGCACCGCACGGATCACGATCGGGTGTGGAGAAATCTCCACGAACACGCGGTGGCCGTCCTCGAGTGCCGCGCGGACGGCAGGGCGGAAGCGCACCGTGTGGCGCAGGTTGTCGACCCAGTAGGCCCTGTCGCAGACAGGCTCTTCGCGCGGGTCGAGCAATGTCGTGGAATAGGTCGCGATGCGCGGCTTACGCGCCGTGACCCCAGCCAGGCGCTCCGACAACTGACCGAGAATCGGTTCGACCTGGTGTGTATGCGATGCCACGTCGACGGCGACTTCGCGGGCGAAAATGCCCTCCGCCTGCCATTCAGCAACGAGGCGCTGCACGGCCGCGGCCGCGCCGCCGATCACCGTCGAGCCCGGCGCAACCAGCACTGCAATCTCAACGTCCCTGATCTCGCGGCGCGCCAGCTCTTCGCGCAATGCCGCCGGTGCAAGCTCAACCACTGCCATGGCGCCAAGTCCGGCGATCTTGCGACAAAGCGTGGCGCGATGGCAGATCACCTGCACGCCATCCTCCAGCGACAGCGCGCCGGCCACCACGGCGGCCGACACTTCGCCCATGGAATGGCCGATCACGGCTGCGGGCACCACGCCTTTCGCCTTGAGTGACGCGGCCAGCGCCACCTGGATGGCGAAGATGGCAGGCTGGATGCGGTCGATGCCATCGAGCGTGCCGGGCAAGCGCAGCGCACCGGTGACCGAGAAACCGGCGGCAGCCGCGATGAGGGGCTCAACACTGGCGATGACGCTCTTGAAGACGGGGTCGGTGTCGAGCAGTGACGTTCCCATCGACTCCCACTGCGAACCCTGGCCCGAGAAAACGAAGACGGGGCCGCGGCCGTCATGGTCGGCCACCTCCGCGTCGAGCGGTGCATTGGCGGCCAGGTCTCGAAGCTGGCTGGCGAGGTCCTGCGGCGTCGTTGCGATGACGGCATGCCGGACCTGCCGGTGCCCGCGGTGCAGGCCAAGCGTTGCCGCGATGTCGGCCATGCGGATGATACCGGCCTTTGCATCCAGCCAGCTTGCAAGGCGCCCGGCCGTGGCGCGAAGTGCTTCGGGCGAGGAGGCCGAAAGCGGGAACACGCGCGGCGGCTCGGGCGCGGCGCCACCGGGCGGCGATGGCCGCTGGAGCAGATCGGGAGGCGCCTGCTCGAGCACCACATGCACGTTGGTGCCCGACATGCCGTAGGAGGACACGGCGGCGCGGCGCAGCCCGTCTGCGCCTGTCGATGGCCATGGCACGGTGTCGGTGGGAACGAAAAGCCCGGTCCTGATCGCCTGAAGATGCGCAGGCAGTTTCCGGAAGTGCAGCGTACGCGGCACGGCGCCATGCGACACGGCGAGTGTCGCCTTGATGAGCCCGAGCACGCCAGCGGCCGATTCCGCATGGCCGAGGTTGCTTTTCAGCGAGCCGAGTGCGCAGGGTGCCGAGCGTCCGTAGTGACTCGAAAGGCTGTTGAACTCCTCCGTGTCACCCACCGGGGTTCCCGTTCCGTGCGCCTCGACCATGCCGATGCCGGAGGGATCGACCTGTGCTTCCGCGAGCGCCCGCCCGATGACCGCGGCCTGGGCGGTTCTGGAGGGGGCAAGAATGTTATGCGTGCGCCCGTCCTGGTTCACCGCGCTGCTGCGGATGACCGCCAGCACACGGTCATTGTCCCGCCGGGCGTCATCCAGCCGCTTGAGCATGACGACGCCGCAGCCTTCCGCGCGCACGAAGCCGTCGGCGCGTTCGTCGAAGGCGTGGCAGCGCCCCGTCGGCGACAGCATGCCCAGCCCCGAGGCGGAGGCGTATGTGGAGGGCGCGAACATCAGCATCGCGCCACCGGCGAAGGCCGTGCTGCAATCACCCGCGAGCAGGCTTCTGCGTGCTGCATGCACGGCGACCAGGCTCGACGAGCAGGCCGTGTCGATGGTGAGAGCCGGTCCGGTGAGGCCCATCGCGTGGGCGACGCGGCCCGATGCCATGCTGAAGGGCGTGCCGGTGAAGCTGTAGGCCTGGCCGATCGTCCCGGCGTCGCGGGTGACCTGCAAATAGTCCTGATGAGACAGGCCGAAGAACACTCCGGCAGCGGTGCCCGCCAGGCGCCGCGGGTCCCAGCCGGCATGTTCGGCTGCCTCCCACGTCACCTCCAGCAGCAGCCGGTGCTGCGGGTCCATGGCGAGCGCATCGGGCTCGCGGATTCCGAAGAAGGGAAAGTCAAAGCCGGCAGGATCGTCAAGGAACGCGCCCCAGCGCGAAACAGAGCTACCCGGCACACCGGGTACTGGGTCGTAATAGTCGTCGGCGTTCCAGCGCTGCGGCGGAATTTCGGTGACCAGGTCTGTGCCCCGCAGCAGCCCTTCCCACAGGTCCTCGGGCGAGTATATCGCTCCCGGCAGCCTGCAGCCTATACCGACGACAGCGATCGCGGTCACGATAACCCAGCCCCTCCAACCACAACTCTACGGTCCGCGTCTTAATCCGCAAGACGCGTCCGAGGCCAGAAGAATTTGGTTGACTAAGTTTGCGTCTGCTGTTGAGAAAAACAAAGACGCGGCAGGCATATGACTTGGGATGACATCCCGAATTCCTTCTGGGCTTCTGCCTCAGCAGGAGATAAGCTGGCCGTAACGGGGATGAGTTGCCACCTACCGGCATGCCGCGCTTGGAAAAGCGCTGACTTAGGTCGCCGGACTGCTCAAAGTGCAGCCGTCCCGGTCCGACTTGGCCAATCCACCGGGAGCTCATTGCTCGCTTGCAGACTCCAAACTCCAGAGCATCCATTCTTCGCAAGGGGGATGTCGAGCCACCGGCGCGGGAGATGCGCGCACCGGATTCAAAGGCTGCCGTTGCGTATGTCCTGGCTAATCGTCTTTCGGTTGAATACAACGTCGAAACGGGGTGGCGGACATCGCCCGGCGGCCTTGTCAGCGCGCTCGATTCTGCACTGCGTGGCCTGAATGTGGTGTGGGTCGGTTGGCGCGGCAGCCCCGTACCGGAGGAGGGCCGCGGACCGCACCCGGCGCCCCCGCCCGGCACGTCCAGCATGTCCGTTCTCGAGATCCCGATGAGCCAGCACGAGGTCAGCCACTTCTACGATGGCGTGTGCAATGCGGCGTTCTGGCCTCTCTACCACGATGCGGTCGTGGACCCCGTGTTCCGCGACGAGGAGTTCGCGGTCTACCGCAGGATCAACCAGCGTTTTGCCGATTGCGTCGCCGCGAGCGCCCCGTTGGGGGCCTCGGTCTGGGTGCATGACTACCAGCTGCAGCTGGTGCCGGCGCTGCTGCGCGCGGCCCGGCCCGACCTGCGCATCGGCTTTTTCCTTCATGTGCCGTTTCCCTCGGCTGCCGTCTTCGAGCTGCTGCCGTGGAAGGACAGCGTCCTCCATGGCCTGCTCGGTGCCGACCTGATTGGTTTCCAGACCGGCGCATCCGCCGACCGCTTTTGCGAGGAGGTCTGTCAGCGCGCAGTCGCGTCGCGCGACGGCCGGGACCTCGTGCTGGGCGAATCCGCCCACCCGCGGCGCGTCGCGGTCGATGTCTTTCCGGTGGGCCCGGATGCCAACCGGTTCGAGACCCTCTCGGCCACGCCCGCTGCGCGCGATAGAGCAGCGCGCATCCGTGCCGGCTTCGGCGCGCCAGAACAGGTTCTGCTCGGCGTCGACCGCCTCGACTACACCAAGGGCATCGATATCCGCATTCGCGCCGTGGCGGATGTGCTCAAGAGCGCGGAATACCGTGGTCGCAACATCCAGTTCATCCAGGTGGCGATGCCGAGCCGCAGCGATCTTGCAGCCTATCAGGAGCTGCGGATACGGGTGGAGGAGGTGCTGCACTCCGCCAACGCGGAACTGGCGGCGCTTGGGCTGCGGCCGATCCACTATGTGAACGAGGCGCTGCCGACGGAGGAGATTGTGGCCCTCTACGTGGCGGCCGACGTCATGCTCGTCACTTCTCTCGCCGATGGCATGAACCTGGTCTGCAAGGAATTCGTCGCCTGCCGGGGCGATGGCAGCGGCCGCCTCGTGCTCAGCCGGGCAACTGGGGCGGCGGAGCAACTGCAAGATGCCTGGCTCGTCGCGCCCAACGACCTCGCGGATGTGAAGCGCGGCATTGCCGATGCCCTCCGCGCCGGGGCGGGCGAGTCGCATGGACGCATGGCCCGCATGCGCCGGGCGGTGTTCGGCGCCGACGCAAGGCACTGGGCGGACTCCTTTCTCGCCCGAATGCATCAGACGCGATGAAGCTGATCCTGCCCATGGATGTCTCCCGGCGTCTTGTCCTGCTCGGCGAGGCCCGGCAGCTTCTGGTGTGCTCCGACTATGACGGCACGCTGGCGCCGATCTCGGCGCGACCTGAACTGGTGCAGATGCTGCCGGGTGCGCGTGAGCTGCTGCACGGCCTAGCCCAGCTTCCGCATACCCGCGTTGCGATCGTCTCCGGGCGCGCGCGCGAAGATCTCTGCGCGCAGGTGGGGCTTAATCAGCCTGTGCTGCTCGTCGGCTCGCATGGCGCGGAGTTTCCGGGGCGCTTGACGGCTTATGGCGAGGCAGACCGCCAGCAGCAGCTCGATGCGCTGGCAGCCGCGCTACGGCGCCTCTGCGCAGCTTCGCCAGGAGCCTGGGTGGAGCGCAAGCCCTTCGGTCTCGCCGTGCATGTGCGTGAGGCTGGCCCGGAGGATGCCGCCCGCGTCATCGCTGCGGTACGTGCCAGCTTTGCTTCAGTGCCGGGAGTGAAGCTGACGGACGGCAAGGCCGTGATCGAGCTGTCACTGTCACGAGCGGGGAAGGGCGATGCCATCCGCCGGCTTCGGGAGGAGACGGAGGGCAGTCCGCAGGTTCTCTATCTCGGCGACGATGTGACGGATGAGGCGGCCTTTGCAGAACTTGGCCCCGCCGATCTCGGCATCAAGGTCGGCGCCGGCGCCACAGTGGCCAGCCACCGCGTGGCCACGGAGCACGCAGCGCTGGCTGCTCTTGGCCTGTTGTGGCGGCGCCGTTCCGCAAGGCTGTCGTCCGGCGCGGCTGCCGCGCGTCACCGGAGTCTGGACGCATGAGTACGGAGCGGGCGTCGAAGCAGCGCAGGCGCCGCAGCCGCATCAGCGATGAGCGCGCCAAAGCGGGCGACCTTCTGTGCTACATGGACCAGGGCTCCTTCCTCGCGCTGCGTGCGCTCGGGCGCCAGCCCATGGGGCTCATCACCTGGGTTTACCCCCATGCGGTGGACGAGGCGGCCGTCGACGCCGTCAGCCGGCGCCTGGCGGAGGGATTGCTGGGGCGGCTGCTGCAGCGCTCACCGCTTCCCTGGGGCCGCCACCGCTGGGTGGCCAATCCCGTTCCGCCACCCGTCACGTGGAACCGCACCCCCATCCCCGTGGACGCGCTGCAGACGTGGCGCAGCTCGCTGGTCGACCTTCCGGTCGACCCCGAGCACGGCCCTGGCTGCCGGTTCGCGGTTCAGGCACTGGCGGATGGCGGCACTGCGGTGTCGTTCTTCGTCTCGCATACCATCGCGGACGGGCATGCCGGGCTCCTCGCCGTCGCCGACGCGATCGCCGGCCGGCCCTTTTCCCATCGCTTCCCGCCACCGTCCCGGCGCGGGTCGCTGTCCAGGCTGGCGCGCGACGCGGCGGAGAGCATCCGGTCTCTGCCCGAAGCCGGGCGTGCCCTGGCAGCCTTCCTCGCCCGGCCGCGCCAGCAGGCGCCGGCTGCGGTGAACGGGCTGCCGCTTGCCCAGCCTGGCGCAGCCGCGCCGGGCGGCCCCGCGGTCGAGGTTCCCGTGGTGCAGATCGTCCTCGATGCCGCGGCTTGCGAGGCGCGCGGGGTGAAGATCGGCATCCTGCTCATGGCTCTCGCGACGCGGATTGCCGTGCGCATGGGCCGCGTCGATGCACAAGGCCGCGTCAAGCTCGTCCTGCCCGTCAGCGAGCGGCAGCCTGGGGACCTGCGGGGCAACGCCGTCCTTGCCGTCACTGTCCTAGCCGATCCGGAGCGGACCTTGGCCGACCCGCGCACGCTGCAGCGCGAATTGCGCAGCGCGCAGGCCAACCTGCTCCGTCATGGGCACGAGCTGACCCCGCTGCTGCCGCTCATTCCCTATGTGCCGGTCCGGCTGATGCGCCGCATGGAGCAGGTTGCGCTCGGCGCCGACCTGCCCGTCGGATGCAGCTTCTTCGGCGATCTGCCGCCGGAGTTGGGCAGTCCATGGGGCGAGCCGTCGATGATCTGCATTTCCCCCATCGAACGCTTCGACGAGGCGGCGCTTACAGCCAGGGGCGGGCAGCTGTTCCTCGAGGGCTACAGCCTCGGCGGCCGCATGTATGCCACGGTGTCCGGCCATGCGCCGGGGCGCGTCACCACCCGCGCGGATCTCCTGCCCGTGGTGTGCGAGGCGCTGGCCGAACTTGGCATGACTGGCACCGCGAGCTGACGAAGACGGGGCGGGTCAGGCCGACCGCAACGCATCGACGATCTTCAACCGGGTGGCGCGCACGGCCGGGAGGAACCCGCCGAGGAAGCCCATGGCCAGCGCAAAGACGAGCGACTGCACAACGATTCCCGGTGTCAGCACGAAGCTGAAGGCGAGTTCGGACAGCGAGGCCCAGTTCAGCGTCGAGATCTTCACCAGCAGCATGAGCGATGCCAGCGATAGGCCAACAACCCAACCCACGAGCCCGAGCAGCATCGCCTCGGACAGGAAGGCCGCAAGGATCCCGGCGCGCCGGAAACCCAGCGCCCGCAGGGCCCCGATCTCCCGCGTCCGGCTTGCCACGGCGGCATACATGGTGATCGTCGCGCCTAACACCGCACCCAGCGAGAACATGACCGACAGCGTGATGCCGATGAACCGGATGAAGTCGGAGAGCAGCCGCGACTGCTGCTCGTAGAACACGCGCTCGCGCTTGGCGTCCACGGTGAGGCGGGGATCGGCTTCGAGCTTTTTCTTGAGGGCAGCAAAGCTGCGGCGGTCGGCGAGTTGCACCACCACCGACGAGAAGGAGTCGCGCCGGAACGACTGCATCAGCTGCTCACTGTCGCCCCACACTTCCGAGTCGAACCCGCTGCCCCCGGCCTCGAAGGTGCCCACCACCTGCCAGTCGCGCTGCGCGAACCGGATGCTCGCGCCGATCTCAAGGCCCTTGAAGCGCCCGGCAAGACCGCTGCCGACGATGATCTCCGTCGATCCAGGGCGGAACATGCGGCCTTGCGTGATGCGCACCTGCGGACGCACCGCGAGGATGGCGGATCCCACGCCGCGCACCACCACGTTGCTGGCCTGCGCAGGTCCGAGCTTGGGCAGGGAGACCAGCACCACCAGTTCCTTCGAGACCAGCGGTGCGCCATCCACCCCGAGCAGCACCTCCGGCTGGCTCTCGATGATCCGCGCTTGCGTACGGTCGACCAGGCTCTGGATCTCGACCTCCGCGGAGCGCCGGACGAAAATGACGTTGGATGCGCCACCCGTTGCCACCAGTGTCTGCTTCAGCCCGGAATCGAGCATCAGCACGGCGGTGTAGACGAACACGACCAGCGCCATGCCGCCCGCGGTGAGTGCCGTGGTGAGCTTGCGCACACGCAGGTTCCGCAGGCTGTAGGCGAGCAGCAGCGGCATGGTCAGCCCACCGCCCTGAGGCCATCGACGATGCGCACGCCGGCGGCGCGCCGCATCGGCACCAGCGCGGCGAGGATGCCCACCAACACCGCCGCGAGCGCCTGAAGGGCCATGGTCGTGCCGCTGACGGTGAGCGCCGGAAGCAGTCCCGCGTTGAGGCTGCCGAAATAGGCTGCGACGGGCGGCGTGAGCGCGATGGCGAGCGCGCCGCCCACCAGAGCGATCGCCACGGATTCCCCGAGGATCAGCCGCGCGACATAGCCCGGCCCGAAACCAAGTGCCTTCAGCGTCGCATATTCCGCCAGCCGCTCGCGTGCCGTCATCGCCATGGTGTTTGCCATCACCGCGAGGATGATGACGATGACGACGAAGGAAATGACGCGGACGGAAACGAGGATGGCCTCCGTCTGCTTCACGAAGCCGATCTGGAAGGCGCGCTCGGTCTCCGTGAGGGTCTCGGCCGCGGAGTTTCGGAACGTGCGGTCGATGGCCTGGCCGACGTCGGCGATCTGGTCGAGGTTCGCAACGTCAATGACGAAGAAGTTCACCTGGTCGGCCTGCGACTTCGATCGCAGGCGCAGCGTTTCATTGAGGTAGTTCCAGTGAAAGAACATCTGCGAAGTGTCGGTCTTGGCTTCACGCCCGTCGAAGATGCCGTCGATCACGAATTCCCATGTGCCGGGAAACTGCGTGCTGCTGAGCTGGATCACATCGCCTGGCTTGAAGCCGTAGCGATCGGCGAGCTTGCGTCCGACGATGGCGCCCCGGCGGTCACGCAGGAAGGTGTCGCGCGCTGCCTCGTCCAGCTGGATGTCGGGGTAGACGGCGAAGTAGCTCTCGGCATCGACTGCGAACTGCGGAAAGAAGTTCTTGGGATCCTTGTAGATGCCGCCGAACCAGTTCATGTAGGTGACGGCCTTCACGCCCTCGACCGCGCGGATGCGCTTCTGGTAGGCGGGGGGCAGCGGCAGCGTCAGCGAGATCGCGTTGCGGGTGATGAGGCGCGATGGCACGGCGGCATCGACTCCGGCATACCAGGTGGCGATGATCGTCTGCAGCAGGCCGAAGGAGAGGAACGCGATCACCAGCCCCGCCAGCGTCAGCGACGTGCGCAGCCGGTGGCGGAAGGCGTTGCGCGCCACCAGCTTGAGCCACTGGCTCATGTTGCGGGCTCAGCCATGGCGCTGCTCGACCCGTCCGGAGAGTTCGCCCTTTTCGAGGTGCATGATGACCTTGGCGTGTTCCGCCGCCCGGCGGTCATGGGTGACCATCACGATGGTCTTGCCCATCTCCTCGTTCAGCCGCTGCATGATGGCGAGCGCCTCCTCGGCGGAGCGGCGGTCAAGGTCGCCCGTCGGCTCGTCCGCCACCAGCAGCGTGGGGTCGGTGACGATCGCCCGCGCGATCGCCACGCGTTGCTGCTGCCCGCCCGAGAGTTCCGAGGGCAGGTGCTTCTCACGGTCGCCGAGGCCGACGAGACGAAGGGCGAGCTGCGCCCGGTCCCGGCGCTCGCGGCGCCCGAGGCTGGTGAGCGTCAGGGGCAGCTCGACGTTCTCCAGCGCCGACAGCACCGGCATGAGATTGTAGAACTGGAATATGAAGCCCACATTGGCCGCCCGCCAATCCGCGAGGTCGACCTCGCCGAGCTGCGCGATGTCCTCACCCTCGACCTCGATCGAGCCATGATCGGGGTGGTCGAGGCCCGCGATGAGGTTGAGCAACGTCGATTTGCCCGAGCCCGACGGCCCCATCAGGGCCAGGAATTCCGCCCGCCGGATGTCGAAGGTGATATCGGAGAGTACGGGTACCAGCTGCCTGCCGCGCCAGTAGCCCTTGCTCACGCCGCGCAGTTCGATGAGGACGTCGTCCCGCCCGGCGCCCGCCCGGGCGCTTGGCGCCGTCACTTCGTCTCCTCCGTGACTGCCCGCCCATTTGCGAGGCCCAGTGGAGGCCGGATCACGACGCGCGTTCCAGCCTCCAGGCCGTGCACCTCGACCTGGTCGCCGATCTTTTCGCCCAGCTTGACGGGCTCGAGGCGAACCTTGCCGTCCGCCACCACATAAACCTGCGTCTGCCCGCCGATCTCCACCAACGCGGCGGCCGGCAAGGCCAGCACGGGCGTGCGCTCCGCCTCCGTCACCTCGCGGGAGAGGAATGCCGCCCTGGCGCTCATGTCCGGGAGGATCCGCGGGTCGCGTTGCACCAAGCTGATCTTGACGAGAGTGGAAGCCTTCGCGCGGTCCACCGTCGGCACCATGCGGCTCACCACGCCCGCAAAGCGCTCGCCCGGGATGGCATCGAGCTGGATCTCGACCGGCTGGCCGACCTTCACGCTCAGATAGGAGGATTCCGCAACGTCGGCCTCCACCTCCAGCGTGTCCATGTCCGCAATGGTCACCACCGCGCCCTTGGTGTCGACCGCCTGCGAGAAGGGGGTGATGGTGTCCCCGACATTGGCGTTGCGCGTCAGGACCACGCCGTCGAAGGGTACCCGGATGAGGGTCTGGTCGAGCGAGACTTCGGCGGCCCGGAGGTTAGCATTCGCCACAGCGACATTCGCCGTGTAGCCGGCGAGGGCAGCCTGCGCCTTGCCGAGCCGCGCTACCGCACTGTCCCTGTCGGATTCGCTGACGAGCTTCTTTGCTGCAAGCGATTGCGTACGCTTGAACACAAGCTCCGCCTCCGCCAGTTCCGCTTTGCCCTGGCCGAGATTGGCTTCCGCCACCTGGACATTGGCAACGGCAAGGTCTCGCATGGCCTGGGTGTCGCGGTTCTCCAGACGGGCAATCACCTCGCCCGCCTGCACCTTGCTGCCTTCCAGCACGCCGAGCCATTCGAGGCGCCCGGTCGCCTTCGAGGCGACGGAGGCCTTGCGCTGGGGGATCACGTATCCAGTGGCGTTGAGAAGTGTCAACGCCTGGGACGGATAGACGCTGGAGACGGCGGTGGTTTCGATGGCGACCGGCGCATTGCGGTACCAAACCCATGCGCCGAAGCCGATGGCGCCGGCGATAGCCAGGAAAAGAAGCCGGAGGAGGATGCGGCGCAGAAGGCCCTTGCGCTTCGAGCCCGCGCGGCGGTCGATGGTGAGGCCGGAAAGATCCGCGGCCGTACCCGTGCCGGGTGGCCGGGGGGCGCGCGGTGCGCGTGGCGCACGCACGCTGTCCCCGAAGGCGTGGGGCGTGCTCATGCGGCCATCCCGGAATTGCGGGGGCGGCAGGGCGAAGGCCACGCGGGCGCGATGCAGGGGGAACGGCGCAACAGGGTACGTCTCATCGTGACATCATCAACATCGTGGTGACCCTCAACTGACTGCCGGACAACCCCGAAGCTGGCGGCTGGGGTCATGAAGCGGTGCCCGATCCCTTTCATGCGACCGGCATCGCGTAAGTTCCCGGCCAGCGGACGCTCTGCGCGGCAATCGGCGCATGCCGCCGGACCCACAGCGCACATCGTTGAAACGACACATTAGAAGCTTACAGGCGCATTCCCTCAAAAGCAAGATTCTGCTTTTCCGCTGGTTAGGATGTGTTGACAAAGTGGATTGAACTAACCCGCTGCCGCGGGAGTGTGGGGAGCGCATTTACGGCTGAGGTTTCCTGTCTGAGGATTGTGGTTGTTACAGCCCAACCCATCAGACAGGAGTTTCCCAATGGCCGATATCAGCCCTCTTCGCCGGCGGATGATCGAGGACATGACAATCCGCAACTTGTCTCCGCAACTCAACGATCCTACATTCATGCGGTGTTGAGGTTCAGCCGTTTCTTTGGCCGTTCCCCGGATCGACTGGACCTGGAGGACGTGCGGGAGTTTCAGGTCTATCTGTTGTTGCAGGGAATTTCGTGGCCGGCACTCAACCAGACGGTCTGTGCTCTGCGGTTTTTCTACGGTGTGACGCTGAAGCGAGACGAGATGCCGGAACGTAAGGGATGCATCGGCCATGAGTGTCTGACGCTGGTCTGGAGTACACCCCCGGACACGGAGTTCTTCGTCGTGTCGTATCCCCTCACAACGAGAAGCACGAAGTTGCCGATGAACTCGCGCTCTGACAGTCCTTGCATGTCGGGATTGTGGGCCATCATGGAAATGAGATCGAGTTTTGGTTGCTGGTGAATGCGCTCGTTCCACAGGCCCCGGAACGCATCGGCCATCTCGAACAGCACGGCTGTCCGCTCTTCCTCGGATTTCACCGGCGCATCAGGTGCTGCGTGATCGCAGACCAGTGCGTCCGACCAGTATGCCAGCCTGTGCCGCTCCTCAAGGGGGAAGTCGAACAGCGTTGCAAGCATCGACACTGTGAGTTCGGAGGAAACGGTTCGGGCCCAGTCGAAGGTCTCGTTGCGGGGTAGCCCGGCCAGCAGGCTGCGTGTGCGCTCCCGGATCAGGATTTCATAACTGGCAAGATTGGTCGGGGCCGCAACGGGGGCAACCGTCTTTCTTTCGCGCGTGTGCCGCGGTGGGTCGCTGGAAATGAAACTTCCGCCAAGGCGGTTGTCAATACGTATGCCTCCCCGCTCGGACGCGGAGGAGAAGCTCGCATAGTCCAGTTCAATCGCCTGAATGTCATCGAAGCGCGTGATCGACCAATAGGCGCCGTAAGGGCTGAAGGCGCAATGATGAACGGGCTGTTCGCATCGCAGTCGTGCGAAGTAGGGACCCCACTTGTCCTGCTGGAATAGTGCAGGGTTGCTTACATCAAGCTTATCGAGCAGAATGTTCTCTGCATCAACGATGTGGGGCGGGGTCATGCGGCGGAAGGTCCGGGTCTAGGCAAAAGTGGAGGTGAATGGACGGTCAATCAGGCCGGGATCCTCGAGATGGCGATGCATGATGTCGAGGAAATGCCCGATATGATAGCCGTCGGTCAGGCCATGATGGTTCTGGATTGCCAATGGTGCCATCGTCCGGCCGCCGCTCTCATACATCTTTCCGATGCCGAACACCGGCATGGAAGCCACGCGGCGCGCATATGGGAATGTCAGCGACGTGAAGCTGTTCCAGGGGTTGTTGGTGATGAAGACCTGGCCCTGGTTGTCGGAACCGATGTTCGGCTCCAGTCCCTGTGCAGCTCTGTCAATGATGGCAAGATTGGACGGATAGTCGTCCGCGAAGCTGATCCACCCCCACAGAAGTGGTCCGACTTGAAGTATGTCTTATGGCATCAAGGAGGATTAGAACATGCCAAGGAAAAAGCACACGCCTGAAGAGATCGTCGCCAAGCTGCGGCAGGTGGATGTCCTTGTTTCGCAAGGGTCTCCAGTGAGCGACGCGATCCGGCAGATCGGGGTGACCGAGGTGACCTATTACCGGTGGCGCCAGGAATACGGCGGGCTGAAGCTGGACCAGGTGAAGCGGCTGAAGGAGCTGGAGCTTGAGAATGCCAGGCTCCGGAAGGCCGTCTCCGACCTTACCTTGGACAAGCTCATCTTGAAGGAGGCGGCACGGGGAAACTACTGAGCCCCGCGCGGCGCCGGGCGTGCATTGCGCACGTCCGGCAGGCTCTGTCGATTTCGGAGCGCCGTGCCTGTGTGGGGCTCGGCCAGCACCGGTCGACACAGCGTAAGACCCCGCGGGGCCGGGACGATGAGGAGCAGCTGACTGGTGACCTGGTTGCGCTGGTCCGGGAGCATGGCCGGCTGCGCTACCCCAGCCGGCTACGCCGCCCGCGCTGGCGCCAAGGCAGCCAATGCACTAACATTCAACCCGGACCACTCGTTGGGGGCCGATCAGCTAGCGGCTAGGCAATTTTTGATCGTAGCCGCTGGTGGCGGCTAATGCATCGGGCCGATTGGCTCAAGTCTCACCTCGTCATACCCGTGGGCGAAGCTGAGTGATGCAACCGCCATTTCGGGATCGTCGCGATAACTGCTGCAGCCCAGAGACTGCATCGTGGCGACCCATCCATGCTTGGTTTCCTCCACTTCTCCCAGTGCGCTCTCCAGGAGTTTCCCAGTCTTAGAGCTTTTCGCTGTGACGAGGTACTTCATGTGCTTGCTGTTCTGGTTGGAGCAATGCCAATGCGTGTCGATACTTCTCGATCCTCTCGAGATCTCGCGGCGTGACGTCGGCGATGCGGGACAAGTCCATGTTGTCCTGGATGTCTGCTATCTTCACCGCACGAGAAATCTGATTGCCCGCGGCCCGGCGCACGAAACTGTTGTAGACCTCGCCATTGATTTTCGTCACCAGCCGCAGGGCTTCTATAACAGTTGAGCTAAAGCCCTCGTGCTCAAGACGTTCGAACGTCCAGCCTGAGCAATCCTCGACTACGTCATGCAGAACGGCGACGATGCGGGCCTCCTCGCTGTCTTGGGCACGCATTACGCGTAGCGGATGCGAGATATAGGAAGCGCCTGCCTTGTCGACTTGGTCAGCGTGAGCTGCAGTGGCGATGGCTATGGCGCGTTCAAAGTTCATACGGATCTCCTGTCTTGGAGCCCGGCTCGAGCCGCTCAGGCTCGCGCCCGGCGGTGTTTTCAAGATGGAATAGATGGAGATTATAGCCGTTGGGCATGGAGGGCAACAATCCATACATGATGTCTTTGAACTGAAGGACACTCAGTGATCCGTGTGGTGCTGCCATTCCACCGGCAGGGATCATCGCTTCCGCGCTCGCCAGTCCCAAGGCATCTCGAAGGACCCCGCCCAGATGCCACGGCGGGCAAGCCGGGCTTCGTCTTCCTGTGATATGTAATCGATTCCGTACTTCCGAAATGCCACGGCCCAGCCCTGCGAGACCATCCAGGCGTTGAGGTTTATGTCGCCTTTGAAGCAGACGGCTATGGTGCGCTTGTAGCGGTCGCGGCCCTTGGGCTCGCAACTCACCACCGAGCGCCCGATCATATCAGCGAGCGCAAACGCCGACTTCTGGCCGCAGCGATATCGTTTGCCGGCGGCGTCAATACAAAGCTGGGAACTCTCCGGCGCGTCTATGGCGTCGAGCCGTATCCGCTCGCCGTGGATCTCAATGGTGTCGCCATCGATGACCGAAGCCCTACCCTGGATCGCAGGGGCGCTCATGGAATCAGCCACGCCGGTGCCGAGGGATGCTACAAGTGCAGTCCATATTGCCAGCGCGGGCATGCGGTTGATCATGATGCCAAATCCCTATCACGGGCTTGGGAAATCGGGAACGGTTCGCGACATCATGGGAATACTTGGCGCTGCCATTCCAGCGGAAACGGCTGCATAGCCTTGGCCATCGTCAGCCCCTCCGGCTGCCGCCCTGACAGTATGGCCTCGACGATCTCCGGCGCGAGCAGTGTCATGCGCAGCACGCGGCTGACGTAGGACGGATTGATGTTCTCTTCATCAGCGATTTCCTCGATGGTAGCGTATTCGCCGGTCTCCAGCAGCTTGCGCCACCGGAAGCCGCGGGCGAGGGCCTTGAGGAGCGCGCTGTCGACCCATGCCCTCGGTGCCGGTGTCGCCGCAGTGCCGTCCGGCGTGATCACGAGCTTTTTTCCGCCGCGCCTGCGGATGGTGAATGGCACGGTGACGGTTGTGGTCTGTTCTGTCATGCCGCCGCCTTTCGGCTCTTGCCGGTAATGGTGCCGACCTCCGCCACCATCTGCGCCAGTCCCTTGTCGCGGAACCGCAGCTTCAATCCCCCGGTGCCGATGTCTACGCGCTCGATCAGCAATTGTACAATGCGCGCCTGCTCTGCGGGAAAGAGTTCGGCCCACAACGGGTCGAGAGCCGTCAAAGCTTCGCGCACATTGCCTTCCGCCAAGCCCTCACATTCCGGCTGCGCGGCGCGCCAGGTTGCCACGACCACCTCCGGCGCGCGCAGCATGCCGCGGATCTGACTGATGACGGCGGCCTCGATCTCCGCCGCCGGGACGCGCGCCACCGGGCATTTCCCAGCTCCGTGCTTCAGCACCGTCTGACTGACGTAGTAGCGGTAGAGGCGGTCGCCCTTGCGGGTGTGGGTCGGTGAGAAGGCGGCACCATCCGGCCCGTAGAGCATGCCCTTCAGCATGGCAGGCGTCTCGGCGCGCGTATTGCTGGCGCGAAGGCGTGGGCTTTGTTGCAGGATGGACTGAACCTGTTCCCATGTCCTCTGGTCGATCAGGCGCTGGTGCTCTCCCGCATAGCCGGTGCCCTTGTGGACCGCTTCGCCGATGTAGGCGCGGTTGTTCAGCATCCTGTAGAGGAAGTTCTTGCTCATGGCATTGCCGCGCGGCGTGCGGATGCCTTTTCTCACAACCTCCCGCGCAAGCTCCGTGGCCGAGCCGATTTCCAGGAATCGGGCAAAGATCCACCGGACGTTCCGGGCCTCCTCGTCCTCGATCACAAGCTTCCTATCCTTCGGCTTGTAGCCGTAGGGCGGGGTGCCTCCCATGAAGATACCCTTCATCCGGCTGGCCTTGACCTTGTCACGTATACGCTCGGCCGTTACTTCGCGTTCGAACTGGGCGAAGGACAGCAGGATGTTGAGGGTGAGGCGACCCATGGACGTGGTAGTGTTGAAGCTCTGGGTGACTGATACGAAGGTGACATTGTTACGGTCGAACACTTCGACCAGCTTCGAGAAATCCATCAGCGAGCGCGACAGGCGATCAATCTTGTAGACGACCACTACGTCCACGAGGCCGTCCTCGATGTCGGACATTAGCCGATGCAGGGCAGGGCGGTCCAGCGTGCCGCCGGAGATGCCGCCGTCGTCATAGTGATCGCGCACCAGCGCCCAGCCCTCAGACCGCTGGCTGGCAATATAGGCTTCGCAGGCTTCACGCTGGGCGTCGAGCGAATTGAATTCCTGCTCCAACCCTTCCTCGGAGGATTTGCGGGTGTAGACGGCGCAGCGGAGCTTGCGATTTGTCGGCTTGTTCATGCTTATGTCCTCGCACTGGATTTGAGGCCGAAGAACACTGGCCCACTCCACGGAGTTCCCGTGATGACGCGTGCAATGGCAGACAAAGATTTGTAGGGCCTTCCCTGATATTCGAAATCATCATCGCGCACCGTGACGCAGTGCTCGACGCCCTGGTATTCGCGGATGAGGCGCGTGCCAGAGATCGGTCGGTCATTGGCAGGGCGCTTGCGCACATCGACGCGGCCGCCGTCCAGTTCCTCACCCAGCTTCTCCAGCCGCCGCACCGTCTCCGGCTTCAGCCCGCCATAAGCCAGTTCCTGGATGCGGTAGGCGAGGCGGCTTTCGAGATAGCGGCGGTTGAAAGCCGGCGGCTCACTTTCGAACAGTTGCCGCCATTGCTCCTTGAGTTTTGGTGTGGGTGTGGTCTTCAGCGCCGCCAATCTCGCCAGTACTTGATCGCTCATCGTGTCAGGCCTCCATTTGAGTTGCGGGTTGCATGACTGCTCTTCGGGCGGGATATGTCGACGTGACTTTCTCCGCAGTCAGCAGATAAAGGACTGGACTGTCGCGCCTTCATGCGGATGAGACCGGCCGCGAGGATGCGGCCCAACTCGGCGAGGCGTTCGGCGGGGGTCATGCGGTTGGGGTCGAGGGCGTTGCTCATACCTTTATAGTAGGAGCCCGCGCCTCCGATCTTCCCAAGAGGTCCCATCGGAACAGTACAGCGCGAGGCTGGGGATGAACTTGCCAGCCATTGGGCAAGGCGGGCTGGGTGCTTGCCGGCGTGGGCTTTTTCAAGGTCCAGTTCCAGAACCCTGCTTATTCGTTCGAGCTAAGTGTTCTTACGGAGGTCTTTCTGCACTGATTTGCTATAATGCGGTCACACTGAACAACGCTGAGGTATAAAGGAGAGCAATGGTTATCTTGCCGGAGGACTATCTGGACAGGTTACTTGCACCAAAGGCAATAGATCCGCGGCGGGTTACCTTGATCCTGAAGACGCTCTATCCGAACTGTACGCTTCAGGAACTTGAGGCACTTCTGGTCCAGTCGGCGGCCAGAGATGGCTATAGTTGCGTCTGTCAGGCTCCTTTCTTCACCGAAGGCGATCCCAATCAGAGTACCCGTTGCCACGACTTTTGACATGGCCGACAGCCTGCCGCCGCAGAGCCTTGACCCGCAGGCTGAACATGCCTTTCCAGGCAGATCATGGCGGTAGACCAGAAGATCAAGTCTGACCAATTGCCTATGTTGTTTGCCTTGATGCAGGGGGGGCGGATTCTCCACAGCTTGTCCACAGCAACCGATGCAGATTTGCGCATCGGTAAAAATTCCTCTGGACAGGAATGTTCGTGTGTGGAACAAATATAGAACAAACTGATGTGAGAGGATGCGTTCAATGTCCCAGATCATTGCCGATTTCCGCCATTCTGCCCTGACCCACGAACCAGAGCAACTCACCAGCCGCGAGATCTGGGCGGTGGCGCACCAGGTCCGCAACCAGCTGCTGGACAATACCCTCGACCGGCAGATCGACCTGTCGCAGATCGAGGAGAAGGCGGCCCGGTTCGAGGTGAATGGCATCCGCTATGGCGTCCTCTGGGACTTCGAACATGACGTGCGCAACGCCAGGGACGATGAGGTCATGGGGGTCACCGAGTATCACGACACAACGCCGATGCATGTGCTGGTGTCGATCAACGGTCCCCGTCTCAGGTCGCTGGATACGCTGCTGCGTTCCACCGTCGCGCATGAACTGGGCCACGTGGTGTTTGACGCGCCGGGCTGGATGGTTGTGGGGGGAGATGCCTTCGTTCAGGTGGCCTCCGCGTTCAATCCCGGCCCTTTGGCGCAACGGGATCCGAAGGAGGTGCGCGCCAACGAGTTCATGGGTGCGTTCCTGGTTCCTGCTCCGCTGATCCGTGTCGACTGGCTGCGTCTCGTCAAACGCAATCGATTGCCGCTGTCGCCCAAACCCTCGCAGGTGATCATCGGCGCTCCAGCTGTCGACGGCACCGCGATCCATGCGGAAGCCGCGATGGAAATCCTCTACGCGCTGGGCGAACTCTACGGCGTGTCCAGCGACTTCATCCGCGTGCGGCTTTGCCGCTACGACCTGCTGCGCACGCCGCGGCCCCTCACCTTTCACTGAACCGTTCCAACTGGAGGACAGACCATGGCCTTTGGACAGTGGATTCGCGCCAAGCGCGAAGAAGCCAACATCATGCTGATCGATTTTGCCCGCGATATCAACATCTCGCCGGCCTACTGGTCCCGCATCGAGCGGGGCTTCGAGAAGGCGCCGAAGGACCAGCTCATCATCGCGGCCTGCGAGCGATTGGGGCTCGGCACCGACCGGGCCTTCATCGAGGCGCAGCGCCTGCCGCCCGACATGCAGGAGGATATCTCTGTCGCCGTGTCGGTCTACCGGCAGTTCAAGGCGCACGCCAGATGAGTACCTGACCGGTTGATGATCTCTCAGATCTGACGTTTCTCACCGCGGCCTTCCGGCTGTTGCTGGCGGACGTGCCTCTGCACGTTTGCGCGTTTGCACACCGACGCAATCCACGAGCACCCGGGAGGCCACATTGACCAGCACAGCCTTGAAGCTTCAGGCCTCGAACCGGGAACTTGACGCCCGCGACCTCGGCGTGATGCGGGCGACCGCCAGCGCCCATGCGCGCAAGCTCTCGCGATCATTCAGGCTTTCTCTGGACGAGCAGAATGACGTCGAGCAGGATATTCTCGTGACGCTGCTCGAGCGCTGGCACTACTTTGACGACGCCCGCGGCAGCAACATCGCCTTTGCCATCCGGATCGCGCGCCAGGCCCTGCATGCGATTGCCGGCCGGATCATTGCCAACCGTGAGATCGCGGCCCTCGACATCGACTTCGCGCAGGATGTCGATGATCCCTCAGGCGAAGTGGAAGCCCTGACGATTGCCGACACGCTGCCGGACGATGCGGCGCCCACCGAAGCCATGATCCTGGATGCCTGTGCGCTCGGCCGATTCCTCGAAGGGCTGCCGCAGGATTACGCCCTTGTCGCCCAAGCCATTCGCGAACAGGACGGTGATCTTGCCGAGGCGCAGCGCCTCAGCGCTCTGTCCACAACCGAATTCTACCGGCGCCTGCGTGAACTGCGCTACCGGCTTGTCTGCCTCGAGCTGGCCCCGCGGCAGTGGCTGCAGCGCTGATGACCTCCTGGGAAAATCCCGCCTCCCGGCCGCTACTATAAAGGTAGAGGGGCAAGTTCTGGAAGGACGCTTGCCCCCTGCATCGGGGCCCAGGTCGACGCCCAAGTGACCTCCTGGGAAAACTGAACGCCCCGATCGCTACTGTAGAGGTAGAGAGGAAAGTCAGGGCTCGCTCCGGCACCCAAACCTCCCTCCGACATCAATGGTTCACAACGGCTGCAAACCCATTGCGGCCGAACGAGAAAGGTTTGCCCGATGCTTGCCCGCCCTGATCCCCTTCCGCTCTTTGTCATTCCTCTCGACGAGAACGGCTTCGTCGACTGGCTGATCGATGCAAAGCCCGGCGATACGCTGGTCTATTACCGGGGTCATCTCTCGCACGACCGCATGCCCTCCACCAAGGTCCTCGACGATCCTCGCCGCCGAAAGCTGGCGGAGGTTGCAACCCGCGTCCTCGCCGCGGAAGCCCAGGGCCTGGTCATGCCCGTGCAGCACCGCGTTGGCCCGAACGAATGGCTCTATCTCGCCATCCGCACGCATGGGGCCCTGCGCACCACCCACAACCACAAGCCGTCTCCCACTTCCGCACGGAGCCTCGCCCATGTCTGAGTCATCCAACGCCCATTCCGGCTTCGCCGGCATTGACACCATGAGCGTCGGGGATCTCGCCATCCTGCCCGCTGCCACGCTGGCAAGCCTCAAGGCGCAGGTCGAGCAGATCTACGAGGAGGCCCACCGCCTCGATGACAAGCTCGATGCCGCGCTCGACTATCGCTACGGCCCCCGAGCACACCAGACGCGCGCCGCGCAGGAAAAAGACACCGGGACTGTCCGCTTTGAAGACAACGGCTTCATCGTCGTCGCCGATCTGCCCAAGCGCGTCAAGTGGGACCAGCAGCGTCTCAAGGAACTGGTCGAACTGATCCGCTCAGGCTGGGGCGAAAACCCTGCCGACTATGTGAAGGTCAGGTACGAGGTCTCCGAGCGTGCCTATGAGGCATGGCCTCCGCGCCTCAGGGAACTGTTCACGCCGGCGCGCACCGTCGAGACGGGCAAGCCTGCTTACGAACTGCTTCCCACCGACAGGAGGCGCGCATGAGCGTCCCCGCGATCGTCAACGAGGGCGATGACAGCATCCCGCAGGTCATTGACCACGCCACCGCCGCGCTCACCAGCGCGCGCAGTGCGGGCGAACTGCTCGAAGCGCGCGATCTCGCGTCCTTCGCCTATGACGCCGCGAAGCGCGCGGCCCGGCTGGCCAAGGCCAAGAATGCGCACGATGAGCTGATCGCAGCCGCCCATCGCGCCCAGGCCGACGCGCTCACCATCGAAGCGCTGGCCAAGCGCCGTCTTGCGGACGAGTACGACGCGGCGCAGGAGCGCGGTGAAGTTGCGACCCGGCAGAACAACCCGGGCACAGGGGGGCATGTTCCGGACGGGAACATGCCCCCTGCCACCGCCGCCGATCTCGGCATCTCCCGCAAGGACATCCACGAGGCGCGTGTGATCCGCGACGCCGAGGAGGCGGAGCCCGGCATCGTCCGCCGCGCCCTCAACGAGAAACTCGCCCGCGGCGAGGAACCGACGCGCGCGGCGCTGCGCAAGATGGTCGTCGATGCCGCCATGCGGGGCCTGCGGCCGGCGTGCAAGCTCAGCCGCCGGAACCCGCTCCATGTCCCGCCGACGCCACAACAGGCCGCCTGGCAACATGTCACCGGCACGTTCCGCGCCTTCGCCGAATGGGCCACGGACGACAACCTCGCGCTTGCTCACCAGGGCATGCGCGAGGCCAGGGCGGGCCCGTTTCACCACCTCGACGTCAAGGCCATCGCCCAGGGGGCGGAATGTTTCAACACAATCAAGGAGTGGTTCGATGCTTGATAGCCAGTCAGCGGCATTTGCCGAGCGGGTATTGGACGTTGCGTCCCAGCTTGGCAACAATGCCCCGAAGATCGCCGATGACATCATGGAGGCCGCTTTCCCGCTGACCTGTTCGCAGGCCCGCGCGGAGGGTGCGACGCGGATGCTGCGCACCGGGGTCATTTCCGAGGTGAAGCGGATCCTGCGCAACCGGCGTGACCTGGAGCAGCAGTCGGATTTTGCCGACCGGTGCGACGCCTTTGCGCCCCTCGTCAGCGATCTGCGGTCTAAATCGTATTTCGTTGAAAGCGCCGAAGAATATGTCGCGGTGCCGGATCTCATTGCGGAGCCCGATCTTCTCGACGACGCGCGCCGTTTCATGCGGCGCAAGGGCCTGGAATGCCTTGCCGAGGCCAATCGCCTGGATGCGCTGTACACGGCCGTGACCGGCAATGGAGCCGACGCTGAGCTGATCGGTGAGGTGCTGGCATGAGCGGCAAGCTCCCCTTCATGGCGACCGGCCCGCCGAGCGGCATCTGAACCTTCAGCCTTCAAGCCATCAACGCCTTTTTCAACCGTCAAATAACGGAACGAGAACTCATGTCCGCAATCCAGAACTGCTCCCCCGTGGAGCTTGCCAGCCGGCTGGTCGACGCCATCGGTCCTGGCCGCTTTGCACTCCTCAACGATGCGCTGTCCGGCGCGCCCGCCGGCGAGATCGGCGCGGCCCTGCGCATGATCGGCGAGGCCATCGCCACGCATGAACGTGCGCATGCCCAACTGGCGGCGCTGCGCGATTACATCGCGAGCCTCGCCGATGGTGCCGCGCCGACGAGCGAGCAGCTTGTCGTGCCTGTCGACCCCTCCGCTGTCATGCAGTGAGGTCCACAATGGCAATTTCTCTCGCTTCCCTGAAGACCTCAACCCACCTCACGCCCCCGGCCGTCATCGTCCACGGTGTGGCTGGCGTGGGAAAGACCACCTTCGCCGCTGACAGCGACAAGGCCGTCGCCGTCTGCACCGAGGATGGGCTCGGCATGCTCAAGATTCCGCACTTTCCCCTGGCGCGGAGCTTCGAGGAGGTGATTGAGGCGCTCGCGGCCTTGCACTCAGAGCCGCACGAGCACCGCACGCTGGTGGTCGACAGCCTCGACTGGCTGGAGCCGCTGGTCTGGCAGCATGCCTGCAAGATCAACAACTGGTCGACCATCGAGGAGCCGGGCTATGGCAAGGGCTACATCGCGGCACTTGATCTGTGGCGGCAGTACCTCGACTGGATCAACGCGCTCCGCGAGGACCGGCGGATGATGGTGGTGCAACTCGCCCACACCGACATCAAGCGTTTCGACAGCCCCGAGCACGAGCCATACGACCGTTACGTCATCAAGCTCCACGCAAGGGCTGCAGCGCTGCTGCAGGAACATGCCGACGTCGTGATGTTCGCAAACTACCGCATCTCGACCGTCAAGGCGGATGTCGGTTTCAACAAGAAGGTGACCCGTGCGCTCGGGAGCGGCGAACGGGTTCTCTACACCGCCGAGCGTCCCGCCTTCCTCGCAAAGAACCGCTACGGGCTTCCCGATGTCCTTCCCCTGGACTGGGACGCCTTCGCCGCGGCCATGCCCAAGTTCGATTGACCTCCAACCCTCCAGCACAGGAACCATTCCAATGGCACGTTTCGACACCACCTTCGACGCCAGCGGCGTCGAGCCCCTCACCGGTTACGAGCTTCTCCCGGCCGGGGATTATGTCGCCCAGATCGTCGAGAGCGAGATGCGCCCGACCCGCAACGGGAACGGCGAGCTTCTCTGGATCGCGATGGACATTCTCGAGGGTCAGTACCAAGGCCGCAAGGCGTATGACCAGCTGAATCTCATAAATCCCAATCCCACCACCGTGGAGATGGCGCAGCGCACGCTGTCGGCCATCTGCCACGCAACGGGCGAACTGCATGTCAGCGACTCCGAGGACCTGCACTTCAAGCCCATGACCATCCGGGTCTCGATCCGCAAGCCCAAGGACGGCGGGCAGGAGCGCAACCAGATCCGCTACCTGGTGCCGAAGGATGAGCCCGCCACGGCGCCTGCACGCCCGGCAGCGCCGCAGCGCCCTGCGCGCTCCGCTGCCGGCACGACGCCCACCGCGCCGGCTCGCACCAATGCCGCGCCCTGGAAGGCCAAGGCCTGAGGACAGACTGAGCCACCGCTGCCGGACGCGTGAGGCCTCCGGCGGCGGTGTTCATCCCAGACATACGGAGACATCGATGGATACCCTTCATACCGCTGATTCAGCGGCCGCCAGAGCTTTGCCCGAAACGACCCCCAATGCGCGCAGGCTGCGCCTTGCCGCACTCGACGACAGCATTGCCCGCATCCGCACGCAGATTGCCGCTGCCGATCTCGAGCGTCAGGCTAAGGCCAAGAAGATCGATCCCGGCTGGTTCCACCGCGCCAAGACGGCACTGCGTCATCTGCAGCGCGAACGCGCGGAGTTGCTTGCCACGACCCCTGCCGCCGCCACGCGCAAGGCCGCCCTCAAGGACGCGATCATCGAAGTGGTGCGCCGCGAGCATGATGACGCGAGCTGGGCCGCCGTTCTGAACGAGGCGCATCGCCTCACCGCAGG
>NZ_JBIICB010000079.1:0-15588 GCF_044239095.1 Aestuariivirga sp. | reverse complement strand
ATCATCAGGCGCTGCCGCTGCGGCCCTGCCCGCCCTCGCTGCGCCAGCCATCGCACAGGGGTCGCCGGAGATCACGTGGCGGATGACCTCGAGCTTTCCCAAGGCGCTCGAGATCCTCTACGCCACCGCAGACCAGTTCGCCAAATTCGTTGCGGAGGCGACCGACAACAGGTTCCAGATCCAGGTCTTCCCGGCGGGTGAGATCGCCCCGGCACTCGAGGCGGCCAACGAGGTGGGCCGTGGCTCGATCGAGATGTGCCAGACGGCGAGCTATTACTACTGGGGCAAGGATCCCACCTTCGCCTTCGGCACGGCGGTGCCTTTCGGCCTCAACGTCCGTCAGCAGAATGCCTGGATGTATCAGGGCGGCGGCATGGATCTGATGAACGCGTTCTATGCCACCCACAATCTCGTGGCGTTCCCGGCCGGGAACACGGGTGCGCAGATGGGCGGATGGTTCCGCAAGGAGATCAATTCGGTCGATGACCTCAAAGGCCTCAAATTCCGGATCGCCGGTTTCGGCGGCGCGGTGATCTCGAAGCTCGGCGTGGTGCCGCAGCAGCTGAGCGGGGCGGATGTCTATCCAGCACTCGAGAAGGGTACGATCGATGCCACCGAGTTCGTCGGCCCCGCCGATGACGAGAAGCTCGGCATCTACAAGGTGGCGAAATACTACTATTATCCCGGCTGGTGGGAAGGCGGCGCCATGTTGCACCACATGGTGAACCTGGCGAAGTGGAACGAGTTGCCGAAGTCCTACCAGGCCATCGTCATGGCGGGCTGCCAGATGGCCAACAGCAACATGCTGGCCGCCTATGACCACAAGAACCCTGCAGCGCTCAAGCGGCTTGTCGCCAACGGCGCCGTGCTGCGCCCCTTCCCACAGGACGTCATGGAAGCCTGTTTCGCGGCGGCGCGGGACTCCTACGCCGAGATCAGCGCCAAGAACGAGACGTTCCGGAAGATCCATGATGCGATGATGGCCTTTCGGGCCGATGGCTATCTCTGGCAGCAGGTTTCAGAAGCCACCTACGACAACTTCATGATGGCACAGCAGCGCAAGAAGGCTCTCTAGCGCGCGTTCCGACCAGGTGGACTCACATGGTCGAAAAGAACTCGCGCAAGTTCAATGGCTTGAGCATGATCTTTTCGCAAAAGTGGTTTCCACTTTTGCGGATCATGCTCTCGCGCGCGTTCCGACCAGGTGGAATCACCTGGTCGAAAAGAACTCGCGCAAATTCAATGGCTTGAGCATGATCTTTTCGCAAAAGTGGTTTCCACTTTTGCGGATCATGCTCTAAAAATCAGTCGAAGGATGGTGGCGGCGGGATGCCGCCATCGCTCTCTCCGCCGTCCGGCACGGGCTGGGGAATCTGGATCTCGATGGTAGCGGGATCGACCGGCGGCGGCTTTTCGCTGATGACGAGGCCAGGGAACATGACGACGACGACGATCATCACGACCTGGAGCACGATGAATCTCGCCGCGCCGAGGTAGATCTGCGCGGTGCTGACGCCGGCGATGGTGCGCCCTGTCAGCTTGTCGGCAAAGGGCGCGGCCGGCGCCACGGAGCGCATATAGAACAGGGCGAAGCCGAAGGGCGGCGTGAGGAAGCTGGTCTGCAGGTTCATGGCGATGATGATGCCGAACCACACGAGATCAATGCCGAAGGCGGAGGCCACCGGCGCCAGCAGCGGCACCACGATGAAGGCGATCTCGAAGAAGTCGAGAAAGCAGCCCAGGATGAAGACCAGCAGGTTAACCGCGAGCAGGAAGGCCCAGATACCGCCCGGAAGCCCGAGGAACAGCTCCTCCACCCAGACATGGCCGTTGATGCCATAGAAGGTGAGCGAGAAGATGCGGCTGCCGATGAGGATGAAGATGACGAAGCAGGAGAGCCGCGTCGTCGCTTCCAGCGCCTCGCTCAGCAGGCGGACGCCGAAGCGCCGGCGTGCGGTGGCGAGCGCCAGCGCGCCCGCGGCACCCATGGCCCCGCCCTCCGTGGGGGTGGCAACCCCGAGAAAGATAGTGCCCAGCACCAGGAAGATGAGGGCCAGCGGCGGCACCAGAACCAGCACCACCCGGCGCGCCAGTTCGGAGAGCAGGTTGACACCCAGGCGCTGGTCCGCCTCGGCGAGGCCATAGGCGAGCACCACCGCCAGCACGGCGGCCCATACACCGGCCCCCTCCCCAAGCGTGCCGGAGAATAGCCAGAAGGCAACGGCGCCAGTGGCGGCGGCCAGAAGAAGAAGGGCGAGCAGCGGAACGGGGCTTCCAGTCAGGCTCCGCGCGGACGTGGGCAGGGCAGGCACCATCTGCGGGCGGAAGATGGCGAGAACGCCGATGTAGGCGCCATAGAGCCCGGCGAGCATCAGGCCCGGGACCAATGCCCCGGCATAGAAATCGCCGACCGAGCGGCCGAGCTGGTCGGCCAGCACGATGAGCACGATCGAGGGCGGGATGATCTGCGCCAGCGTGCCCGATGCCGCGATCACGCCCGTGGCGAGTGACCTGTCATAGCCATAACGCAGCATGATGGGGAGCGAGATCAGGCCCATGGCGATGACGGAGGCGGCCACAACGCCCGTGGTGGCCGCAAGCAGCGCGCCCACGAGGATGACGGCGAAGGCGAGGCCGCCACGCACCGGGCCGAAGAGCTGGCCCACCGTGTCCAGTATGTCCTCGGCAAGTCCCGATTTCTCGAGCACGATGCCCATGAAGGTGAAGAAGGGAATGGCGAGCAGGGTCTCGTTGCGCATCACGTCGAGAACGCGGCCGGGAAGCGTCTGCAGCAGCGGCCAGGACAGCGCGATCTCATCCGAATAGGGCGAGAGCTCCACCGCAATGACGAAGAAGAGGAGACCATTGGCGGCGAGCGCGAAGGCGACGGGATAGCCGAGCAGCAGGAAGCCGATCAGCGCCAGGAACATCACCGGCGCCAGGTTGTGCGCGAGGAGATCGATCATTCGGGGCGGGCTCCGCCGGGCGAGGGAACCGGCGGTGCATGGCCGTGGAAGGGCACGGGAGCAGGATCATCAATGTGGCCGGCGAGCACCATGCAGCGCTTGATCACCTCCGACACCATTTGCAGGCAGAGCAGGAGCATGCCGGCGAAAATCAGGAATTTGGCGGGCCAGACCGGCAGCCCCCCGGCATTGCTGGAGATTTCGCCCTGCAGGAAGCTGTCCTGGAAATAGGGCCAGGAGAGCCAGAGCAGGATGAGGCTGACGGGAGCGAGGATCAGGAGATGGCCGAGGAGATCGATGACGTCACGCGTGCGCTTCGAGAGCCTGCCCGATACGACATCGATGCGCACATGGGCATTCTGCTGGAGCGTATAGGCAGCAGCCAGCATGAAGGCCGCCCCGAAGAGCAGCCACTGCAACTCGAGCCACGCGTTGGAGCTGAGGTCGAAGGCCTTCCTGGAGATCGCATTGCCAGCCGAGACCAGGATCGCCGCAAGGATCGCCCACTTGACGTTGCGGCCGATGAAGGCGGTGACCCGATCGATGAACCGGCTGAAGGCAAGCAGGGCAGTCGTCATGGCGTCCCGTTCCGCGGTTGACCGGCGTGCGTTTTCTGGCGCAGAGATTAGAGCATGATCTGCAAAAGAGGAAACCACTTTTGCGGCAAGATCATGCTCAAGTAATTGATCTTGCGCGCGTTCTTTTCGACCAGGTGATTCCACCTGGCCGCAGCGCGCGCGCGGCGAAGGGCGGCAATTGGAACAAGAGGCAAGAATGCGCCTGCAACTCAAGCCCGACGGGCGGCAGTCGGAGACGGCCCTGATGATCCAGCGCGGCGTGGCCCGGCTGATGCGGGCCTCAGGCTTCGCCGTCCTGCCTGAATTCACGCTTGCTTCGGGGCGGCGGGCCGACATCATCGGGATCGGGGCGGCGGGCGAGATCTGGATTATCGAGATCAAGTCCTCGCCTGGGGATTTTCGCGCTGATGTCAAATGGCCAGAGTACCGGGACTATTGCGACCGGCTGTTCTTCGCCATTCCGGCCTCCATGGACACTGCGATGATGCCGCCGGATACCGGGCTCATCGTGGCGGACAGCTGGGGGGCGGACATCCTGCGGATGACGGAGGCGGCGATCCTTCACGCCGCGCGCCGCAAGGCGCTGACGCTTGCATTCGCACGGGCAGCAGCGCTGCGGTTGCACGGGCTTCATGACCCGCCGGCGGACGGCTTCTGATCTATTTTGGCGCCCGCTTGGCCAGGATACGCTGCAGGGTGCGGCGATGCATGTTGAGCCGGCGCGCCGTTTCAGAGACATTGCGGCTGCAGAGTTCGTAGACGCGCTGGATGTGCTCCCACCTCACACGGTCGGCGGACATCGGGTTGTCCGGCAGCGCAGCACGGCTGTCGGTATCGCCCACGAGCGCGCCATAGACGGCATCGGCATCGGCGGGCTTTGCAAGATAATCGATGGCGCCAAGCTTCACGGCCGTCACCGCCGTCGCGATATTGCCATAACCCGTCAGCACCACCGCGCGCGCCTCGGGCCTGGCCTGGTGAAGCGCCTCGATCACATCCAGCCCGTTGCCATCGCCGAGCCGCAGATCGACCACCGCGAAGGAGGGCGCTGCGCGTTTCACCAGCGCCACGCCTTCAGCCACGGATTCAGCCATCAGCACCTCGAAACCCCTCGTCTCCATCGCCTTTGCGAGACGCGTGAGGAAGGGCTTGTCGTCATCAACGAGAAGCAGGGTCTTGTCGGCGGGAAGAGCGGCGTTTGTCATTCAATCCCTGACTGGCGGTTTCTATCTCTGCTTGACCCGCTCTCTAGCCCTTTGGGCCAGCGGGTTCAACGTTCTGTGTCTCTTACGGATTCAGGGCCTGCCAAGATCAATGCTGCCGCGCGGCCAGACGACGTGGACAACTGCCCCGTGTTCCGGCGCGAGGCGGTTGGCAAGCGAGACGGAGGCGCCGGAGCGCTCCAGCAGCGTCTTGGCGATGAAGAATCCGAGGCCCATGCCCTCATGCCGGCCAGGTTCGCCGGTTTCCTCGCCATAGCCCGGCCTGCTCGTCACGAAGGGATCGCCCAGCCTGTCGAAGATGTTTTCCTGAAAGCCCGGCCCGTCGTCCCTGACCGTGATCGAGACCTGTGCCGCAGTCCAGCGGGCATCGACCTCCACGCGGGTCTGGGCGAAGTCGACGGCGTTCTCGAGAAGGTTGCCAAGGCCGTAGGCGATGGCCGGGTTGCGTCTCAGCACCGGCTCGTTCTCTGCGGCTCGGTCGTGGAGATCGGCGGTGCTGGTGACGGCGATCACCACGTCGGAGCCCCTCAAGGGGGCGATCAGGTCCTCGATCATCACGAGAATCCTGGTGCGCTGGTACATCTCGTCGGTCTGCGCCTCGCGGCTGGACAGGCGGGCCAGAATTTCACGGCAGCGCGCGGTCTGGCTGATCAGCAGGTCGATGTCCTCCTTGTGGGAGCCTTCGAGCGGCAGTTCGCGCTTCAGTTCCTTCGCGACCAGCGCGATCGTCGCGAGCGGTGTTCCGAGTTCATGGGCGGCGGCGGCGGCAAGACCATCAAGCGCCGAGAGCCGCTGTTCCCGGGCCAGCACCATTTCGGTGGCGGACAGCGCCGCCGACATCTGGCGGGCCTCATCCGCGATGCGGCGCGCATAGATGGCGGAGAACACCACGCCGCTCATGATCGCCGCCCACATGCCGCCGATGTAGACATCCGGAAGCTCAAGCGCCTGGCCCGGAACCCACGGCAGCGGATAGTGGTAGAATGAAAGGAATGTGGCGGCGGCGAGCGCCATGAGGCCCAGCAGCAGGGTCCAGCGCATCGACAGCGAGGTTGCGGAGATGGTGACGGGAACCAGGAAGAGAAACGCGAACGGATTCTCAAGGCCACCCGTGAGAAACAGCAAGGCGGCCAACTGCAGAACGTCATAGACGAGGAGCAGGCCTGCATGGGTTTCGTGCAGCCTGATGCTCTTGCGCCAGCGAATCGTGAGAAAGATGTTGAGCCAGGCGCTGAAGGCGATGACGGCGAGGCAAAGGCCCAGCGGAAGCGGAAAGCCCAGCACGAAATGAACCCCGAGCACCGCCCCCGTCTGCCCGACGATGGCGAGCCAGCGCAGCCGCACCAGCGTGCGCAGCCGGAGCATGCCAATTTCGGCATCGCCCGTGGCGAGTTGCGGATAGAGGTCCTGCGGCATGCGGTAACCGGTCACGCGCCCTTGCATTGAGAATGGGCCAATCTAGGCTTATGTGGACGGCGAAAGGAAGAAAAAGCCTCATGCCGCGACGTGCCGTCCTGATCTTTGCCGCTGCCATCCTGCTTCTTGCGGCGGGACTCGGGGGCTATGCCTGGACGATCAGGCAGGCGGCGCAGCCACAGGGCTCGGGCGTCGCATTGGTGGGCGGCCCCTTCAGCCTGACCGACCAGGACGGACGCCGGGTGACGGAGAAGGATTTCCTCGGGCGATACATGCTGGTGTTCTTCGGCTTCACCTACTGCCCCGACATCTGCCCCACCGAACTCCAGGTGATGACGGCGGCCCTCGATGCGATGGGACCTGCGGCGGAAAAGATACAGCCGGTCTTCGTGTCGGTCGATCCGGAGCGCGATACGCCCGAGGTCATGAAGGCCTATGTCGCGAATTTCGGCCCGCGGCTGATCGGCCTCACCGGCACGCCGGAGGAGATCGCCGCGATGGCAAAGGCCTATCGCGTCTATTATGCGAAGGCGGCAAACCAGAACGCTCCCGGCGACTACCTGATGGACCACTCGAGCATCATCTACCTGATGGACGAGGACGGCAGCTTCGTGAAGCACTTCGCTTACATCACCGACGTGGAAAAGCTCACTTCGGAACTGAAGAAAGCAATTACTGTTTCCCCCTAAAGTCGGATGAAATGAGCGGTTGCCCCTGCCGGGGGTAGTTGCTACCCTTTGATGTCACCGGGGGTTTTCGGGTTGTGCTATACTACCTATATGAAATGAACCATGCGGCGCTTGCCCCATGGCGCGCCGTGGCCGACGCAGGCATCAGCTTCTGGCGAAGCCCGGCCAATCCTCTCTCGACGACCCAGCTCGGCCGGTCCTGGGCCGCTTCGCTTGAGCTTTTCGAACGCACCACCCGGCGCTACGCCAAGCCTGAATTCGGCATCACCGACACCATCGTCGATGACGACCTCGTCGCCGTCGAAGAAGAGGTGAGCCTCAAGAAGCCGTTCTGTACGCTCGTCAACTTCCGGAAGCTGTGGGACGGCAAGCGCAAGCAGCACAAGCTGCTGATCGTGGCGCCGATGTCAGGCCACTACGCCACGCTGCTGCGCGGCACGGTGGAAGCCATGCTGCCGCACTACGACGTCTACATCACGGACTGGGTGGACGCCCGCACGGTGCCCCTGCTCGAGGGCAGCTTCGACCTCGACGACTATGTTGACTATGTCACGGAGTTTCTCCGCCACCTCGGGCCGGACACGAGCGTCATGGCAGTCTGCCAGCCTTCGGTTCCCGTCATGGCGGCGGTGGCGCTGATGAATGCCGCAAAGGACCCCGCAGCACCCCGGACCATGATCCTGATCGGCGGTCCCATCGATACGCGCCGCAACCCGACAGCAGTGAACCGCCTCGCCGAAGAGAAAGGCATGGACTGGTTCCGCAACAACGTGATCATGAAGGTGCCGGCACCCCATGCCGGCATGATGCGCGACGTCTATCCCGGCTTCCTGCAGCTTGGCGGGTTCATGACCATGAACCTCGACCGCCACATCGACGCCCACCGCGAGCTGTTCTGGCACCTCGTCGAGGGAGATGGTGATTCCGCCGAGAAGCACCGCGAGTTCTACGATGAATACATGTCGGTGATGGACCTGACCGCCGACTTCTACCTGCAGACGGTCGAGAAGGTGTTCGTGACGCACGACCTGCCTAAGGGAACGCTGACGCACCGCAACAGCCGCGTCGATCCTTCGAAGATCACGCAGACGGCGCTGATGACCATCGAAGGTGAACGCGACGACATCTCCGGCGTGGGCCAGACGGAAGCGGCGCAGGACCTGTGCTCGAACCTTCCAAAGGAGAAGAAGCTGCATCACCTGCAGCCTGGCGTGGGCCATTATGGCGTGTTCAACGGCTCCAGGTTCCGCAAGGAAATCGTTCCGCGAATCGTCGCCTTCGTGAATAAGAACGCTGATGATCGGACTTCTCAGAAGCCTGCAGCGAACGGCCGCCCCAAGACCGCTTGAGCCTTCCCGCATCGCCATCGGCGATGAGGTGCTGGACGTCGTGTTCAGGCGCCACGCGCAGGCGCGCCGCCTGGTGCTGCGCCTGAACTCCTCAGGGACCGGGGTGCTTGTCACGGTTCCCAACGGGGTCTCACGCGTCAGGGCGCTGGAATTCACCGCACGCTCCCGCGGCTGGATCGAGGAGCGGGTGAGAAGCCGCGGCGGCCTCATCCAGCTTGCACCCGGCCATGTGCTGCCGTTTCGTGGCATCGGCCATGAGATCCGCCACGTGGACACAAGGCGCGGCCTGGTGCGGATCGATGCCGACCGGTCGATCATCGAGGTTCCAGGCGATGCCGCGCATGTGAGGCGGCGGCTGACAGACTTCCTCAAGGCGGCGGCGCGGGAGGACCTGACAGAAGCAAGCGAGCATTACGCGTCGCTGATGGGCGTGCGTTACCGGCGGATCACCATCCGCGACCAGCGAAGCCGCTGGGGTTCATGCTCTGCCAGCGGCGATCTTTCCTTTTCCTGGCGCCTCATCCTCGCGCCCGGCTATGTGCTGGACTACGTCGCTGCCCATGAGGTGGCCCATCTCAGGTACCTCGACCATAGCCCGCGCTTCTGGCGGCTGGTGCTGACGCATTGCCATGACGCGGCGCGGGCCAAGAACTGGTTGCGCGCGCATGGCCAGGAGGTTCACCGCGTGGTGACGTAGGGCCCTGGACAGCGGTCATCCTGCCTTCGCAGCATGCGCTCATAGGCCGTGAGCTTGTTGGTTTCCCGCACCTCACCATTGCGGGTAGGCCGACGCGCGCTCCGACCAGGTGGAATCACCTGGTCGAAAGGAACTCGCGCAAGATCAATTGCTTGAGCATGATCTTGTCGCAAAAGTAGTTTCCACTTTTGCGGATCATGCTCTATTGACGCGAGAAGCCGCCGAAGAGCCTTTCGAAGAAGCCTCGCTTCTCCTTAGGCGGCGCGGACCGCGCCGATTCCTCCGCCGCGCCCTGCTCGTAAAGCACCTCGGATATTGTGGTGGGCTCCCGCATCGCGACCAGCGGTTCGCCCGGAAGCGGCCGCGGGGTGAGGCCGCGGTGGGCGGACTCCATCACCTTGCGCCAGATTTCGGCGGGCAGCAGTCCACCCGTGACCTTCTTCGTTGGCGAATTGTCGTCGTTGCCGACCCAGACCCCGGCGATCAGATCGCTGGTGTAGCCGATGAACCAGGCGTCGCGGTAATCCTGGCTGGTTCCCGTCTTGCCGGCGATGTCGAAGCCCGGGAAAGCCGCCCGGCTGCCGGTGCCGTCGGTGACAACGAGGCGCATCATGCGGTTCATGCCATAGAGGTCGTTGTCGGTGACGACCCTGGGAAAGCCGGAGCCGTTGCGCTCATAGACGACGCGGCCGTCGCGGGTGAGGATCCGGGTGACGGCGAAAGGCGAGACGGGATAGCCGCCGTTCGAGAAGGGCACGAAGGCCGAGGTGAGCTCGAGCAGCGTGACCTCGGATGTTCCCAGTGCGAGCGAGGCATCGCTGCCGAGGGGAGAGACAATGCCAAGGCGGTGCGCCACCGCGGCCACGGCTTTCGGCCCCGCGGTGACCGCGAGCTTTGCCGCAACGGTATTGAGCGACAGGGCAAGCGCGGTCTCGAGTGCCACGGGGCCCAGATATTTCCGGCGGTAATTCTCAGGGCTCCAGTTGCCGATCTTCACCGGCTCGTCGACCTCGACCGTATCCGGGGTGTAGCCGCGTTCAAGTGCGGCCAGGAAGACGAAGGGCTTGAAGGCGGAACCCGGCTGCCGCTTGGCCTGGGTGACCCGGTTGAATTGACTCTTCCGGTAGGAACTGCCGCCCACCATGGCCAGCACGGCGCCGCCGCCATCCATCACCACCATGGCCCCTTGTCCGGCTCTGAGCTTGGTGCCTTCCGACCTGAGTTCCTTGCGGAGTTCTGCCTCTGCCTGGGCCTGGAGGACGGGATCGATCGTCGTCTCGACGACGAGCGACTGCCCATAGTCCTTGACGAATTCGGGAAGCTGCTCACCGACCCAGTCGACAACATAGTACTTGGCTGAAGCAAAGGGCAGCGCGCGGGCTTCCGCCGGGGTGCTGGCGCTTTCGGCTGCCTCCTCGGCGGTGATGAAGCCCGCCTCCGCCATGCTGTCGAGTACAAGTCTGGCGCGCTCTGCTGCGGCCTTCGGGTTCGACACCGGATTGCTGGCGCTCGGCGCCTTGAGCACGCCTGCAAGCGTGGCGGCCTCAGCGATGGTGAGTTCCGAGGCAGGCTTCTGAAAATAGGTTTGGGCCGCCTTCTCGATGCCGATGGCGCCCCCGCCGAAATAGACGCGGTTCAGGTAGAGCTGGAGGATGTCGTCCTTGGTGAATTGCGATTCCAGCCAGACGGCGAGCACCACCTCCTGAAGCTTGCGCTCGATGGTCCGGTCCGGGTTGAGGAAGAGGTTCTTGGCCAGCTGCTGGGTGAGGGTGGAGCCGCCCTGTACCACGCGGCCCGAGGCATAATTTGCGTAGGCCGCACGCAGAAGCCCGATCGGATCGATGCCGTAATGGCTGTAGAAGCGGCGGTCCTCAATGGCCATTACCGCTTTGGGCACATAGTCCGGCAGTTCGGCCAGGCGAACATCGTCTCCGTTGAAGGAGCCTCGTTCTGCGAGCACGGATCCATCGGACGCAAGGATCATGATGCCGGGATCACGCTCCGGGATCTTGAGGAGGCCCTGCTGGTCCAGCGTGAACCAGATGTAGCCGAACAATGCCGCAAGACCTGCCGCCCCGGCGAAGGCAAGGGAGAATCCGAACCGGAACAGTGCCCACAGGACCGACCGTCGCTTGCGGCGGACCGGAGCCCGGCCTGCCGGCTGGCCTCCGTTCCTGCCTTTGCTCCCGCCGCTGAAAAGCTGCGGCTCGATCTGCTGCTTACTGCGGCCTCGCTTGCTCGAAACGCCCATCGATCTCCGGCACTCCTGACCGGCATGAGCTAGCAGCTACCGATTTACGGTTCGTTAACCACATGGCGTCCGGTTGAAGGATTTCTTTCCGCCGGAATCATGTTGCAATGATGACTACCGCAGCAGCCTACATCATGGCGCCGACGTGCCAGGGCACATATTCATTGTCGCCATAACCCAGCTCTTCCGACTTGGTGTGCTGGCCCGATGCAACTTTCAGCATCATCTCGAAGATCTGCTGGCCCTTCTCCTGAATCGAGACACCATCGAGGATGTCGCCGCAGTTGATGTCCATGTCGTCGATCATGCGGTGGTAGATGTCGGAGTTGGTGGCAAGCTTGATCGAGGGAACGGGCTTGCAGCCATAGGCGGAGCCACGGCCCGTGGTGAAGCACAGGAGATTGGCGCCGCCCGCCACCTGGCCGGTGGCTGCTACCGGATCATAGCCCGGCGTATCCATGAAGACGAAGCCCTTGCCGGTGACGGGCTCGGCGTAGCGGTAGACGTGGCGGAGCGTGGTGGTGCCGCCCTTGGCGGCAGCGCCCAGCGACTTTTCAAGGATGGTGGTAAGGCCACCCAGCTTGTTGCCCGGAGAGGGGTTGTTGTTCATCTCCATGTTGTTGCGGCTGGTATAGTCTTCCCACCACTTTATGATGTCGACGAGCTTTTCGCCCACCTCCCTGCTGGCGGCACGCCGCGTGAGCAGATGCTCTGCGCCATAGATTTCAGGCGTTTCAGACAGGATGCCGGTGCCGCCATGCCTGACCAGAATATCGACGGCAGCGCCCAGCGCCGGGTTGGCGGTGATGCCGGAATAGCCGTCGGAGCCGCCGCATTGCAGCGCTACGATAAGGTCCGAGGCGTGACAGGTCTCGCGCTTCACGTTGTTGACGTGGGGCAGCATCTCCTTGATGGCGGCAACGCCCGCGGCCACGGTCTTGCGGGTGCCCCCCGTTTCCTGAATCGTCATGGTACGGAACAATTCATTCTCGGTGACGTTATAGGCCTCCTTGAAGCGCGGGATCTGGAAGCCTTCGCAGCCCAGCCCCACCATCAGCACGCCGCCCATGTTGGGGTTCGTCGCATAGCCCCAGGCGGTGCGCTTGAGGATGTCGAAAATGGCGCCGCGGTAGTCGATCACGCAGCCATTGTCCATCTTGAGGGCCACGATGCCGTCAATGTTTGGATAGGCGTCCAGCATGCCGGAGCGGTTCACCTCTTCGGCGATGAAGCCCGCGACGGTCGCCGAGCAGTTCACCGAGGTGAGGACGCCAATGTAGTTGCGCGTGCCGACCTTGCCGTTGGCGCGGCGGATGCCCTGGAAGGTGGCTTGAGCTTCGATTGGCAGAATGTCTTCCGGCTGCGCGTCCTGCGCGAAGGCATAGTCGCGGGCGAAATCATGCACGCCGGTATTGTGCTCATGCACCCACGAACCCTTCGGGATATCCACCTTGGCGAAGCCGATGATCTGGCCGAACTTGCGTACGGGTTCGCCCGCTGCAATGGCGGCGGCCGCCATCTTATGGCCCTTGCCGATACGGTCCAGCGCAGTGATGCCCTCGGGCGCTGCGGCACCCTTGTCCACGGTCTCGATGGCGACAAGGACATTGTCCTGGTCCGAAAGGCGCAGCATGCGGGGAAGCTTGGGAACGCTCGAAATCATGTCGGGTCTCACTCTATGGCTGAGGGCTTGCTCGTCCGGGGAATCCAGCTAACATGTTAGCATGCCAGATTCCGCCGTCACCTATGAATTCTTGAGCCCGGGACGGAGCGCGGCACCTGCCGGCGCCACGGCCCGGGTGCATACGGCGCTGCGGGAAGCCATCGTGCAGCTGGACCTGAAACCGGGGGAATTCCTGGACAAGCAGGCGATTGCCGCACGCATGGGCGTATCCCGCTTTCCTGTGGGTGAGGCGATGAACCGGCTGGCGGCAGAGGGGCTGGTCGACATCATTCCGCAGAGCGGCTCCCGCGTGGCGCTGATCAAGATTTCGGATGCGCGCGAGAACATGTTCTTCCGCCGCGCACTCGAGGTTGAAACGGTGCGGAGCATCGCCGGGGGCGCACCTTCTGCCTTGCTCGACCAGCTCCGCAGCAATCTCCGCTACCAGCAGGCGGCCATTGAGGCAGAGGACCTGAAGGGCTTCCATAGCTTCGACCTTTCCTTCCATGCCGCACTGCAGGACCAGCTGGGCTATGAGCGGGTCCGCAATGCCACGGAAACCGCGCGGCTTGGGCTCGACCGCGTGCGCCGGCTGCTCAACACCAGACGGCGGCTGGAGCTGACGCTGGCAGAACATGAGGCTGTGGTGACAGCCCTCGAAAAGCGCGATGGCGAGGCAGCTGCATCGGCCATGCACCGCCACCTCGACGCCGTACTGGCGGAGCTCGAATCCTTCGCGCGCGACCGGCCGGAGTTATTTGCAGACCTCAACACCATGAAAGGCAGTGAGACATGAAGAAGCGCAATTTCAAGGCGCCCTCGGGGGAAACCATCTCCTTCACCGAACTGGGATTCGGCACGGCACCCATCGGCAATCTCTACCGGGCGGTCGAGCCAGAGGATGCGCAAAAGACGCTGGAGGCCGCCTGGAAGGCGGGCATCCGCTATTATGATACGGCACCGCTTTATGGGCTCGGCCTTTCCGAAACGCGCCTCAACCGCTTTCTCTTCGGCAAGAAGCGGAAGGACTATGTGCTCTCCACCAAGGTCGGACGCCTGCTTGAGGTGTGCCCTCCGCAGGAGCGCACGGGGATTGGCAAGTTCTTCGACACGCCGTCCCGCAAGGAGCGCTTCGACTACACCTATGACGGGTTCATGCGCTCCATCGAATTCTCACTCGAGCGGCTGGGTGTCGACTCGATCGACATTATCTTCGTGCATGACGTGGACGTGTTCACGCACAAGTCGGAAGCAGCGCGCGATGCGCATGTAAAGACGCTGATGAGCAGCGGCTACAAGGCGCTGGTCAAGCTGCGCGAGCAGAAGGTGATCAAGGCCTTCGGCGCCGGCATCAATGAATGGCAGGTCGCCGAGACGCTGACGCGGGCGGGCGACTTCGACATCTTCCTGCTGGCGGGCCGCTATACGCTGCTGGAACAGGAAGCACTCGAATCCTTCCTGCCGCTGTGCGAGGAACGTGGCGTGGGCATCGTGCTGGGCGGACCCTACAATTCCGGCATTCTCGCCACCGGCCCCAAGCCCGGCGCCTGGTACAATTATGATCCGGCACCGAAGCATATTCTGGAGCGCGTGGCGAAGATCGAGGCCGTTTGCAAGCGCCACAAGGTGAAGCTGCCGGAGGCGGCGCTGCGCTTTCCGCTGCATCACAGCCAGGTCGTCAGCGTCATTCCCGGTGGGGTCAGCGCCAAGGAAGTGGCACTCAACGCCAAGACCATGGGGGTGAAGCTGCCAAAGGCGCTTTGGAAGGAGCTCAAGGCCGAGGGACTGCTCCGCAAAGACGCGCCGGTGCCGCGGTGAAGGCCGCCATATTGGGCTCCGGCCTCATCGGCCGGTCCTGGGCCATGGTCTTCGCGCGCGGCGGCCATGACGTGTTGCTGTGGGACCAGGACGAGGCGCAAGTCGAAAGGGCGCTCAGCCACATCGCCATCACCCTGCCCGCCATGGCGGCGGAGGGGTTGATCGATGACGCAGGTGCAATTCTGTCCCGGGTAAGGCCTGCGCGGAACCTTGAGCACGCCTTGAGTGGAGCCGGCTTCGTTCAGGAGAACATCGCGGAACAAGCGGAGCCCAAGCAGCAGCTGTTCGCAGCCGTCGAGGCCCTGGTTCCGCGCGATGCGATCCTGTCCAGCTCAACCTCGGCCATCATGCCATCGATCATCTTCGGCGGTCTCGCGACGCGGGACCGCTGCCTCGTGTCACATCCGCTGAACCCGCCGCATCTGGCCCCCATCGTGGAGCTGTGTGGGGCTGATTTCACAGCGCCCGAGGTGATTTCGGGAACGCGGGATTTCATGGCAGGCTGCGCCATGGTTCCCATCACGGTGAAGCGTGAGATCGAGGGCTTCATATTGAACCGCCTGCAACTGGCGGTACTGAACGAGGCCTTCCGCCTCATTGCGGAGGGCTATGTTTCAGCCGAAGACCTCGACAAGACGGTGAAGGATGGGCTCGCGCTGCGCTGGAGCTTCATGGGACCCATTGAAACCATTGACCTCAATGCGCCGCAGGGCGTGGCAGACTACCTCACGCGCTATGGACCGACGATCCGCCGCGTGGGCGACCAACAGGCTTCGGCACGGCCATGGCCAGAAACCATCGGCGCGACGCTTGATGCGGAGCGGCGGGCGGACGTTCCGTCCGACAGGCTGGGCGCGGCCACGCAATGGCGTGACCGGCGGCTAATGGCGCTGGCCGCGCACAAGCGCGCGCAGGAGAAGAAGACGCCGCGCTGATCA
>NZ_JBIICB010000345.1:0-3912 GCF_044239095.1 Aestuariivirga sp. | reverse complement strand
CGCACCGCGATATGCGCGATGGGCTTGTCCACCGAGAAATCGAGTTCGACGGCCGGCTGGCCCACGATGTCGATGGCGGTCACGAGAGCCGGCGTGTCGAAGGTGATCGATTGCTCGTCGTCGCGCCGCTGGTCGCCCGGAAATTCCGGCCCCAGCCAGATGATGCAGTATTCGCCGCCGTCCGCCCCCGTGGTCTGCTTTGATGAGATGGTGAGCGCCGTCTCGCTGCCCTGATTGGGCCCGATGCCGCCGGCGTTGAGCCACCACTTCTTCGTCTCGACATGGCCGAAGCCCCAGAAATTGTCGCCCAGCCAGCGCCCGTTGATGCGCTCGGGGAAGGTGCCGGGCTTCCACGGCTCCATCACGTAGTAGCGGAAATCGGGATCGCGGGAGACGCCGGTGTTCTGGCCCTTCAGCCACTGGTCCCACCAGCGAAGGCATTCCTGCAGGAATCCGAAGCGCGGTTCCGGCACGGCGAAATGCGGGTACTTGTGCGCCCAGGGTCCGATGATGGCCTTGCGCGTCACCCGCAGCCCCTTCATCAGGCGCGGCACGGCGTTGGAATAGGCGTCGTTCCAGCCGCCCACCACCAGGGTGGGGGCCTCGACGGCGGAGAAATCCTCACAGATCGAGCCATGCTTCCAGTAGGCGTCGCGGTGCGGATGCTCGAGCCAGGGAATGACCAGGAAGGGCTCATTCTCGAGCCGCTCCATCCACATCGCGCGCCAGCGGTCGCCGACGATCGCAGGGTCGGGGGGCCGCGAGGAATAGGCGAGCATGGTTGCGGCCCAGCCCATCATCTCGTTCAGCACCGTGCCGCCCTTATAGTGCACGTCGTCTTCATAGCGGTCGTCGGTGGAGCAGATGGTGACGATGGCCTTGAGCGCCGGGGGCTTCCTCGCCGCCACCTGCAGCGCGTTGAAGCCGCCCCAGGAAATCCCGAACATGCCGACCTTGCCGGAGCACCAGGTCTGCTTGGCGATCCAGTCGATCACCTCCAGCGCGTCGTCCTGCTCCTGCTTGGCATATTCGTCCAGCATCACGCCGTCAGACTCGCCGTTGCCCCGCATGTCGACGCGGATCGCGGCATAGCCGTGGCCGGCAAAATAGGGGTGCGTCAGCGCATCGCGCACATGGGTGCCGTCCCGCTTGCGGTAGGGCAGGTATTCGAGCAGCGCTGGCACCGGATCGGCCTCCGCATCCTCCGGAAGCCACATGCGTGCGGCGAGCTTGGTCCCGTCAGAGAGCGGAATCCAGATGTTCTCGATTTCCCTTACCTTGCGCGGATAGTCGGTGATCGTCGTGATGGTCATGAGCCCCCTCGGGAAAAAATGCGGCCTGTGACGGCCGGCACAGAATGCTGCCGCCGCCACGTTACAAGGGTGGACATCGAAAGCAAAGATGAACGCCGGATAAACCACCAGCTCAGACCCCGTTCAGGGCAAGGCGGCTAGACCGGCGGAGACAACCGACGACAGGGAACCATCGCCATGAAAAAGCTCCTCGGGACTTTCGCCGCCGCAACCCTCGGCCTGGCCATTCTCGCCACCGGCGCCCACGCGGGCTCCGTTGCGCCCAGCCAGCAGGACGCCATCGTGATCGTCCCGGCCTCGGCCGGCCCGGCGGACGGGCAGGCCCCGGCTTCCGCCTTCAGGCGCGGCAAGATCGTGGCCTTCGAGACCACGGCCGAGGCCGGCGACATCATCGTGCTGACCCGGCAGAACCGGCTCTACCTCGTGCTCGGCGATGGCCAGGCCGTGATGTACCGGGTGGCCACCGCCAAGAAGGGCTTCGAGTGGCAGGGATCGCACGCCGTCACCGCCAAGGCCAAGTGGCCGGACTGGCGCCCGCCAGCCTCGATGCGCAAGCGCCGCCCGGACCTTCCAGCCCTCATGGTGGGCGGCCCCGACAATCCGCTGGGGGCACGCGCCATCTATCTCGGCTCCTCGATCTACCGCATCCACGGCACCAATGAGCCGTCCTCCATCGGCAAGGCCGCCTCCTCGGGCTGCATCCGCATGCTGAACGAGGATGTGACCGAGCTCTACCGCCATGTGAAGCTCGGCGCCCGGGTCAGCGTGCTCTGATCCACCGGCAGTCCCTGCCGCCACCCGCCGCGGAAAATGATTGCTCTCTTTGCATCGTCAGGCGATCTTGCCAGCTGACGGCAGGTCAAATGGGAACTGCCAGCTGAATGAAAGTTGAAGCGTGGTGAGCGAAGACGTCCTGCACAATCTTCAATCCGCTCAGCAATTTGCTGAAATGGCTGGAATGGAGAAGGCGAAAGCCAGAACACTCAATCTGACCTCGGCCATGGGTTTCACGGTGGCCTACCGGCCAGCATCATCGGATGAAGCCGTGATCGCGCATAGCTTTGAACATGACATCTTCCTGCGTGGCGTTCCTGAATATCAACCCCAGAGCACGCATACTGTCTTGGATGTCGGCGCCCATCTCGGAGATTTTTCGCTGCTCTTGTCCCGATCCGTGCAGCGGGTCTATGCGGTGGAAGCGCGGCAGGAAACATTTGCCTTGCTCAAGACGAACCTCTTTCTGAACGGTGTCACCAACGTCATTGCTGACCATGCCGCACTGGGTGACAAGAACGGCTACACTCAACTCTATCTCGCCACTGAAGGTGAGAGTTGGGGCGACTCGACTACTTTCAACTTCAGTGGTTCAGCAGAGTATGTGTCCTCCCTCACCCTCGAGCGCTACCTGTTCGAGCGCAATATCCCAGAAGTGAACTTTGCAAAGTTCAACTGTGAGGGGGCCGAGTTTCCAATCCTGCTGTCGGCAGACAAGCAGACACTGTCGAAATTCGAGACCATGCTTGTGCTCTATCATTGCGATCTCGTCAGCGGCGGGAAAGAGCGAATGCTGCATGAGAAACTCGGGCAATGCGGGTTCACGACATCGACCAGACATCAGACCGAGGGCCGCGGCTGGATCATTGCCACCCGCTCCTGATCTTGCGCGCCCGCTTCTCATCGGTCCAGGCGGGGTGCTATATGCCCGCCTCAAGAGAATTGGAGTCCCTCATGGCCGATCGCATCTTCAACCAGCCGCTGGGCGGCAACGACATGCCGCGCTTTGCCGGCCCCGCCACCATGATGCGGCTTCCCTCACAGCCCACCGCGGAGGGGCTCGACGTGTGCTTCGTGGGTGTTCCCATCGACATCGGCTCTTCCAACCGCTCGGGCACGCGCCACGGGCCGCGCCAGATCAGGGCTGAATCCTGCATGATCCGGCCCTACAACATGGCCACCCGTGCCAAGCCGTTCGAATCCCTGCAGGTGGCCGATATCGGCGACGTGCCGATCAACACCTTCGACCTCAAGAAGACGGTGGGGATCATCGAGGCGGCCTATGACGCGATCCTCGGGTATGGCTGCACGCCATTGACGCTGGGCGGCGACCACACGCTGACGCTTCCCATCCTCCGCGCCATGCGCAAGAAGCACGGCCCCGTCGCCATGATCCATGTCGATGCCCATGCCGACATCAACGATGAGATGTTCGGCGAGAAGATCGCCCATGGCACGCCATTCCGCCGCGCGGTGGAGGAGGGGCTGCTTGCCTGCGACAAGGTCTATCAGATTGGGCTGCGCGGGTCGGGCTATTCGCCGGAGGATTTCGACTGGCCGCGCAAGCAGGGCTTCACCGTGATCGAGGCCGAGCAATGCTGGTACAAGTCGCTGGCCCCCCTCATGCAGGAGGTGCGCGCAAAGATCGGCGATCACCCGGTCTACCTCACCTATGACATCGACAGCCTCGACCCCGCATTCGCACCTGGCACCGGCACGGTGGAGGTGGGTGGCCTCTCCACCTGGCAGGCACTCGAGATCATCCGTGGCTGCCGCGGCCTCAACCTCGTGGGCGGCGACCTCGTGGAGGTTTCCCCGCCGCTCG
>NZ_JBIICB010000078.1:0-15636 GCF_044239095.1 Aestuariivirga sp. | reverse complement strand
AACGCCTCCAGTCCCAAACCCTTCGCATGGAAAGCCAACCCTGGCGATATCATCGCAGCTCGGAACCGTGGGTTCCAAACGTTGGAGTCAATCCACTAGTTGAGAGGCTGAACGGCTGCAAGTCAAACTGGATCGGCCTACGGCAGGCCCCGCCCGCGAGGTGAAATGGAGGCGGCGATCGCGAGGCGAAGCTAATTTAAATAAATTTTTTTACCCTAGAACGAGAGTTATCATCCTCCCTTCCTGCCTGGCTTACGCTGGGCAGTGACGATGGACGGTTGGCAATGAGGTCCAAAACACGACGGAATTGACGAATAGATTAACCTATGGTTGAGTGTGGTATGCCACTCCTCGGCCAACATCTTGACTATCCAGCGCGTGCCATAACGCAAACGGCATGCGCCATGCTGGCCAGCGCAGCCCCTTGCGTAAGGCGCCAGTGCGCATGATGCAGCTGTTCGACATGGGATGGCTGATGGAATGGATGAATGCGGTGCCGACCGCGCGTCTGGCGTTCATCTGCTCCGCCGTTCTGGTGCTGGCGACCTGGTTCGGCATCATTTTCATCAAGCCGTTTTTTCGCTTGTGGCTGCGCCGGCAAAGCGGGGTGAACGACCTGGTGAATTACACCAGTGCAGGGTTCAGCCTGTTCTATGGCTTGCTGCTGGGTTTGCTGTCGGTCGCGGCCTTTACCAATGCCTCCAACATCGAGTCCGCCGTCGACCGGGAGGCCTCGCGTATCGCTTCGCTTTACCGGACGGTGGGGTCTTATCCTGAGCCGCTGCGCAGCGAGGTTCAGTATCTGCTGCGTGACTACACGCAGTATGTGATGAACAAGGACTGGCCCGCCCACAGCCAGGGCAAGATCTGGAACGGCGGCGATCTCCGCCTGCAGATCATCCAGCAGAAACTTCTGTCGCTGCAGCCGGTAAACCACACCGAAAACCTGCTGCAGGAACAGAGCCTCAAGTATTTCGGAGACATCGACGATGCGCGGCAGCATCGGCTGACGGGCGTCAACACCGCCATACCGGGCGTTCTCTGGTACGTCGTGGCGATTGGCGCGCTGATCAACATCCTGCTGATCTGGATGCTCGACATGCGGTTTACGCTTCACATGATCCTGGGCGGCATCATTTCGTTCTTCCTGGGCGTGATGATCTTCCTCATCGTGGTGATGGACAGGCCGCTGCAGGGCACGGTGAGCGTGACGTCCGATGCCTACAAGGTGATGTATGGGCTTGTGATGCAGTGGGATGAATCATGAAGGCGTACTTTCCTCTGAACGCAAACCCGATGCGTCTCATGCTGGCGGTGGCGATGGCGCTGCTCTGCCCCGGGGCAGCGGACGCCGGACCCGCCGGCCGTCACTTCGTATCGCTGGCCACCGGGACCGTCTCAGGGCTTTATTTTCCGGTCGGCAAGGCGATCTGTGACGCCGTCAATACCGCGGGAAGCGGACAGGCGCTGTGGTGCTCGGTCGAGTCGACGCCCGGTTCCGTCTACAATGTGGATTCCGTGGCTTCAGGCGAGAACGAGTTCGCTCTCGTGCAATCTGACGCGCAGTTCTTCGCGGTGAATGGCGAGGGGCGCTGGCAGGGCCGGCCTGCTTCTCAACTCCGCGCGGTGATGGCGCTCTATCCCGAGACGCTGACAGTGATCGTGCGCGAGGATTCAGGGATCGGCACGATCGAACAGCTCAAGGGCAAGAGAGTGAACATCGGCGCGCCGGGAACGGGCAGCCGCGTGACCTGGGATGAATTGAAGGGCGCACTCAAGATCACCGAAGCCGATTTGGGCGAAGCTGCCGAACTGAAGACCGATGCCGCCACGGCACGGCTCTGCGCCAACACATTGGACGCAAGCCTGATGATCGTCGGCCACCCCTCCAGCATGATCGAGCGCCAGCTCAATTCCTGCCGCCTGAAGCTCCTCCCGGTGGGTGGAGAGGCTGTCGATGCGCTTGTGGCCATGAGGCCCTATTATACGGCGGCCGCCATTCCCGGCCGCGCCTATGGCCTGGCGGCGGATGTTCCCACCTTCGGTGTGAAGGCCACGCTGGTCACCTCCGCAACTGTTCCGGAGGACACCGTTCACGCCCTGACCATGGCGATCATGAGCAATCTGGAGAAGCTGAAACAGCAGCAGGCTCTGGCCGGGCTGAAGCCGGAAGACATGGCCGCCCGGTCACTCACCGCCCCGCTTCACCCTGGCGCCGCACGGGCGTTCCGGGACCTCGGACTGCTGAAGTAGGACGCAAGCCATGGCCGAGTTCGAGATCCAGGAATCCGAATATCAAAGATGGGTGAAGATCACCCTCATGAACGAAACCGTGCGGGCCGAGGCCGGAGCCCTGAGCTATATGCGCGGCATGATCGAGGTCGTGGCGCCCCTGCCCTCGCTGGGCCATGCCATCAAGTGCAAGATCGCCGATGAGCCGCTCATCCGCCCGCGATACACCGGCACGGGAGATGTCTATCTGACATCGACCTTCGGCGGCTATCACGTGTTCGAGGTTCACGACGAGCCGTGGATTCTCGAGAGTGGATCATACTGGGCATCGGACGATAGTGTTCAACTCGGTCTTCACCGCGAACGCATGTTCACGTCCTTCCGTGCGGGAGAGGGCTTCATCGATTTTCAGACGAAGGTGAGCGGAAGAGGCCGCGTGGTGTTGAATGCGGCGGGGCCTGTCGAGGAGATCGACCTTGGCAGCGAGACCATCTCGGTTGAAGGAAAGCTCGTCATCGCCCGCAGTGCTGGCGTCACCTACCGGGTTGGCAATCCAACACGCTCAATGTTCAGCTATTGGCTGTCGGGTGAGGAATATGTCCGGCGCTATACCGGGCCTGGCCGCATCCTTTTGGTGTCCACGCCCTACTTCAACTGGCGCATGGCGGCGGAGGCGAACCTCACACAGGCCATGCAGCCCGAAGCTGAGCGCCGGTTACAAAAGGCCGCGCTCAGATCGGGATGAGTTGCATCGAGCCCACGGTGAAGCGTGAACCGTCTGAAGAGATGGGCACGCAGGTGGACGGGGTGCCCTTGGGCAGGAAGCTCGTCGGGTTCCGCGCCTCGCAGAGCTTGCCGTCGGCGGCAGTCCAGACCCCGGTGCCGATGCCCTTGCCGGTCTCATCATATTCGAAGGTGCCGTCCCTGAAATAGGTCACGGTGCCCTTGCGGCCGGCGCTGGCAAAGCTGAACCGGCGTTCCGCGAGGGCGCGATTGACGTCGGCTGCCTTCAGCTCACCGGTGGGAAGCGGTGCAATGGGTTGCTGTGTGATGGCAGGATCCACCACTGCAAGGTCATTCTTGGACGAAGAACACGCCGCCAAGGCCAAGCCCGCCGCAGCCAGAATTGTGATGTGCAGGCCAAATGAATGAGAAATCACGGATCAGACGCCTTCTGCCAGGACCACGACGCGCGAGCCGATCGGCACGCGGCGGTAGAGTTCCACCGCATCCTGGTTTACCATACGGATGCACCCCGAGGATGCGTTCTTGCCAATCGACAAAGGCTCGGTCGTGCCATGGATGCGATAGAGCGTGTCATTGCCGTTCTGAAACAGATAGAGCGCGCGCGCGCCCAGCGGATTGTCCGGCCCGCCTGGCATGCCATTCGCCCACTTCGCCTTTTCGGGGCTGCGTGCGATCATTTCCTTGGGTGGCGTCCACCGCGGCCACATCACCTTGCGGCCGACGTCCGCGAGACCCGCCCAGCGGAAACCATCACGCCCGACGGCACAGCCCCAGCGCATGGCCTTGCCGCCCTGCAGCACGAGGTACAACTGGCGCGCCTGCGTGTCGACGATGATGGTGCCGGGCCACTGGCGCCCGCTGTAATTCACCACCGCCGGCCTGAACGGCTCCGGCAGCTTGCTGTAGTCGAATTTCGGAAGCGGATACGGATCATCGTCCGATGACTGCGCGAAGGCTGCGCCTGCGAGTGGAGCGGCGAGCAGGCTGGACGCCGCCCCGGTTATGACTGCCCTGCGAGAAAGCATTGCCGATCCTTTTGCCAGTGCCGTGAGAGAGCGATTCAAAGCCTAAGTACCAAATTGGTGGCAAAACGCTAAGCCATTATTAACGGTATTCTTGTGGCCGCAATCAATTGTGCGGCATTAAACATTTGAGAGAAATTTTCTGCTGCACGCAAAAGTAGCAACGCAGGCCTCATGAGGCCAAAACACACGCAAGCCATGCCAGGGTGACAGCGGTGCCCAAGCGGGTCAAGCCCTTGTTGCAGGTAGGTGTCTGCGCCTATTCTGTTTTTCAAAGGGGAGATTCCACAATGAATATTCTAGTCATCGGCGGCGGCGGCATGGTCGGCGTCAAGCTGATCAACCGCCTTGCGGCAGACGGGCGGCTCGGCGAGACGGCCATCGGCAAGATCATCCGCCATGACGTGGTGCTGGCGCCACCGCCGCCCGCCTCGTCCTTCCCGGTCGAGACGCTGATCGGCGATCTCTCCGTTCCGGGCGAGGCCGAGAAGCTGGTGGCGCTCCGTCCGGATGTCATCTTCCATCTCGCGGCCATTGTCTCGGGCGAGGCCGAAGCCGATTTCGAGAAGGGCTACCGCATCAATCTCGATGGAACGCGCTATCTCTTCGAGGCAATCCGCAAGGCCGGCGGCGGCTATAAGCCCAAGGTGGTTTTCACGTCCTCGATCGCCGTCTTTGGCGCGCCCTTTCCGGAGGCCATCCCGGATGATTATTTCACAACGCCGCTCACCAGCTACGGCACGCAAAAGGCGATCTGCGAGCTCTTGCTGTCGGACTATTCGCGGCGCGGTTTCTTCGATGGCGTCGGCCTGCGTTTCCCGACGATCTGTGTCAGGCCGGGAAAGCCCAACCTGGCGGCCTCGGGCTTCTTTTCCAACATCATCCGCGAGCCGCTCGCCGGGCAGGAGGCGGTGCTGCCGGTGTCCGAGGATGTGCGCCACTGGCATGCCTCGCCGCGTGCTGCCACCCGGTTCCTCATCCGTGCCGCGACGATGGACACGGGGCTCCTCGGCAACCGCCGCAACGTGACGCTGCCCGGCATCTCCTGCACCGTCGGCGAGCAGATCGCTGCATTGCGCAAGGTGGCGGGCGAGAATGTCGTGGCCCGCATCCGGCGCGAGCCGAATGAGACGATCATGAAGATCGTGTCCGGCTGGCCGCGGAACTTCGAGGCAAGGCGCGGGCGTGAGCTGGGCTTCGAGGCAGAGGGCAGCTTCGAGGAGATCATCCGCGTCCACATCGAGGATGAGCTCGGCGGCAAGATCGCCTGATGAGCCGAAGCACGTCTGCCGGAGTTCTCGCCGCATTCTCCAATGCGGTTCTTGTCAGCGCGGGCGCCAGCGAGGCATCGGCAGAGGCCGCGACATGGGCGATGCTGCATGCGTCCCTGCACGGCGTTGACAGCCACGGCATCAGGCTCCTGCCGTGGTATGCCGACTGCCTGCGCAGCGGCCTCGCCAAGGGCAACCCGAATGTAACCGTCGACTACAAGCGGCGCGCGGCGGCCCTCGTTGATGCCGATGATGGCCTTGGCCACATCGCCATGTACCGTGCCATGGACGAGGCCTGCGCGCTGGCGCGGGACTGCGGCATCGGCATGGCGAGCGTCATCAACTCCACGCATTTCGGTGCCGCCGGCGCCTATACGCTGGCTGCAGCGGACGCGGGCTTCATCGGCTTCGTGGCCTCCAACTCCGGCGCCTTCGTCGTGCCGCATGGCGGATCGAAGCCAATCCACGGCACAAACCCATTGTCGCTCTCGGCACCCAACCCGGGCGGCGATCCCTTCCTGCTTGACATGGCGACGAGTGCCATTCCCTGGAACAAGGTGCTGCGCTTTCGCACCGAAGGCCTGGAACTGCCGGAGGGCGTTGCGGTCGATTTATCCGGCGCCTTCGTCACGGATCCCAACCAGGCCGTGGCGCTGGCGCCCGTGGGTGGCGCGGATTTCGGCTACAAGGGCGCAGCCCTTGCGGGCATGGCAGAGGTGCTGGGTGGGCTCCTCAGCGGCATGCGGCTCTCGGCGGATCAGGACGGCCTGGCACTGGGCGACAGCAAGGTCGGCCATTTCGTGATGGCGATTGACCCGACGCTGTTCATGACGATGGAGGCCTTCGGCGCGCGGCTTGAGGCCTATATTGGAAACTTCAGCTCGCAGCCCGGAACCTACGCCGCGGGCGGGCCCGAGTGGGAGCGCCGCCGCATCCGCGATCGGGACGGCATACCGCTGCCCGATGGGCTTTACGCCGAACTCCGCCTCGCGGGCGAACGTGCCGGCGTGAGTTTTCCGGCCTGAATGGCAGTGGTCAACAAGGAGAACCGCGCGGCGGGCATCCTCTGGATGCTCGCCACCATGTTCTGCTTCATCGCGCTCGACGCGATCATGAAGCACCTGATGGAAAGCTACTCGCTGGTGCAGGTGACCTGGGCACGCTTCTTTTTTGCGACGCTCATCGCAGCACTGGCCTGCGGCAAGGATATCGGCAGGCTGGCAAGGACCCGCCATCCGAAAACCCAGCTTCTGCGCTCCGTGTTGCTGATGTCGACCACGGCGATGTTCAATGCCGGGATCCGCACGACGCCGCTGGCCACCGGCACCACCATCATGTTCCTCAACCCGATCCTGGTGACGATCCTTGCCATTCCACTGCTCGGCGAAAAGGTGGGGTTGCGGCGCTGGATGGGCGTGCTGCTTGGGTTCATCGGCGCGGTCATCGTCGTCAGGCCGTGGGAGGAAGGACTGGGCGCTTATGGCCATGGCGTGCTCTTCCTGCTGGCCGCGGCCTTCCTCAACGCCAACTACCAGATCCTGACCCGCAAGGTACGCGGCGATGATCCGCGAACATCTCTGCTCTATACCGCGGCGGCGGGCGCGGTGGTGACGAGCCTCATCGTGCCGTGGTTCTGGTCCTGGCCCACGGCTTTCGACTGGCTGCTGCTGATGGCAAGCGGCCTGGCCGGGGGGCTCGGGCACCTGTTCCTCATCCGCTCTTTCCAGGCAGCGCCTGCGTCCGTCGTGGCGCCCTTCTCCTATTCTTCGTTGCTGTGGGCGGCCCTGTTCGGCTTCTTTATCTGGGGCGACTGGCCAGACTTGTGGACCTGGGCAGGTGCTGCGATTATCATCGGGTCGGGACTTTACATCTTCCACCGCGAGAGGCTGGCACATGAAAACCGTTGAATTCACCGCCATGAAGGACGGAACGCGCGAGGATTACCTTTTCCTCAAGCCGCTCGAGGACGACCATGTCAGGGCCACGGGTGACCGCGTCATCCGCGAACTCCGCCTGCAGGAGGAGGAGACACTTCCCGGCTACAAGATCAGCCGCCTCGAGCATGGGCTGCAGGCCGCGACCCGCGCGCTGCGTGAGGGGGCTGACACCGACTGGGTGGTGGCCGCCCTCCTCCACGACATCGGCGATGGCCTCGCGCCCCAGAACCATGACCGCTTCGCGGCCGAGATCCTGCGGCCCTATATGCGCGAGGAAGTGGTGTGGACGGTGGAGCACCATGCCTCCTTCCAGATGTACTACTACGCCCACCACTATGGCTGGAACCAGCATGAGCGGGAGAAATACCGGAGCTCGCCCTACTTCCAGTCCTGCGTGGATTTCTGCGAGCGCTGGGACCAGTCCTCCTTTGACCCCGCCTATCCCACGGAGACGCTCGACACGTTCATACCCCTGGTAAAAGAGGTGTTCGCCCGTAGGGCGCATGACCCCGCCGTGCAGCAGATGGGCGTGGTGAAGGGCCTGCCGCCCGCCGTGGCCGCTGCGGAATAGCGCACGCCGCAAAGCGACCGGATATGCCGCAGCTTGACGGGCAGCGGCGGGTTCGCCTCGCCATCATCGCATCATGAAGGACGCGCGCAACCAGAGCCTGACCGGCATCATCTCGCTCGTCGTGGGCGTCTTCATCTTCTCGATCCAGGACGCGATCCTGAAGGCGATGAGCGGCGACCATGCGGTGACGCTGGCAATCGTGCTCCGCTCGATCGTGGGGCTGCCGATCCTGCTTGCAATGGTGGCCTATGCCAACGGGCTTGGCGCATTGCGCACCCGGAACTGGAAGCTGCTGATCGCGCGCGGCCTGATCCTGATCACGTCCTATACCAGCTACTACATGGCCTTCCCGGCGCTGCCGCTGGCAGAAGCCGTGGCGCTGTTCTTCACCTCGCCGATCTTCGTCACGCTGCTGGCCAGCATCATGCTGCGCGAGAAGGTGACGCCGCAGGCATGGGCCGCCGTCATCGCCGGCTTCATCGGGGTCATCATCATCCTCAGGCCCGGTAGCGGGCTGTTCGAGCCGGCCGCGCTGCTCAGCCTGTTCAGTGCTGCAAGCTATGCCTTCTCAATGGTGCTGGCGCGAAAGTACGGGGCGGACGAGCCCACCACGGTGATGGCCTTCTACGTCAATGCCGTCTACCTGGTCGTCGCGGCCATGATCGCGGCACTCTTCGGGGCGGTGGGCGTCACCGCCTTCGGGCATCCGAGCCTCGATTTCCTGGTGCGGCCGTGGGCGATGCCGGATGCCACAGACCTTTTCCTGATGGGCGTGTGCGGCGTCATCGCGGCGGTTGCCATGTCGCTGCTCACCCACGCCTACAGGCTGGCCAACGCCAACCTCGTCACCGTGTTCGAATACACCGGCATGCTCTGGGTGCCGCTCTGGGGATTCCTGCTGTTCTCCGAGGTGCCCAGAATGACGACGGTCATCGGGACGGTCATCATCATCGCGGCGGGCTTCTTCGCCGTGCGCAACGCGCGATAGAGCATGATCCGCAAAAGTGGAAACCACTTTTGCGATAAGATCATGCTCAAGCAATTGATCTTGCGCGAGTTCTTTTCGACCAGGTGATTCCACCTGGTCGGAACGCGCGTTAAGGTGCGACACCTTCGCTGAGGATGCGGAAGTCGCCGACGTAGCTCTTCTTGCCGCCAGGCGCGGCGGCGACGCGGAGCCACAGGCCTTTGCCTTCGGCGCGGCCGGGGATGGCGAAGGTGCTGGTTTCTGTGGACTGCGGCAGGCTGAAGCTCATGACCGGCCGGCCCGATGCCTCCAACTGGCCCTCGGGCAGCACCATGATGTCGGCCGTTGCCGCCATGGACTGAGGGTCTACTCCGGCGGGAGGCACATATTCGAGCGCCGTCACTTGCCGCGTCGTGCCGCCACTGAACAGGACGAGGATGTTCAGTTCCTCATCAGGCGCCTCAATCGCCAGGAACGTGTCGCTGGCGCCATCGAACAGGGCGGCGAAGCTGTAACGATTCTCGCTGCCGTCCTTCAGCGCCGCCGTGAAACTCGCATCAGCCGCGAGGTTCACGGTCTCCGTCATGAGGGCGGGCGCATCTGTCTTTGCATCTGTCTTTGCGACCGTCTCGCCGGGTGCTGGCTGGTCGAGCGCCACGACGACCCTCACCGGCTGCTGTGCCGCGGGCTGCGGGGCAAAGGCCTGATAGCCCGTAATGACAACGCCCGCGATGGCCGCGAGGCTCGTGACCACGATATGGACGTTTGTGAGTTTCACCCCACTAGGCTTTGAGGATTGACCGTCCTGCATATGTGGCCTGAGAGCCCAGTTCCTCTTCGATGCGCAGCAGCTGATTGTATTTGGCGAGCCGGTCCGAGCGGGCCAACGAACCAGTCTTGATCTGACCGCAGTTTGTGGCGACAGCAAGGTCCGCGATGGTGGAGTCTTCCGTTTCGCCCGAGCGGTGCGACATCACGGCGGAATAGGCTGCCTTATGCGCCATCTCGACGGCTTCAAGCGTTTCCGTGAGGGAGCCGATCTGGTTGACCTTGACGAGGATCGCGTTGGCGACGCCCTTCGAGATGCCGTCCTTCAGGCGCTTGGTGTTGGTAACGAAGAGATCGTCGCCGACCAGCTGGTGTGTCTTGCCGATCAGGTCCGTCACCTGCTTCCAGCCGTCCCAGTCGTCCTCGGACATGCCGTCCTCGATCGAGAAGATCGGATAGCTGCGGGCCAGCTTGGCCAGGTATTCGGCCTGCTCGGTGATCGAGCGCTTCTTGCCCTCGCCCTCATAGTCGTAGACGCCGTTCTTGAAGAACTCCGTCGCGGCGCAGTCGAGCGCCAGGAACACGTCCTGGCCCGGCTTGTAGCCAGCCTGCTCCACTGCCTTCATCACGAAGTCGAGGCCGGCCTCGGCAGACGGAAGGTTCGGGGCGAAGCCGCCCTCATCGCCGACATTGGTGTTGTGCCCTGCCTTCTTGAGCGCCGCCTTGAGCGTGTGGAAGATCTCCGCACCCATGCGCAGCCCCTCGCGGAACGATGACGCACCGACAGGCATCACCATGAATTCCTGGAAGTCGATCGGGTTGTCGGCATGGGCGCCGCCATTGATGATGTTCATCATGGGCACGGGCAGCGTGCGCGCCGAGGCGCCGCCGACGTAGCGGTAAAGCGGAAGCCCTGAGGCATCCGCCGCGGCCTTGGCGGTGGCCAGCGACACGCCGAGGATGGCATTGGCGCCGAGGCGCGCCTTGTTGGGGGTGCCGTCGAGTTCGATCATCGCGCGGTCGATGGCGATCTGGTCTTCGGCTTCCATTCCGGCGAGAGCATCGAAAATGTCGCCATTGACGGCAGCGACTGCCTTGGTGACGCCCTTGCCCAGATAGCGCGCCTTGTCCCCGTCACGCAATTCGACGGCTTCATGCGCGCCGGTGGAGGCGCCGGACGGCACGGCGGCGCGGCCCATGGAGCCGTCTTCCAGCACCACATCCACTTCCACCGTCGGGTTGCCGCGGCTGTCGAGTATCTCGCGGGCGGTGATATCGATGATGGTGGTCATATGGCTGTTTCCCCTGATGGTCGCAAATCAGGCTGGGTTTATGGCGGGAGTGCCGTGGCTTGGCAAGACGGTTCGGGCGGCGGCAAGGAGCCCTCATCCGGCCTTCGGCCACCTTCTCCCATCCTTCGGACGGGAGAAGGGGAAAAAGCATCAACGTCTTCCCTTCTCCCGTTGCGCAGCAATGGGAGAAGGTGGCCGAAGGCCGGATGAGGGCCTCTCTCAACCCGTCAGGTCTTTGCCACCTTGTCCAGCGCCATGAGTTTCACCAAGAGGCCCTCCAGCCTGTCCAGAGGCACCATGTTGGGGCCGTCGGAGGGGGCGTTGTCCGGATCCTCGTGGGTCTCGATGAAGACGCCTGCAACACCCACAGCCACGGCGGCGCGCGCCAGCACTGGCACCATGCGCCGGTCGCCGCCCGAGGATGCACCCTGCCCGCCCGGCTGCTGCACCGAATGGGTGGCGTCGAAGATCACCGGCGCGCCCGTTTCCGCCATGATCGGCAGTGCCCGCATGTCGGACACGAGCGTGTTGTAACCGAAGGACGCGCCGCGCTCAGTGAGCAGCACGTTGGGATTGCCGCTCTCGACGATCTTCTCGAGGACGTTCTTCATGTCCCAGGGTGCGAGGAACTGGCCCTTCTTGACGTTCACCACGCGGCCGGTCCTGGCGGCGGCGACGAGAAGGTCGGTCTGGCGGCAGAGGAAGGCCGGGATCTGCAGGATGTCGACGACGCTTGCGACCTCCGCGCAGTGGGCGTTCTCGTGAACGTCCGTCAGCACGGGAAGCCCCAGTTCCTTGCCGATGTCGGCAAAGACGGCGAGCGACTTCTCCAGGCCCATGCCGCGCCGGCCCTTCAGGCTGGTGCGGTTCGCCTTATCAAAACTTGACTTGTAGACGAGCCCGATGCCCAGACGCTGGCAGATTTCCTTCAGACTGCCCGCCATCATGAAGGCATGCTCGCGGCTTTCCATCTGGCAGGGACCAGCGATCAGCGCGAGGGGCAGTGCATTGCCGAACTGCAGTGTGGGAAGCGAGACGACGGTATTGGTTGTCATTTGGGATACACCAGAAAAGTGCCAGAGCCATGGGCATAGAGCTTGCCATTTTCGTCCACCACCTTGGCATCGGCAGTGAACAGGGTTCGTCCGGAATGGATGACGTTGCCGGTGCAGAGAAGCCGGCCGGTTTCCGCGTCGATTTTTCGAACGTAGTTGACCTTGAGTTCGATGGTGCCATAGCCCGCGCCAGCGGGAAGCATGGTCTGCACCGCGCAGCCGGTGGCTGAATCGATCAGTGTCGCGGCATAGCCGCCATGAAGCCGCATCTGCGGATTGTAGAAACGGGGAGAGGGGAAGCCCTCGAATGTCGCCTGGCCCTCTTCCACCGCGATCAGCCGCATGTCCATCGTGTCTGCCATGGCGGAGCCTTGCCAGTCGGCGATGCGCTGTTTGAGATAGTCAAGCCCGCTCAGCGGCGTGGCCTTCTTGGGGTCTGCGTCCATGCAAGTCCTATGGTTTCGGCGCCTGCATTACCCCAACCGGATGGGCGATGGTAATGCCTTTTTCGCGGAACTGCCTGAGGATGTCGAAGCGGATGTCACTTGCCACACCATTGCCCTCAAGGATGTCTGCCACAAAGGCCCTGAGTTCGAAGTCCAAGCCTGTCTGCCCGAAGCGCGCCAGGTTGGCGAAGGGTTCGGGCTGGCTGAGCACTTTCTCATGGCGGCGCGCGCATTCAACGAGAAGTGCTCGCACCGCTTCGGCGTCGCTGCTGTAGTCGACCGTCACTGCAACCATGAAGCGCCCCATGTTGTCGTTATGCGTCCAGTTCCGCACCGGCTCTGTGACGAGAGCCGAATTGGGCAGGATGATCGAACAGGAATCAAAGGTCTCGATCTCGGTGGAGCGCACGTTGATGCGGCGGACGACGCCCTCCCCCGCCGGCAGCGACACCCAGTCGCCAACCCGGATCGGACGCTCCGCAAGGATGATGAGGCCCGAGACGAAGTTGTTGACGATGGATTGCAGCCCGAGGCCGATGCCGATGCCCAGCGCGCCAGCGATGAGCGCGAGGTTGGAAAAGTCGATGCCCGTGGCGCCCAGCGCGAGCCCGCCAGCGAGGAAGTAGCCCACATAGGTGGAGCCCTTGAGGATCGAATCCTGAACGCCGCGATTGATCTGCGTATCGCTCAGGATGCGGCGGGCAAGCCAGCGGTTGAACAGCTTGGTGGCGATGACGCCGGCCGCCAGGATGGCCAGCATCGTCAGCACGATGCCGGGCGATATGGTGATCTCGCCGACCTTCACGCCGATCGCCAGCGTGTTGTAGAAGCCGCCGAAGTCGACCCAGGTCAAGGTCCACAGCAGCACCAGCAGCGGAATGCCGGCGATGAGCAGGATGAGGTCGACGCCGGTGCGCACGATCAGGCCCAGCCGCTCGATGCCACGTTCGCCAAGCCCCGAGATGCGGCGGAGGAACATGCCGAAGCCGCTTTGCGGGTCGAAGCTTGATGTGACCGCGGCATCGAAGAGGTAGTAGAGAATGAAGAGGAAGCCGAGGACCATGGCGGTCCTGGCCATCTGATGGGCAATGTAGTCCGCCAGCGCCAGGTAACCGGCCAGCAGCGCGCCGAAGCCGAGGATGATCAGCAGCCAGATCACTGGCGTCAGCGAGGACATCCAGCCGAAATAGACACGCCTGCCCGCCTTGTCCGGCAGACCGTCCTGGTTCTTCACGGTCAGGAGGATGAAGCTGAGCAGGCTGAGCAGCAGGAATGCGAACACAGCCGATTGCCCGACCGTGTAGCTGACAGGCAGAAACAGCGCCCCGGCGATCTTGCCCAGCTGGGCGTTCATGGTCGCGACAGCGGCAATCACACCGGCCAGCAGGGTGAAGCGCGAGGCGGAACGGTCGTCAAGGTCGACGATCCGCCACGCGGGTTCCGCGGGCGAGGCCACCCGGCGGGCCATGACATAAAAGAAGGTCGTGCCCGCGATCACCGCCACCAGCGCCGTCCACACCATGAGGATGCGCGGCGTCAGGTATCCGCTCGCGTCGAGCGACAGCCAGATCGGAATGATCAGGATCGCCAGCGCCGCCGCCGTGGTGATGAGCCCCCGCACAATCCGCCACAGCCGCGTCATGTCGTCGATCGAGCGGCTGCGGTTGGCGTAACGCTCCATCCAGTGCCGGGCCCAGCGGTTGATGACGCGGTAGCCGCCGGCAAAGATCACGATGAAGAGCGGAACCAGAAGGAGACCGATGGGGTTTCCCGAGGCGGCGACCTCCGTCCACCAGTTGCGGAACAGGAGCCCCAGCGCCGCCAGCAGGCCGCCGAAGCCGATGCCCGTGTCGTACCAGAGCGACGGGTTGAGGATCGAGCGGTTGCGGTCGAAGACGCGTTCGAAGAACTGGTTGCGCTGCAGGGCAATGACCCGGCCAGCACTCTGTTCCGCTTCGACCACGATGACGTCGAACTGCGACTTGAGGCTCTGCAGGCGGTCGCGCGTGGAGGTGAGGTCCGAGCGCGACTTGGCCACGCCTGCATCCTCGCTCGCACCTTCGGATGGGGCAGCACCCAGCGAGGCGATCTGCTGGTTCACCTCGGCCAGCGGCCCTGCAAGGTCGGCGGACCGCTTTGCCGCGGTGGTCCTGAGCGTCTCGAGGGCGGTCCGCGTATCCAGCAGTTCCTTTTCACTGAGAACCGGACGCCGCTGGATGTCCTCCAGCCGCTTAAGGTCAGTACGGAACTCCTGAATCGCGCGGTCGCTCTGGCCGAGAATGGCCTGGTCGAAGGCGGCGGCAGCCGACAGCGAAATGAACAGTGCGCAGAGGGCCGCCAGGGCGATCCTCACGCCGCGCATGGCTAGACCAGCCGGCTCTGCTCGATCGCCGCCGCGATGAAGGACTTGAACAGCGGGTGCGGATCGAACGGTTTGGACTTGAGCTCGGGGTGGTACTGCACGCCGATGAACCACGGGTGATCGGGGTATTCCACCGTCTCCGGCAGAAGCCCGTCCGGTGACATGCCCGCGAAGCTCAGCCCTGCCTTCTCGAGGCGGTCGCGGTAGCGCGTGTTGACCTCGTAGCGGTGGCGGTGGCGCTCGGTGATGCGGGTGGTGCCATAGATCTCCGCGATCTTGCTGCCGGGCTTCAGCGTCGACTCATAGGCGCCGAGCCGCATGGTGCCGCCGAGGTCGCCGCCCGCCTTGCGGATCTCGAGTTCGTTGCCCTTCATCCATTCCGTCATGGTGCCGACGACGGGCTCTTTTGTCTCGCCAAATTCGGTGGAGCTTGCGGTCTCGATGCCGCAGAGTGAGCGCGCCGCCTCGATGCAGGCCATCTGCATGCCGAAGCAGATGCCGAAATAGGGAACCTGGCGGGTGCGGGCGAAAGTGGCGGCCTTGATCTTGCCTTCCGAGCCCCGTTCCCCGAAACCGCCGGGAACGAGGATGCCGTGCACGCCCTCGAGATAGGGTGCGGGGTCTTCCTTCTCGAAGACCTCCGATTCGATCCACTCCAGCTTTACCTTCACCTTGTTGGCGATCCCGCCGTGAACGAGGGCCTCCTGCAGCGACTTGTAGGCGTCGAGGAGGCCTGTGTATTTGCCGACCACCGCGATGGTCACCTCGCCCTCGGGCTGGGTGATGCGGTGCATGATCTCGGTCCACTTCGAGAGATCGGGCTCCTTCACGTCCTTGAAGCCGAAGATGTCGAGCACTTCCTGGTCGAGACCCTCGTTGTGATAGGAACGGGGCACATCATAGATCGACTTGACGTCGAGCGCCTGGATCACGGCCGAGGGGCGCACGTTGCAGAACAGCGCGATC
>NZ_JBIICB010000077.1:0-15639 GCF_044239095.1 Aestuariivirga sp. | reverse complement strand
AGCTGCGTGTTGACCTTGATGAGCCTCGGCGCCTCGACAGGCGTCGGCAGAACGCCCGCATGCATGGCGCCCGGCAGCCGGGCGTAGCTGTTGTCGAAGGCGATGGCGGGTCCGGTTTGGTGCAAGTGTGTCATGGCCACAATATAGGCCCATGCGCTGGAAAGTTCCTCTTCATCACAACATAAAGATTTCTTTATGTGCGCATGGACAGGGGCACCCGCCGCTGCTATAGGACCGCCCGATCCAGGAGATGAGGACAGCCCATGACGAGCACCCGCCACGACTATCACGTTGCCGACATCAAGCTTGCGGACTGGGGCCGCAAGGAAATCGACATGGCCGAGGTCGAAATGCCAGGCCTGATGGCGACGCGGGCCGAATACAAGGCGCTGCAACCGCTGCGCGGCGCCCGCATCTCGGGCTCTCTCCACATGACGATCCAGACGGCCGTGCTGATCGAGACGCTGGCGGCGCTTGGCGCCGATGTGCGCTGGGCCTCCTGCAACATCTTCTCGACGCAGGATCATGCGGCAGCCGCCATCGCCGCCGCCGGCATTCCGGTTTTCGCCTTCAAGGGCGAGAACCTGAAGGAATACTGGGACTTCACCGCCAAGATCTTCGACTGGCCGGATGGCCGCCCGTCCAACATGATCCTCGATGATGGTGGCGACGCGACACTCTATATCCTCCTCGGCTCCAAGGCCGAGAAGGACCCGACGCTCATCGCCCACCCCAAGAGCGAGGAGGAGGAGTATCTCTTCGCCGCCATCGCCAAGCGCATCAAGGAGCAGCCGGGCTGGTTCGACACGGTGAAGGCCGCGATCAAGGGTGTCTCGGAGGAAACGACGACCGGTGTCCACCGCCTCTATGAGCTGCAGAAGAAGGGCGAACTGCCTTTCCCGGCCATCAACGTGAATGACAGCGTCACCAAGTCGAAGTTCGACAACAAGTATGGCTGCCGCGAATCCCTCGTCGATGCGATCCGCCGTGGCACGGATGTGATGATGGCTGGCAAGGTCGCCGTGGTCTGCGGCTATGGCGACGTGGGCAAGGGCTCTGCCGCCTCGCTGAAAGGCTCGGGCGCGCGCGTCATCGTCACCGAGGTGGACCCGATCTGCGCGCTGCAGGCGGCGATGGACGGCTTCGCCGTGCAGACCATCGAGGATGTGGTGTCGACTGCCGACATCTTCGTGACCGCGACCGGCAACAAGGATGTGATCACGGTCGATCACATGAAGCAGATGAAGGACATGGCCATCGTCTGCAACATTGGCCACTTCGATAACGAGATCCAGGTTTCGGAGCTCCGCAACTTCAAGTGGACGAACATCAAGCCGCAGGTGGACATGATCAGCATGCCGTCGGGCGCCCGCGTCATCCTGCTGTCGCAGGGCCGGCTGGTGAACCTGGGCAACGCCACGGGTCACCCAAGCTTCGTGATGTCCGCCTCCTTCACCAATCAGACCCTGGCGCAGATCGAGCTCTTTACGGCCGCCGGCACCGGCAAGTACAAGAATGAGGTCTATGTTCTGCCCAAGCACCTTGATGAAAAGGTCGCGCGCCTGCATCTCGAAAAGCTGGGCGTGAAGCTCACCAGCCTGAAGGACGACCAGGCCGCCTATATCGGCGTCACGCCGCAGGGCCCCTTCAAGCCGGAATATTACCGCTACTGAGATTGTTGCATTCCGGCGCACCGTGTCTTTGGCTATAGGAAGTCGGGGCGGATGACGTGCTGATTCGTGCGTCATCCCGGCACTTGGACCGGAGAAGACATGGGCGCCGGCTTCGGCAACAGCTTGGCGGGCGATTGGGTCGCCCTCAGTGCGGTTCTGGCCGTTGCTGGTGCTTTTGCGCTCCTTGTGTTCGCCCTGCGCCGCAGGACGCGCGAAGCGGCTTCCGCGCAGCGCCGCGTCGCCGAGCTTGAGACCCGCCTTGATGAGTCCGAATCAGCACTTGCGGCCGAAGCGCATGTGATGCTGATCTGGCGCGGCCGCGACCACATGCCGGACCGTCTCGTGGGTTCGATGCATGGTGCGGCCAGCATGCCCTCAGCCCTGGGCGAGGTGGCCGATTTCCGAAAATGGCTCGACCGCGATTCGGCAGGCGCCCTGATTGAATGCCTCGACATTCTCCGCCACGACGGCACACCCTTCAACATCGCGGTCAAGACGCTCGGAGATGAACTTCTCGAGGCGGACGGGCGCACCGCGGGGGGCTTCGCCACGCTGCGCTTCCGGCCGCTGGCGGGCGACCGCCGCAACATCGCAGCACTTGCCCATGAAGCCCACAAATTCGGACGGCAGGCCGAACGGCTAGGGGCTGTGCTTGATGCAGCACCGCTTCCCGTGTGGCTGCGCGGCAGCGACGGGCGGCTGGTCTGGGTGAACCGGGCCTATGCCGCATCGGTTGAGGCGCCTGACGCTGATACCGTCGTCATTCTCGGAACCGAACTTGCCGGCCGCGCCGGACTCGATCGCGCCGCGGCCAGTGCAGCCACGGGCTGCATCGGCCGGGTGCGCGCCGTCGTCTCCGGCTCGATGCGGGCCCTCGACATCTTCGAGGTGGCCGTGCCCGACGGCACCGCGGGCTATGCCGTCGACATGACGGCGCTCGACCATGCCGAGAAGGAACTCGACCGCCACATCAAGGCGCACACCTCCACGCTGAACAAGCTCGACACCGCAATCGCCATCTTCGGGCCTGACCAGCGCCTGCGCTTCCACAACGCCGCCTATGCCGCCCTCTGGCCGCTCGATCCGGACTGGCTCGACACCCACCCCACCGACGGCGAGATTCTCGACCGGCTGAGGAGCCAGCGCTGCATTCCCGAACAGGCGAACTACCGCGAATGGCGTACCCGCCAGCTGTCCGCCTACACCACGATCGAGATGCGCGAGAACTGGTGGTACCTGCCCGACGGCCGTTCGCTGCACGTGGTGTGCGAGCAGCATCCCTTCGGCGGCGTCACCTATCTCTACGAGAACGTCACCAAGGAGCTGCTGCTCGAAAGCCGCTACAACGAGTTGATCGGCGTCCAGCGCGAGACGCTCGACAACCTCGAGGAGGGCATCGCGCTTCTCGGGTCGGATGGGCGCCTCAAGCTGTTCAACCCGGCCTTCGCGCGCTTCTGGCGGCTCGATCCCGCCTTCCTCGAGACCGAGCCCCACATCGAGGAACTTGCGTCGCATGGACGTGAGCTCGTGCCGGAGCCGGGCGCATGGGATGAGGTGCGCTACAGCGTGACCAGGCTCGATTCGGAGCGCAAGCCCATCACCGGCAAGATCAACGCGGCAGACCGCGTGCTGCAATACACCGCCGTGCCGCTGCCCGACGGCAACACGCTGCTGACCTTCGCGGATATCTCCGATTCCGCCCGCATGGAGCGCGCGCTGCGCGACCGGGCAGATGCGCTGGAGGCCGCCGACCGCCTCAAGAACATGTTCCTGTCGAACGTGTCCTATGAGATCCGCACGCCCCTGACCTCGATCCTCGGCTTCGCAGAGGGCCTGCAGCTCGGCCTCGCAGGCCCCCTGACGCCCAAGCAGCAGGACTATGTCCGCGACATCCGCAAGTCCTCGGCCGATCTGAAGACCATCATCGATGCCATCATCGACCTCACCGCCATCGACGCCGGCGCCATGGAGCTGAAGCTCGAGCACGTCGACATCACGGACCTGCTCGAGGCCGTGGCCGAGAAGCTGGCGGGCGCCATCGAGGCGCGCGACCTCACGCTCAACATCGAGGTGGGTGCGGATGTCACGAGCTTCATCGCCGATCCGAAGCGGGTCGAGCAGGTGCTCACCAACCTGCTCTCGAACGCCATCGGCTTCTCGGAGCCCGGCGCCACTGTCCGCATGGGCGCCAAGCGCAGCCGCAACATGCTGCAGCTGTGGGTGTCCGACTCGGGCCGCGGCATCGAGCCCGAGTTCCAGAAACAGGCCTTCGACCGCTTCCAGTCGCGGCCCGTTCCGGGCGGCCACCGGGGGCCGGGCCTTGGCCTTGCCATCGTCAAGAGCTTTGTCGAACTTCACGAAGGGCAGGTCTCGCTGCTCTCCAAGATCAACCAGGGCACGACGGTTCTCTGCACCTTCCCGGTGGACGGGCCGGGGGCGGGACAGCGGGGCAGCACCGTGCCAGAAATCCGGAAGACGGCCTGACCACCATGCATGTGACCCGCCGCTTCGATACGGCCGCAGCTCTCGAGGAATTTGCCGCTGAACTCTCGCTGTTCGCCCGGCCCGGAATGGCGATTTTGCTCAGGGGCGAACTGGGCGCCGGCAAGTCCACCTTCGCACGCGCCTTCATCCGCGCCCTTGCCGGCGGCGCCAGCTTCGACGTGCCGAGCCCGACCTTCACCCTCGTCCAGACCTATGATGAAACCCGCGTGCCTGCGGCCCACGCCGATCTCTACCGGATCGGCTCCAGCCAGGAGCTGGACGAGCTGGGCCTCACGGAGATGCTCGAGACCCATGTGCTGGCTGTCGAATGGCCCGAGAAGATGCTGGGCTGGCAGATCGCCGACCGCTTGCTGATCGAGCTGTCGGGTGCAGGCTCCTGGCGCGAGGCGGCGATCACGGCATCGGGTGCCTGGGAACAGGCCCTCGACCGCAACGATGCCATCCGCGGCTTCCTCGCGCAGACGCGCTGGAACAACGCCGAGCGCCGCTTTCTGGAAGGTGATGCCTCCTTCCGGCGTTACGAGACGCTGCACATGGGGGCAGCTGGCGCAGTGCTGATGGACATGCCCGCGCGGCCCGACGGCCCGCCGGTGCGGGACGGCAAGCCCTACAGCGCCATCGCCCATCTGGCGGAGGACATCCGCGCCGTGATCGCCGTGAACCAGGTGCTGGTGGAACGCGGCTACAGCGCACCGCGCGCCGAGGCCCATGACCTCGGCTCGGGCCTTGCCGTGATGGAGGATCTGGGGCGCAAGGTCTATGGGCGCATGATGCTCGCGGGGGAGGACATGCGCGAGCCCATGTCCGCAGCCGTCGGTGTCCTGGCAGACATGGCGCGGCAGACGTGGCCGGAACAGGTGCCGCTCGACGGTGGCGTCTATGTGGTGCCGCCCTACGACATCGAGGCGCAGATGATCGAGGCCGATCTCCTGGCCTCATGGTTCTGGCCCCATGTCGTGGGCTCGGACATTCCCGATGCCGCACGCGCTGAATTCGAGGCGCTGTGGCGCGGTCTTCTTCCGCTCACCCAGGGCGGACGGCGCGTGTGGGCGTTGCGCGACTATCACTCGCCGAACCTCCTGTGGCTGCCTGAGCGCGAGGGCCTGAAGCGCGTTGGCATCATCGACACGCAGGACTGCCTCATGGGCCATCCCGCCTATGACCTCGCCTCCATGCTGCAGGATGCGCGGGTCGATGTGGACGCGGCCGTGGCCGGCGATCTCCATGAACACTATTGCCGCCTGAGGGCCAGCGACCCGCACTTCGACCGGCAGGCGTTCGATGCCGCCTTTGCGGTGCTGGGCGCCCAGCGCGCCACCAAGATCCTCGGCATCTTCGCGCGGCTCTCGAAGCGCGATGGCAAGCACGGCTACCTTCGCCACGTTCCGCGCGTCTCGCGCTATCTCGAGCGCAACCTGGCGCATCCGGAGCTCCAGGCGCTGAAGGCATGGTTCGACCGGCACCTTCCCGCGCAGCAACGCGAACAGCCAAGATGAGCGTGGGCGAAACCGCCATGGTGCTCGCCGCGGGCTTCGGCCAGCGCATGCGGCCCCTGACGCTCACCCGGCCCAAGCCCCTGGTCGAGGTCGCCGGAAAGGCGCTGATCGAGCATGGTTTCGAGCGGCTGCGGGCGGCGAAGGTCGCCACCGCGGTGGTGAACGTCCACTATCTTCCTGAACAGCTCGAAGAATGGGCCGCGCGCCAGCCTGCCACCCCGCGTGTCGTCATCTCGGACGAGCGCGGAGAGATCCTCGATACTGGCGGCGGCATCGTGCACGCCTTGCCCCTCCTGGGTGCTGCGCCATTCTTCGTCATCAACAGCGACAGCTTCTGGGTCGATGAGGGCGAGCCCGCACTTGATCGCCTGCGCGCTGCATGGGACGATGCGCGCATGGATTGCCTGCTGCTGCTCTCCCCGCTCGACCGCACCGTCGGCTATGACGGCACGGGCGATTTCGTGTGTGACGCCGCAGGGCGCCTCCAGCGGCGCGCGGCCGTGCCGGAGGGCACGCCGCTTGCCTACAGCGGGGCCTATCTCGTTGCGCCACGCCTGTTTGCGGGAGCGCCTGATGGCAAGTTCTCGATGAACCTGCTTTGGGACAAGGCCATCGCGGCGGGACGGCTCTTCGGCATCGTGCACCGCGGGCGCTGGCTGCATGTCGGAACGCCTGAGGCGATCCCCCTTGCCGAAGCGGCCCTCGGGGCATGAGAGATGGCCGCTGACGCTCCGCGGTTGTTCACCATCCCGCCAGACAGGCCCTTTCTCGAGGCACTCGCCCGCGCCGTGCTCGGCGGGTTTCCCTGCGCGGACCCGAAGCCTCCCGGCGGGCTCGCACTGGGTGGCTGGACGATCCTGCTTCCCACCCGCCGCGCCGTGCGTGAACTGGAAGAAATCTTCTTCCGCCTGACGGGCTCCACCGGCGTGCTGCTGCCACGCATCAGTCCCCTGGGCGACATCGACGAGGATCTCCTGGCGCCCGGGCAGGGCGGCGATGATCTCGGAACGCCGCTCACCGCCCCCGGCCAGCACCTGCTGCTGATGGAGCTGATCGATGAATGGGCAAGGGCACACCCCGCCACCAGGCTTGCCCGGGAGATCGCCGCCGCACCCCACCAGGTGGGAGGGCTCGCCTCCTCACTCGCTGAATTTCTCGATGCCATTGAGACCGAGGACGTTGACCTCGTCAGGCTGCCGGAACTCTACAGTCTCGAATCGGCCCGCCACCGCGAGGCCATTCTCGAATTCCTCGCCATCGCACGGGAGAAATATCCCCAGCGCCTGATGGCCGAGAAGGCCATAGGCCCGCAGGCGCGGCGCTCCGCCATGCTGCGGCGCGAGGCGCGCAGGCTCACCTTCACCCAAACGCAGAGGCCCTTCATCGCGGCGGGCTCCACCGGGTCCATTCCGGCCACCTGCGAGCTGCTGAAGGCCATCGCCGGGTTGCCCAATGGCGCTGTCGTTCTTCCCGGCCTCGACCAGGAGATGGATGAGGCAAGCTGGACGGCGCTGGGTCCCACCCACCCGCAGCACGGCCTCAAACAACTGCTCGCCAGGCTCGGCACGGCGCGCGCGAGTGTGGCGGCGCTCGGCGAGGCCGCGGGCCCAAGAAGCTGGCTTGCAGGAGAACTCATGCGGCCAGCCGAGACCGCCCATCTCTGGCACGTGGCCCTGAAGGGCCGCGACGCGCTGGTCGCCGCCGCCATGACGGATGTGGAACTCGTCGAGACGCGCTCGCTCCAGGAAGAGGCGATGGCGGCCGCCCTCATGCTGCGCGAATGCCTGGAAACGCCGGGCCGCACCGGCTGCCTCATCACCCCCGACCGCCAGCTCGCCCGCCGCGTGAAGGCAGAGCTCGGGCGCTGGAATATCACCATCGATGACTCCGCGGGCGAACCGCTGGTGCGCCATGCCGGCGCCTCGCTCCTGAACCTGCTGCTCGAAGGGCTGCTCCAGGGTTTTTCCGCCGGAACGCTGGCAGCCCTGTTGCGCCATGACCTCGCACGCTTCGGGCTGGCGCCTGAAGAGGCCCGCCACCATGCGAGCCTGATCGAGATCGCCCTCCTGCGCGCTGGCACCGGTGCGCCCGAGATCGGCCGCCTCACCCATGCGCTGCGCATGGTGGCCGAGGAGCAGAAGGTGCGGTCCTCCCATCTCCTGCTGCGTGCCGTGACGGCTGAGCAGTGGGAGAGGACCATCGCGCATGCAGGCATGGTCGCGCGTGTGCTGGAGCCGCTTCTGGCCAGCCCGCCCAGGATCCTCGCGGCCCATCTCGATAGCCTGTCTGCGGCCTGCGAGGCCATCGCAGGCGAGGCCTTGTGGCGCGGCGAGGGCGGCGAGGTGCTCCGCGATGCCCTGGGCCTCCTGCGCGAGGAGTCACGCTTGCTCAGCGACTGCGACCTGCCGCGCGCGGCGGCCATCATCCGCCACTGGCTCCACATGATTCCGGTCCGCAGCAAGCGGCGCAACACTTCGCCACTTGCCATCCTTGGCCTGCTCGAGGCGCGGCTGATGCGGGCGGACGTGACGGTGCTCGCCGGCCTCAACGAGGGCGTCTGGCCGGGGCCTGCTGACTGCGGGCCATGGATCAACCGTCCGATGCGCGAATTGCTGGACATGAAGCAGCCCGAAAGCCAGATCGGCCAGACCGCGCACGACTTCGTGCAGGCCTTCGGCAACCCTTGCGTGAAGTTGATCTGGTCACGCCGCATCGGCGATTCGCCTGCAACGCTTTCGCGCTGGATCCTCCGCCTGCAGATGATCCTCGATGCGGCCGGGCTCAAGGACCGGTTCTCGGCGTCCCGTTGGCCGCAACTGGCGCGCAGCCTCTCAGAGCCGCAGGCCGTCACGCCAACCGGCATGCCGAAGCCAAGGCCGCCCACCGCGCTGCGGCCCAGGGCGCTGAGCGTCACCCGCATCGAAAAGCTCATCCGCGACCCCTATGCCATCTACGCGCGGCATGTGCTTTTGCTCGAGCCGCTGAAGCCCATCGCAGCCGAGCCCAACCCGGCGCGCCGCGGCATCATCTTTCACGGCGCCATCGGCGATTTCCTCACCGCCTTCCCGCAGGCGCTTCCAGAAGATGTGGCTGGCATGCTCGAAGGCCATGGCAGCCGGCACTTCGGACAGATCGCGGATTACCCCGCGCTCGTCAGCTTCTGGTGGCCGCGCTTCCGCCGCATCGCGCAGTGGTTTGCGGATGAGGAACAGGCCCTGCGTGAGGGCGTGGAGCGGGTGCTGGCCGAGCGCAATGGCGCCATTGAACTGGCCATTGCCGGTGAGCCCTTCCGCCTCAGCTGCCGTGCCGACCGCATCGACATCATGGCGGACGGCACGGCGCGGATCATCGACTACAAGACCGGGAGCGTGCCCACAGGTAAGCAGGTCGAGTCAGGCCTCGCGCCACAGCTGACGCTGCAGGCCGCGATCCTCGCGCGCGGCGGCTTTCCGGAGGCGGGGGTAAGGACCACCTCCAGTATCGCCTATGTCTATCTTAGCGGCGGTGAGCCAGCGGGCAAGGTGACGCCGCTCGATTTCGCCGTGATGGACGTGGCCGAAAGGCATCTCGGCCAACTCGTGAAACTTCTTGCCGCCTATGCCTTGGAGACGCAGCCCTATTACCCTCGCGTCCGGATGGCGAAGGAGGACGACGAGGGCGACTATGACCACTTGTCCCGCTTCCGCGAATGGTCACTCTCCGGAGACGCCGTATGAGCCGGAACATGCAGGCAAGCCGCGCCCAGCTGCGGGCCTCCGACCCTTCGGCCACCGCCTGGGTCAATGCCAATGCGGGTTCCGGCAAGACCCATGTGCTGGTCGACCGCGTCATCCGCCTGTTGCTCACGGGTACGGAACCCTCGCGCATCATGTGCCTGACCTTCACCAAGGCGGCCGCCGCGGAAATGGCGAACCGCCTGTTCGAAAGGCTGGGCAAATGGATCGTGCTGGACGACCAAGCTCTCGCCGCGGAGCTGGCGAAGCTTGATGCGCCCCGGGCCGGTGCAGCGCTGCTGGAGCGTGCCCGCCAGCTCTTCACCCGCGCGCTCGAGACGCCGGGTGGCCTGAAGATCCAGACCATTCACGCCTTTTGCGAACGCGTGCTGCAGCTGTTTCCCGTCGAGGCGGGTGTCGTGCCGCATTTCACCATGCTGGATGACCGCGAGTCGCTGAACCTGCTGCAGGCGGCGCGCAACATGGTGCTCATGGAGGCGAAGTCCGGTGGCACCTCGCAACTGGGCGCGGCGATACTCGACATTGCCAACCGGGTCAGTGCGGATGATTTCGACAAGCTTCTCAACCAGCTCCTCGCCAAGCGTTCGAACCTTCGCGCCCTGTTTGATGGCGAAGACGGATTTCAACAGGCGGAGAGCCTTCTGCGCACTTATCTGGGTCTCGAGCAGGGCCTGACGAAGGAGATGCTGCAGTCGGGTCTTGCTTGTGATGTGCAGCGCTATCTGGAACTGGCGGCGTTGCTTGAAGGCGGCAGCAAGAACGAGAAAGCCACCGCGCAGGCTATCCGCAGGGCTTGCGCCGAAGGTGATACACTCATGCAGCTTCGCGAGGTGCTGCTGACGGACAAGTCAGAACCGCGCGCGTGGGTGGCGAACAAAACGACCCATGGCAATCATAGCTGGATCGATTCTTTCGTCAGGCCGGATCAGGTTCGTCTCGTTGAAGCCCTGGGCCGCCTGGGCGATCTCGAATGCCTGTCCGCCACCCAGTCGCTGCTCCGCCTCGGCAGCGCCATCATCGAAGCGTTCGAAAAGGCCAAGCGCAGCCGAGGCGCCTATGATTTTGACGACCTCATCACCCGGACGGGCGAATTGCTGCGCGACAGGCCCGATGCGGCCTGGGTGCTCTACAAGCTGGATGGCGGCATCGAGCATCTTCTGGTGGACGAGGCGCAGGACACGAGCCCGATGCAGTGGGATATCATCCGTTCACTGACGGATGAGTTCTTCGCCGGCGAAGGCCGCCACGGCCGCAAACCCCGGACACTCTTTGTCGTCGGAGACCGCAAGCAGTCGATCTATTCCTTCCAGGGTGCTGACCCCAACGTCTTCGAGCGCGTGCTGGAAGACGTCCGGGGCCAGGTCGAGGGTGCGGGCCAGGAACTCCGCGCGGTCGATTTCAGCGTTTCCTTCCGCTCGGCGCCTGAGATCCTCGAGGCTGTCGATCTTGTCTTTGCGCCGGAGACCGAGGCCCGCACCGGGCTTGATGGCACCGTGCGGCGCGACTGGCACCACGAGGCGAACCGCCGCGACGCGCAGGGAACGGTCGAGGTCTGGCCGCTTCATGAATGGGACGAGGACGAGGACCGCAATCCCTGGCAGGCGCCGGTTGACCGTGAGCCCGCGGGCTCGCCGCGGCGCAGGCTGGCTAAGGAACTTGCGCGCAGCATCAAGGGGTGGATCGGAAACCGCATGCTGCCGGCGCGCGGCCGCACGGTCCAGCCCGGCGACATCCTGATTCTGGTCAAGAACCGTAACAGCTTCTTCGATGCGATGATCCGCGCGCTGTGGAATGAGCACGTGCCGGTGGCGGGCGCGGACCGGCTGAAGCTCGGGGAGAACATCGCAGTGCTCGACCTGATGGCGCTCGCCCAGTTCGCCCTGATGCCGGAGGATGACCATGCGCTGGCCTGCCTGCTGAAGAGCCCGATTTTGGCGCGGCCCTTGAGCGAGGAGGAGTTGCTGCAGGCAGCAGCCGGACGCGGCGCTCTCTCGCTGTGGGAAAGCCTTGCGCGGCAGGATGCACTGCCCTTCCGCGATGCCGTGCGGATGCTCCGCCCCCTCGTCAGCCAGGCGCCGGCGGCGCGGCCCTTCGAATTCCTCTCGGGCGTGCTGGCGGATGCGCGGTTGCGCTTCGTGTCGCGGCTCGGCTCTGAAGCCAATGACGCGATCGACGCACTGCTCGACCGTGCGCTCGATCATGAGGAGGCGCATGGCACCTCCCTTGCCGGCTTCGTCAACTGGTTCCAGGCCGGCGAGATCGAGATCAAGCGCAACATGGAACAGGGCGTGGGAGAGGTGCGCGTCATGACCGTGCATGGCGCAAAGGGGCTCGAGGCGCCCATCGTCATCCTGCCCGATACGGCGGGCGGGCATGAATCGAAGCGGAGCGGCCCGCTGCTTTTTCTGGAGGGCGCCACCGGCCAGGAGAAAGTGCCGCTATGGCCCGTGCCCGGCCTCAAGGCGGCCAAGCAGGTCAAGGCGCTGAAGGCTGCGCAGAAGGATGTCGAGACCGCCGAGTACCGCCGCCTGCTCTATGTGGCGATGACCAGGGCCTGCGATGAACTCTACGTCTGCGGCTACAGCGGCAAGCGGGAGCAGATGGCGGATTGCTGGTACAATATGATGCGCGCCGCCCTCGAGGCCCGGATGGTGCCGCTGCCCGGCGGCATCTTGCGGCTTGGCGCAGCGCCGGTTCAGGGCTCGCTGGCCTCGCCCGAAGAGCCGGCCACGCCGGTTGCCGCCTGGCCCGCCTGGATCGGGCGCGCGGTGGAGGAAGCGTCGGCACCTCCCTTTGAGCCGCCCCCCAGGCGGAGCGGGGCGGGGGTGGACCGTGGCATCCTGGTCCACCGCATCCTGCAGCAGCTTCCCGATCTGGCGGAGGAGGAGCGCCCGGCCTATATCGCCGCCGCCGTGAGGCGCGCGGGGGCCGATCCCGCGCTTGCCGGCCAACTCAACCGGCTGATTGCCGATCCGGTGCTGGAGGGCATCCTGTCTGCCGAAGGCCATTCGGAGGCCTGCCTCATCGTCGAGGGTGCGGGCGGGCTCATGGAGCGCCGCCGCCTCGACCGGCTGGTGATCACCCCCGGTGGCATCCTCGTGGCGGACTACAAGACCGACCGGCTGGTGCCCGAAACGCCTGAAGCCTGCAACCCGGAATATCTGATGCAGCTCGCAGCCTACCGGGACGCCCTGCGCCTCGTGGAGCCGGGCCGGCCGCTGAGCTTCTGCCTGGTCTGGACGGAGACGCCGAAGCTGATGCATATCCCCGGCACGCTCCTCGATCGCATGGCCGGCCTGCGTCCGCCCCGGCCTTGACCGCGGGGGATCGGGCTCCTACCTTCCGCATTCCAGCGCAACGGCGGCTCCCGCCACAGCTTTCAAGAGGTTCCCATGGCCACCCATAAGGTGTCTGACACTTCCTTCGAAAAGGACGTTCTCCAGTCCGACACGCCCGTCGTGGTGGATTTCTGGGCCGAGTGGTGCGGCCCCTGCAAGATGATCGGCCCGGCGCTCGAGGAGATCGCCGCAAGCCTCGGCCCCAAGGCCAAGATCGTAAAGATCAACATTGACGAGAACCCCACCACCCCGTCGCGCTATGGCGTGCGCGGCATCCCCACGCTCATGGTCTTCAAGGGCGGACAGGTGGCGGCCACCAAGGTCGGTGCTGCGCCCAAGAACCAGCTTCAGGCCTGGATCGAGCAGTCGATCTGATCCGCTTTTAAGGTTTCCCAGCAATGGCCGCTCGCTTGCCGGGCGGCCATTCTGCGTTTTGCATTCCGCCTTGATCTTGCCATGAGACCAGCGGCATAGGGGGCGCCTTTGGGCGTGGCGAAGCGCCCGGCGTGAGGATGTGTAATTGACAATGGTGAATGCGGAGGCCGTGCCCAATCCGGGCAAGGCCGCGCGTGGTGCGCAGTGGGCAAGGCGGGCCGCCCGCGTGGCCCTTCAGCTGCTCTTGGTCTATGTGATCCTCCTCGCCGTCCATGCCTGGCTCGGCCGCTGGACACCCGTCTACCTCGAAGGCCGCGATCTCTGGCATTTCTGGTTCACCCGCATGGTGGTGCCGATGGTGATGCTGGGTGTCTTTGCCTCCGCCGCGCGCCTCGTCCCGGCAGGAATCATGCTGGCGTCCGCCTTGCTGTTCATCGGAACGCTCTCGGCCATCAAGCGCGGGTCGACGGGCGAGCCCTTCCAGGTGAGTGATGTCTTCCTCTCAGGCCAGTCGGTGCATCTGCTGCACTATGTCGAGTGGCATCACTGGCTGCTCGGCGCCGCCATCATTCCGGCAGCGGTCTACTATGCCGCCAATCTGCGGCTGCGCTGGTGGAGCGTTCCCGTGGCGCTGCTTTGCGTGGGCCTTCTCGCCACCTACCGCATCGAAGGGGTCTCGAAGTGGATCCACGGCAATTCCTGGTGGATCGGTGTCGAGAACCTCACCTTCAGCCAGGCCGAAAGCGAGCGCATGAACGGGCTCGCCACGCATCTCTATTTCTCAACCGCCGGTCTGCGCCTCAAGTCCTTCAGCGAGGCCGAGGTGTCGCGCGCGCTGGAGCAGCTTGGCGCGCCGGCGCCGTCCGCTGCGGCCGTGAGCCCGGCTCCCGATCTCTACCTCATCCTCGGCGAAGCCTGGTGGCGCGACCCGCATGACCCGCACTCGCCGCTCGACCAGCTCAAGCCACACGGCTTCACCGAGAGTTCCGCCGTCTCGCCCGTCTATGGCGGAACCACGCCCAATGCGGAGTTCGAGGTGCTGACGGCGATCCCGATCAAAAGCTTCCAGGCGGGCATCATCCCCTACCAGCATTATGTGCAGTACATCACCGAATCCTCGCGCAGCCTGGCCCGGCTGCTTGCCGGAAACGGCTATGCCGCCACGGCCTACCACAATTTCACGCGCCGCTTCTGGCTCAGGGACCAGGTTTACCCGAAGCTCGGCTTCGAGCGCTTCGTGAGCATGGAAGAGATGTCGCTCGTCATCCAGCCGAATGACTGGCCGACGGATAAGGGGCTCTATCAGTCCGTCCTCAAGACCATCGGCGGTAGCAAGCCGCAATTCCACTATATCGTCACGGTCGAGACGCACGGCCCCTATGTGAAGGACAAGGCTGACGAGGAGGGGCACAACGGCGTCAGCGACTATCGCCGCAGGCTGGACAATGCCGTCCAGTCGCTGGCGGCCTTCAAGCAGGAGCTTGACCGGAAGGGCAGGCCTTATGTGCTCGTCATATTCGGCGACCATCTGCCAGGCCTGCGCCGTCACCAGTGGAAGCTTGGCATGACGTCCGAGTCGGACCCGCGCCTCCGGCAGGTGCCGGTGCTCATTGCGGGCAACACCGGGGATCTTCCGGGTTTCGCCCGTGCCATCGCCAACCGGCCGCTCTACTGCATGGCGCCGCTGCTGCTTGATGCGGCCGGCCAGCCCAGCGCGGACCGCTACATGAACCATGTGGGCGAAAAGTGCCGCCAGTCCGAAGCGCCGATGCTGAGGCCCGCTGAGGCCGTCATCCAGAACCAGCTGTTTTCGCGCTCACCCATGTAGGCGCAGGCGGGGTGCGGCGCAGATCACTCCTCGTCGAACTTGCTGGCCACCAGCTCCGACAGTGCCCTGAGTGCTTCCTCGGCCTCTGGCCCGTGGGCCTCGACCGAGATCGAGGTGCCGATCGCAGCGCCCAGCATCATCAGTCCCATGATTGAGGTCGCAGGCACCGACATGCCGTCGCGGCTCACCGTGATGTCGGCGTTGAAGTTCTCCGCGCACTTGACGAATTTTGCCGAAGCGCGGGCGTGCAGGCCGCGCTGGTTGATGATCGCCAGCTCTCTCGCCGTACCCGTTGCCGTGCCCGTCACCGTCAGTCTCCCAGTATCTGGCTGGCGACGTTGATGTACTTGCGTCCCGCATCCTGTGCGGCGGTCGCGGCCTTGTCGAGGGGGTAGTCCTTGCGGATACGCGCCAGCTTCACCAGCATGGGCAGGTTCAATCCAGCCACCACCTCGACCCGGCCGATCTCGAGGAGCGAGATGGCGAGGTTGGAGGGTGTGCCGCCGAACATGTCGGTGAGGATGATCACGCCCGAACCGCTATCGACCCGGCCCACGGCGCCAGCAATGTCGGTGCGGCGGTTTTCCATCCGGTCGTCAGGTCCGATCGCCACCGTCTCGATTGCCGCCTGCGGCCCAACCACATGCTCCAGCGCCGAGCGGAACTCCTCCGCCAGGCGGCCATGGGTGA
>NZ_JBIICB010000076.1:0-15723 GCF_044239095.1 Aestuariivirga sp. | reverse complement strand
GCTTCATCCGCGAATACAACGCCTCCAGTCCCAAACCCTTCGCATGGAAAGCCAACCCTGGCGATATCATCGCAGCTCGGAACCGTGGGTTCCAAACGTTGGAGTCAATCCACTAGCTTCTACTACCCAAAGGAAAAAGGATCTCAGCATATCGTTGATCGCTTGTTGCGGGATTGCGAACTGCGGACATCGGCTTTGGTCACGTCGATGGAGGCGGACGAGAAGATACGTATTGGTCAAGAAGTGTTTGACGCTGCCGTCTACACTGGGGACGTGCGCGTTCTTACAGATCTACTCGACTCACAAGCCCCTGAGCTTCAGGCGCTGATCGGGCTTAAATCGAACGGCACCACAACCGTACTCTGCAGTTGTGACGCTAATCCCTACTCGTGGGTCTACGTGCCTAACCCCAAACTGGCCAGTCACCGGATCATCATGACAGGGAACTTCTCGGCAGCCAACAACGCCACTGCTCTCAGACCTGACCGCATTTCCTGCACGCTTGAGTTTTCCGGCGTTGCGGCTGATGAACAGATATACTCGGCGATCAAGAGCCTTCCATTCAATCTCAAAGAGATCGACCGCAACTACGAAGCAAACTCCTACATTCTACAGGACGGCGCAACGCGTACCCTAATTGCGAACGCCCGCGGACATCTGCAAGCGCATAACATTTGGCTTTGTGGACGATTTGCCGAGTGGGAATACTACAACATGGACGCCGTCATGACCTCGGCCATGAAGGTAGTCGATGAGCTTTGTGGCAGATGGCGGGCTGCGGAATGAGAATAGTTGGAGAGGCGCATCTTTATTTCGAGCGCAACGATTCGACATTCGATATCGTGTCTCCGTGTTCTGGGCCAAGCAATCCGCTGCCGGCGTTTCGGGTCCTGGGTGACGGCTGGATGTATTTCGGCTCTTTCGCCAAGGACGGGAACATCTTCATTGATTTCATTGCCCTGCGAGGACTCTCGCACTTCGTCCGCTGGCGCCTGAGCGGTGAAGGCAAGTATATTGAGCAAGCCGAACTCAGCGCGGCCGATGTTGCAATCTTCGGCCGTTCACCGGATTACAGCCATACCAACCGATACGATGTCATTCTGGATAATGCGCAAGCGTTCTCAAACGACTTTCAAGTTTATTCTTTCCTGAAATACGTCCTTTGCGATCCTGTGCAAGCTCGGGCCTATCTGGATGGTTTCCGCCCAAATGGTTTCGTGCCAGCTGTCATGGCGCCAACCGCGCTGCATGCAGTTTTGCTATTCAACCATAATTATGCCCGCAACATCCCGCTGTTGGAGCGTCTCTATACAGACCGCTTTAGTTCCTTGAACTACGTCCTTCCCAACGCGGCGCCGTTGTCGCCGAGGAGTATGTCGGTACCAGCAGGATCATACTCTTATCATTATATGATACATGCCGCCATTTCACGCTTGCTGGACCGTGATGAGGCCGATCCTGAAGGCTGGTATCTTTTTCTGCAAGACGACGTCTATCTAAACCGTTCTTTCAACGCAGCGCAGATGGCGCGTTTCTTCAACGGCCTTGAGAATGCCTGTGCGGCTTTCTACTTTGATATCGAGAAAGTCCGCTGGAACCATACAAACAATTGGCCATGGAACAAGCGGGTCTTGACTGCTTTGGAAGAGCAAAAGGCATTGGTTGGGGGAAACGGATTTGAGGGTTATTCTGCCTTCTTTCGAAAGGAACATCTTGTTTGCGGAGTAGGCGATATCTTTCTCATAAGGGGCGCCTTTTTGGCGCTGTTTGCGGACATTCTAGGCAATTACATCGCACAGGGTGTTTTTCCCGAAGTGGGAATTCCCTCGACTTTGAAAATTCTCGCTTCGCATACTGCAAAACGTGTCGCTTTGTGCAGAGGGGAATACCTCTGGAGAGAGGCACGCAAGAAGGTGGATTTGGATTATCTCAAATCATTTGATGCTACCGACCGTCTATTCCTGCATCCTGTCAAATCATCATTGCTGAAGCACTTAGTCAGTGAATGAAGTGGATGAGAGCGTGGGAGTCTAGTCTCGGAACTCAACAGAGTTGATTGGTCTTGAAGTGTCCGGGATCCTACTGATCGGTGTGGCCTGAAGCTTCGTGCATGATTGGTCTGGGCGCCAAGGCGGGCTGCGAAGCCAGACGGGTTAGCGCAAGCGCCCGCGCAGACTGAGGAATGAAGACCTCCGGAACTACCTGGCCAACGACGGTCCGGTAATCCCAAGGGTGAAGAGAAGTAGCACTTCCCAAAACATCCTGGGTCCACTCGCGGGATTCGAACTACACGAAGATGAGATCCAATAGTATCAATAGCTTGGTGGCAGAGAGTTGGCTGGCAGCACCTCTATCTCCGCCATTATGCTTCTTTCCCAAACCGTTACGATGAGTGTGTTTTGCTCGGGTCGCCCTGATGCGCGTCCCTCTTTACGACTGCTTGAACAATAGTAGTTTCGACTTGACAAAAATGCACTGCTCATGCACATTTGCAGCAGAGCCGAGTTAAATGTTCAAAGATATCCCCGCGGCAGAGCGCACGTTGGAATGTGACGGTCACCGTAGGCTGCCTCCGGCTGGACATTGAACTCTTCCGGCGTGCCGGAATGAAGACCAAACAGAAACGGACTGCAACCAACGGGAGAAGAAACATGGCTACGGCCCTGGACAAATATGCGGAGATGAATCCCAGCTGGGACGAACCGGTGATGATCGAGTCGCACCAGAACGGGGTTCGGACTAAGAAGATGAATCCCAACACGCCCGTCACCTATGAAGAGGTGGTGGAGGACGCGATCCGCTGCTGGGACGCCGGCGCCACGGCCATCCATGTTCACAACACCAATTTTGACCTGCTCGGCAAGGCCGCCTTCGACGACTACATGATCGCCTGGAAGCCCATCCTGGCGGCGCGGCCCGACATGATCTGGTATCCGACGACCTGCAACAATCTGCTGGTCGCGCCCGAAGACTGCGGCCTCGAGCATGTCGACTACCTCAACAAATATGCGAATGTTCAGGTGGCGGTGGTGGACACCGGCATCGATCAGTTCGTGATCGACGAGGATGCGAATGGCAATGCGGTTGGCCGCGCCTATGGCTGGGACCTGACGCAGGTTGCCCGCCAGGTGGAGTTCTGCCGCAAGCGTGACATCGCCATGATCTGGGGCGTCTATGAGCCCGGCCACCTGCGCGTGGCGCGCCATTACGTTGACCGCGGCATGTTCACCAAGGGCTCCAACTGGGATTTCTACTTCGTCGGCAAGTATGGCCTTACCTCGGAGAAGCCGATCGGCACCTGCGGCGTGGAGCCCTCGCTCGAGAGCCTCTATTTCTATCTCGACATGATCGCACAGGCGAAGCACAAGCTGCCGTGGTTTATCTCGATCTGGGGCGAGGGCGATTATGACTACCGCCCCCTCGTGCGCCGCACGATCGAACTGGGCGGGCACGTGAAGACCGGCCTCGAGCTGCACTACAGCCCGCACCGCAACCCCACCAACCTCGAGCTGCTGCAGGAAGTGCAGGAGATCGCGCGCGAAGTGGGCCGGCCGATTGCCACCCAGGCTGACGCGCGCCGCATCTACAACATCACCTGACGCCGCCGCGCATTGGGTGAGTGATCGGGGCGGGTGGACCATGGCGTCCCACATGGTGCCGGAACATATCAAGACGCGCATCGCCTGGCTCTATTACGTCGAGGGCATGACGCAGGACGAGATCGTGGCCGAGACCGGCCTCAACCGGTCACGCGTGCTGCGCATTCTCGCTGCGTCACGCCATGACGGCACGGTGCAGATCCGCGTCACCACCAACCTCACGCACTGCATCGAGCTGGAGCGCGCGCTTGAGCAGCGCTGGCGGCTGTCGCGCGCCATCGTCATTCCGGAGCCGCAGGACCCCGCGCAGACGAGCGCCATCCTCGGGGCGGAGCTCGGTGCTTACATCTCGCGCACGGTCACCGGGCATTCCACCATCGGGCTCGGCTGGGGCAAGACGCTTAGCAATGCGCTGCCCTCCATCGTGCCGCGCACGCCGGAGGGAATCCGCGTGCTGTCGCTGCTGGGCGGGTTGACCCGTGTCAGCAGCGTCAATCCATCGGAGTTCGCCTGGCGCGTGGCCGACCGGCTCAATGCCGAATGCCATCTGCTGACGGCACCCGTCTTTGCGCCGGACAAGCCGACGCAGGAATCGCTGATGACGCATTCGGGGATTGCGGAGATTTTCTCCCGCGCGCGCTCGCTTGACATGGCGATCGTCTCCGTGGGAGCGCTGACACCGAATTCGGTGTTCTATGAATATGGGCTGCTGACGCGGAGCGAGATCGCCTCGCTGGAAGCCGCGGGTGCGGTGGGTGACGTGCTGTGCCACTTCGTCGATGCCGAAGGCTGCCTGGTGCGGCATGAGGTGAATGACCGGGTGCTGGCGGTGAACCCCGCAGAGCTTCACAACACGCGCAATGTGGTGCTGGTGTCGGGCGGGTGGCACAAGTTGAAGGTCATCCGCGCGGCGCTGAAATTGCTGAAACCGTCGATCCTGATCGTGAACGAGATGGTGGCGGAGAATCTGGTGGCGGAGCAAGGGTAGGGCTTAGATCGCGAACGTCCTCTCCCGCAGCGCGGGAGAAGACGAAGCATACTAGGCGCTTTCGCCCGCCAGACGCTCCGCCACGATTTCGTCGGTGACGAGGACGTGCGGCTTGAGGAGGCGGAGCGCGCCGCGGATCACTTCGAACTTCTGCCAGCCGCCGGATGCGAGGACGAGCTTGCGCGCGCCGCGCAGCTCCTTCGGGTCTACGGCGACGACACGCTCGTTGATCGGGTGCTTGATGACGTTGCCATCGGCATCGATGAAGCGGCAGAGCACGTCGCCCACCGCGCCGGCGGCCTGCAGCGTGGAGAAATCCTCGCGTTCGAGCAGCACATATTCCGAGACGGTCGAGAAGGGCGACAAGTCACCCACGCTGATGACGGCGAGATCGAGCCTGGCCGCGCGGCGGAAGATTTCCTGGATGCCGGGGTGCGACAGCAGCGCGTCCCGCGTGCGGGCATCGGGCGCGAAGACGGGGGCGGCCATGAGGTAGCATTCGGCCGAGAGACGATCCGCGAGGCGCCAGGCGAATTCAGACGGATTGACGCCGCTGACGCGCGTCAGTCCGCCGAGCATCGACATGACGCTGACGCCCTGGGGCTCCCGGTATTCGATGCTGGGGAGGCTGGCGCTCAGCGTCTTGCCCCAGCCCAGACCGATGGTCATGTTCTCGGTGATGGTTTCGTTGATATAGCCGCCGAGCACGGCGCCGATGATGTCCTGCGTCGCTGCGGCGTCCTGGGGCTTCGGCACGACGAGGGCGCGCTCCAGCCCGTATTTGCGTTCGAGCTCACGTTCGAGCTGGACGCAATAGCTGAGCTTGGTGGTGACGCGGATCTGCACCATGCCGGACTGGCGGGAGTTGGCGAGGAAGCGGAGCACGCGGGAGCGGCTGAGGCCGAGCGTCTTCGAGATCTCGTCCTGCGTCATGCCTTCCATGTAATAGAGCCAGGCGACCTTGGTTCTCAGGTCATCGCTGAATTCGCTGGGGGAGTTCTGCTTTTCCAACTCGCGGGCCTCGACTGTATCTGGCTTCGATCATATCAGCAGGCTTGGCACCTGCGCAAAGAAAATGGCCTTGGAAGTTGTGTGCTTCCAAGGCCTGAGTAGGCGGCGTCCAGGGAGGAGAAAATCGCCGCAGAATGGGTGCATCAGCGCCGGGTGGGCGTGGTCTTCATGAAGTTCAAGGTGTGCTCGAAGGATTCGACACTGGCCTGGGAGCCGAGGCCGGTGGCGTTCAAGGCCGAGGTGGCCTGGGCGAATCGCACCGAGGTTTCAGGATCGAAGCCCTTGCACAACGCCACGGCATAGCCGGCATCGAAGGCATCGCCGCAGCCGCAGGTGCATTTCACCTGGATGTCGAAGGCGGGGATGCGGAAGCGCGTGCCGTCCGTGTGGCTGTAATAGGCGCCGTCACCACCCAGGGTGAAGACGCAGCAGGCCACACCGCGGTCATGGAAGAACTTGGTGCAGTCCTCGAGATCCTCCAGGCCGGAGAGGGCCCGTGCCTCCTCGATCGAGGGCATGAAATAGTCTGTGTAGGGGAGCACTGCATCGACGTCCGGCAGGTCATCCGCGGAGCCTGCGAAGATGTCGACCGTGGTGATACAGCCCGATTCCTTGGCGTGACGCATCAGCCTTGCATTGGCCTCGCCGTCCATCGCATCCATCAGGCCGACGCCGCCGAGATGGAAGACGGTGGCATCCGTGGCCTTGGCGAAATCCTCACGTGCCACAGTAAAGGTGCCGGTGGCGCCTTTCATGTGGAGGGCAGGGCGCGAACCATCCGCACGCGTGGTGACGATGGAGGAAGAGGTCTTCCAGCCGGGCTTTCGCTGCATCATGGCCGTATCGACCTTGAAGTCATGAAGGCGCTGCATGACCCAGTCGCCCATCAGATCCGGCCCCACGCCGCCGATGGCGCGGGTCCTGAGGCCCATCTTGGCCGCCGCGATGGCGGCAACGCCGGCAGCCCCCGAGACGGCCATGGTGATTTCGTCGATCATGTAGCAGCCACCGCCCGGCGGCACGGCGGTGAAGGGCCAGCCCAGGCAGTCAAAGGTGATGAAACCCATGGATGCATAATCGAAGCTTTTTGCAGTCATCCCCGGCCTCCTCCCCAGTTCTGGTGCGCATCTGCGGCGCGTTGTGAATGTTCTTTCAGCTATACACAAAAATATTCACGACGACAAGAATGTTCAGAAGAAAATCGATTTGTGCAGTCATCTTCAGGCAGCTCGGAAACGCATGCCGGGGGTGGCGGCCAATGAACCCAGCAATTTCAAGATTATACTTGGCATCCCTCGAAATCTTGCATTACATAGATTGAACATCTTGACTTTAACAAAGAGAAATGTTCACTTCTGCCGGAGACAACAGTCCATTCTGGGGAAGTGCGCCGTGAAAGCTGGAGTTCTGCAGAACGTCAATGAGGTCACTTACACGACGGTGGCCGAACCTGCGCTCGAGGCGGGTGACCTGCTGCTGAAGGTCAAGGCCGCCACTATCTGCGGCACCGACATCCGGATCCTCAGGGGGAAGAAGACGTCCGGCATCCGCTATCCCTCGGTGCTTGGGCATGAATTCGCGGGCGTGGTGGTGGAGACCGGCGGCCACACGCAGTTCACCAAGGGGCAGGCCGTGTGCGTCTGCCCGCAGTTCGCCTGCGGACATTGCGAATACTGCATCAGGGGTGCCGAGAACCTGTGCCGCGGGCTGACGGCCATGGGCTACGAGATCGACGGAGCCTTTGCGGAATATGTGAGGATTCCGGCGTCCGGCGTGCGCTCCGGCAATGTGTTCCCCATGCCGGAGGGGCTGAGCTTTGAGGCGGCGGCGCTGGCCGAGCCTTTGGCCTGTGTGATGAACGGGCAGGAGCGCGTGGGCGTGAAGATGGGCGAGATCGTCACCGTGCTGGGCGCGGGGCCGATCGGCATCCTGCATGTGAAGCTGGCGCGGCTTTCGGGGGCGCGCTGCATCATCGTGAGCGAGCCGAGCCCCATGCGCCGCGAGGCGGCCATGCGCGCAGGAGCCGACATCGTGATCGACCCGACGGCTGAGGATGTTCTTGCGCGCGTGAAGGCATCATCCGACGGGCTGGGGGCTGACGTGGCGATCATGGCCATCGGCGTGCCATCGCTTGCCAATGACGCGATCCGCCTGGTGCGGCACCGGGGCCGGGTGAGCCTGTTCGCCGGCTTCTCCAAGGGCATTCAGGCGGAGCTCGACGTCAATGCCATTCACTATAATGAGCTGATCGTGACCGGGGCCTTCGGGCTCACGCGGCTGACTTTCGAGACGGCGCTGAACATGATCGCCAGCGGAAAGCTGGAGGTCGACTCGCTTCTCACCCACCGCTTCGGCCTGCCGGATATCGTGACGGCGCTGGCGACGGCGGAGCAGGGGTCGGCCATCAAGGTGGCGATCGTCGGGGACTAAGCAGAGAGAATGTCGGGTGACCCATCATTGCAGGACCTCAAGCCGCATTATCCGGTGCTGATCATCGGCGCGGGGATCAATGGCTGCGGGCTGTTCCGCGATCTTTCACTGCAGGGCGTCGACTGCCTGCTGATCGACCGGGGTGATATCTGCGAAGGGGCGAGTGCCGCACCCTCCCGCCTGATCCACGGGGGCATCAAGTATCTCGAGACGGGCGAATTCCGCCTGGTACGCGAATCGGCGATGGAGCGGAACCGCCTGCTGCGCAATGCGCCGCATGTGGTGAAGCCGATTGAAACCGTGCTGCCGGTCGCCTCATGGTTCGGCGGCATCGTCTCCTCCGCGCTGCGCTTTGTGGGCGCGAAGGCGAAGATGAAGGATCGCGGCGCCATCATCACCGAGATCGGGCTGCGCATCTATGATGCCTATAACCGCCAGGTGCGCGCATTGCCGGATCATCAGTTCTGGGGGTCTGGTGCACTACGGTCCGAATATCCCTCCTTCGCGCGGCACATCAAGGCGGCGGGACTCTATTGCGAAGGCCGCATCACCCATGCCGAGCGGCTGGGAATGGAGCTGGTGATGGACGGGCTTGCCGCCAATCCGGGGAGCGCGCTCCGCACCTATTGCTCGCCCTCGCGCGATACCGAAGCTCCCCGCATCCTGCTGACCGACGCCATCACTGGCGAGCGCCGCAGTGTGACCGCCGATGTGTTGGTGAATGCGGGTGGTGCGTGGATCGACAAGATCAATGCGAGCCTCGGCATCAACTCGCAGCACATGGGCGGGTCGAAGGGTTCGCACCTCGTGGTGCGCAATGCCGAGCTTTTCGATGCGCTCGCGGGCCGCATGATCTATTTCGGGACGGCGGATGGCCGGGTGAACCTGATCTACCCCTTCTTCGGCAATGTGCTGATCGGGGCGACTGACATTCCGGTGAAGGACCCGGACGAGGCGCACTGCAGCGCCAAGGAGACGGACTATCTGCTGAGCACGGTGCGGGAGATATTCCCGCTGATCTGCATCACGCATGACCAGGTGCTGCTGAGCTATTGCGGTGTGAGGCCGCTACCGCGAAGCGAGGGCAAGGACATTGGCGCGGTGAGCCGCGACCACGCGATTGCCCGCGACACGCTGCCCGGCACCGGGACGCCGGTGCTCTCCCTCATCGGCGGCAAGTGGACGACCTTCCGCGCTTTTGCAGCGCAGGCGGCGGATGAGGTGCTCTCCAAGCTCGCAAGGAAGCGCAGCGTCTCGACTGAAGACCTCGCCATCGGCGGCGGGCGCGGCTATCCGGCGGATGAGGTTTCGGCTGAGGCCCTGGCACGTGCCATCGCGGCGCAGTCGAAACTCGAGATCGCGTGCGCGCGGCAATTGTTGTCGCGCTACGGTACCTCCGCCAGCGCGGTGGCAGCTACGATTGCGGCCACCTCAGACAAGCCGCTGCTTGCCATCCACGGCTATTCGGCGGGCGAGATCATTCACATCTGCCGCACCGAATCCGTGCGCCGCCTGTCCGACGTGCTGCTGCGGCGCACGGCGATTGCGATGGAGTGCCTTCTCTCCGCCGCCGCCGTGGAAGAGGCCGCCGATATCGTGGCGGACGCGCTGGGCTGGACGCCGGCGCGGCGCAATGCCGAAGCGAACCTCATGCGCGCCGAGATGACGCGCCGCGCCATTCCCGACCACACCGCAGCGAAGACCGCTGCCTGAGACATTCAAGGAGATCACTGATGGGCATCAATGTTGCACCGACCGGACTTGCGCGTGACCTTCTGGCCCGCGCTGCGAGCGGCAAGCCGATCCGCATCGGCCTCGTCGGCTCGGGAGAGATGGGAACCGACATCGTCACCCGCGTGGCGCACATGCCGGGGGTGGAGATTGGCGCGATCTCGGAACTCAGGCTTCCCGCAGGCGGCCGCGCGGTGGATATCGCCTATGGCGAGCAGGGCCACTGGCAGGAGGCGCACACCGCCGGCGCGCTGAACAGCGCCATGGAGCGCGGCAAGGTGGCGGTGACGGATGATGTGAACCTGCTGATCAACTCCGGTCTCATCGATGTGATCATCGATGCGACGGGCGTTCCCGCCGTGGGCGCAGAGATCGGCCTTCGTGCCATGGAGCACGGCAAGCATCTGGTGATGATGAACGTCGAGGCCGACGTCACCATCGGTGCTTACCTGAAGAGCGAGGCGGACCGGCTGGGCGTCACCTATTCGCTCGGCGCTGGGGACGAGCCGTCATCCTGCATGGAGCTGATCGAGTTCGTCTCCGCCATGGGCCACCCGATCGTGGCGGCGGGCAAGGGCAAGAACAATCCGCTCAACGTTGACGCCGTTCCCGATGAATATGCCGAGGAGGCCAAGCGCCGGAACATGAATGTGCGCATGCTGGTCGAGTTCGTCGATGGCTCCAAGACAATGGTGGAGATGGCGGCGATCGCCAACGCAACGGGCCTCGTTCCTGACTGCGCCGGCATGCACGGACCTGCCGCAACGCTCGACACGCTGGCGAAGGTGCTGGTGCCCAAGAAGGACGGCGGTGTTCTCTCCCGCAGCGGTGTGGTCGACTACTCGATAGGCAAGGGTGTCGCGCCTGGCGTCTTTGTGGTGGCTGAAATGTCCCACCCGCGCGTGCGCGAGCGCATGGAGGATCTGAAGATGGGCGAGGGCCCCTACTTCACCTTCCACCGTCCCTATCACCTGACCTCGCTCGAAGTGCCGCTCACCTGCGCGCGCGTGGTGCTTTATGGCAAGCCGGACATGGTGCCGCTGGCGAAGCCGGTGGCGGAGGTCTGTGCTGTTGCCAAGAAGGACCTGAAGCCGGGGGACAAGCTCGATGCCATCGGCGAGTATTGCTACCGCGCCTGGATCATGACGGTGGAGGATGCGCGCGAGGCGCAGGCCATTCCCTGCGGATTGCTGCACGGTGCAACCGTGACCAACCCCATCGCCAAGGGCCAGCTCATCACCACGGCCAACACGACAGTTCCGGCAGGCTCGAAGATCGCGGAACTCCGCGCTCGCCAGGACCGCCTGGTCTACGGACAGTAAGGAGAGACACATGGCCCAGACCCAGACGCTCAAGAAGGCGGCCGCCGAGGCTGAGAATGTGCCCTTCGCCTTCCGCGCCTATTCGCCGGAACAGCTGCGCCACGTGCTGCACAAGATGCACCTGATCCGCCGCTTCGAGGAAGGGTCGGAGGATGCCTATACGCGCGGCCTGATCCACGGCACGATGCATCTTTCGATCGGGCAGGAGGCGAGTGCCATCGGCATCTGCATGCCGCTCAACCCCGATGACCAGATTACCTCCACACACCGCGGCCATGGCCACTGCATCGCCAAGGGCGCCAAGGTGGACCGCATGTTTGCGGAGTTCTTCGGCAAGACCACGGGCTATTGCAAGGGCCGGGGCGGATCGATGCACATTGCGGACGTGAGCGCCGGCAACCTCGGCGCCAACGGCATTGTGGCGGGCGGCATTCCGATTGCGGTGGGTGCCGCGCTCTCGGCCAAGATGCAGAAGAACGGCAAGGTGGTCGTCTGCTTCTTCGGGGATGGGGCGAACAACGAGGGGGCCTTCCACGAATCGCTCAACATGGCGGCGATCTGGAAGCTGCCGGTCGTCTTCGTCTGCGAGAACAACGGATATGGCATGTCGACCTCGACCGCGCGCTCGACGGCGGTGGCGCATGTGGCCGAGCGTGCGTTGGCCTATGCCATGCCGGGCCACACGGTGAACGGCAACGACTTCTCCGCCGTGGCGGAGGTGGCGACGGAAGCCATCGCCCGTGCGCGGCGCGGCGAGGGGCCGAGCCTCATCGAGACCAAGACCTACCGCCACCGAGGCCATTCCAAGAGCGACCGTAACCGCTACCGCACCAAGGAAGAGATCGAGGAGTGGAAGGCGCTGCGCGATCCGATCAACTTGTTTGAAAGCGAGCTGAAGCAGTTCGGCATCATGGATGATGCGGCGATCGCCACGCTGCGCGAGGCGGTGGAGGCGGAAATTGCCGCCGGCATCGCCTTTGCCAAGGAAAGCCCGGCACCCGGCGCGGATGAGGTGCTCAATTTTGTTTATACGGAGCAGCAGTGATGGACGCGGCGGTGCGGGAACTGAGCTATTCGCAGGCCATCCAGGAAGCGATGGCGATCGCGCTTGAAAGCGATCCGCGTGTGTTCCTCATGGGTGAGGACATCGGCGTCTATGGCGGCGCCTTCCAGGTGACGGGCGACCTGGTGGAGCGCTTCGGCACGGAGCGCGTAATCGACATGCCGATCTCAGAGTTGGGTGGCGCCGGTGTCGCCGTCGGTGCGGCGATGACGGGCATGCGGCCGATCTTCGAATTCCAGTTCTCGGATTTCGCGACACTCGCCATGGAGCAGATCGTCAACCAGGCGGCCAAGATGCGCTTCATGCTGGGAGGCGAGGTTTCGGTTCCCGTCGTGATGCGTTTCCCTGCGGGTTCCGGCACGGGGGCGGCGGCGCAGCACAGCCAGAGCCTGGAAGCCTGGCTTGCCCATGTGCCGGGCCTCAAGGTGATCCAGCCCGCGACACCGCATGATGCGAAGGGCCTGCTGCTGGCGGCACTCGCCGACCCGGACCCCGTGATGATCTTCGAGCACAAGCTGCTCTACAAGATGAAGGGCGTGGTGCCCGAGGGGCACTATACCGTGCCGATCGGCAAGGCCGAGGTGCGCAAGGCCGGCAGGGATGCGACCATCGTCGCCACCTCCATCATGGTGCACAAGGCGCTCGATGCCGCCGCACAGCTGATGGGCGAGGGGATTGATGTGGAGGTGATAGACCTCCGCACCATCCGCCCCCTCGACCGCGAGACGGTAATCGGGAGTGTCAAGAAGACGACGCGGCTTCTCTGCGTCTACGAGGCAGTGAAAACGCTTGGCATCGGGGCCGAGATCAGTGCCATGGTCGCGGAAAGCGAGGCCTTCGATTATCTCGATGCGCCGATCATGCGGCTGGGCGGGGCGGAGAGCCCCATTCCCTACAACCCCGATCTCGAGAAGTCCGCCGTGCCGCAGGTGCCGGACATCGTTGCGGGCATCCGAAAGCTGGTGGAAGGGAGGCGCTGAGCCATGGCGACGGAAGTGATCCTGCCGAAGGTGGACATGGACATGGCCACTGGCCGCATCGCGCGCTGGCTGGTGGCGGAAGGTGCCGCCGTGAAGCAGGGCGACCCGCTGTTCGAGATCGAGACCGACAAGGCGGCGATGGAAATCGATGCGCCCGCAACGGGTGTGCTGCGCAACCGGGTTGGTGAAGGTTCGGAGGTTGCCGTCGGCAATGCCGTGGCGTGGATCGTGGCGGAGGGCGAGACGTTCAACGGTGGGGCAGCTCCTGACGCGGCGGCGCAGCCGGAGAAGGCCACTGCGGCGAAGGACGAAACGAAGCCCGCAACGGATCCAGCCGTGAATGGCCATCGTGCGACGCCGCTGGCGCGGCGGCTTGCACGTGATGCGGGGCTGGATTTGGCACAGCTTAATGGTACAGGGCCGCACGGGCGGATCGTGAAGGCCGATGTGGAGGATGAAATCGCGTCGCGTGCCGCTCCGCCCGTGAAGGAACGTGCACCCGCGCCGCAGGCGGCAGCACCCGCAGGCGCCGGCCTGCTTGTGCGCAGCCTTTTCGCCGAAGGATCCTTCCGCGAGGTGGCGCATGACAAGATGCGGCTCACCATTGCGCGGCGGCTGGTGGAGGCCAAGAGCACGGTGCCTCACTTCTATCTCAGTGCCGATTGCCGGCTCGACCGGTTGATGGCGCTGCGCGCCGAGATCAATGCCGGGGCCAGCGGCTACAAGCTGTCGATCAACGACATGATCATCAAGGCATGGGCACTGGCGCTGCGCGACGTGCCGATGGCCAATGTGACATGGACCGAGGGCAGCATGCTGTGCCACGAATCGGTGGACCTCGGCGTTGCCGTGTCGATCGACGGCGGGCTCATCACGCCCATCGTGCGCAAGGCGGAGGTGAAGGCGCTCTCCGTCATCTCGAACGAGATGAAGGACCTCGCGGCGCGGGCCAAGGCGAAGAAGCTCAAGAACAATGAGTATCAGGGCGGCACCTCCGCCATCTCCAACCTCGGCATGTTCGGGGTGAAAGACTTCGCCGCCATCATCAACCCGCCGCATGCGACGATTCTCGCAGTCGGCGCGGGGGAGCCGCGGGGCGTGTGGGAGGGCGGCGTCTTCGTTCCGGCCACGCTGATGACGGTGACGCTGTCGGTCGACCATCGCGCGGTCGATGGGGCGCTGGGGGCCCAGGTGCTTCAGGCCTTCCGGGGCTACATCGAGAAGCCGCTCTCGATGCTGGTCTGAGATTTTTTCTGACGCTACGGAAATCATCGAAACACAGCCTCAGTGTAGAACATACAGAAACGCCCAGCGGAGAAAGTTCATGCCGCTGGGCGTGCCTTGATGTGATCGGACGGCTCCTTGGTGGGCCTGGCAACGCACCGATCGCCGATATGCTCAGAAAAAATCCTGAAAAATCAGCGAAGTGGTTGGGAGTGGTCGCGCTTGGCTCAGAAATTCGTGTCAACAGAGTGAACAATCGTATTTTCTGTTTGACAAATACTCCAAGCTTATGCACATTTGATCCAAGAAAATAATAATTGTCCGCATCCAAATGGCGCGAGCTGCCGGGCCACGGCAGGGCAGCAGGAAGCGGACCGACTTTTGGGGTGGAGGCGCATTTGGCGCGTTTGGGCAACCCGATCACGGTGAAGAGGCTCCCGTTGGGGTCTGCCGGTCGGAGCAAGACGTCGCGCGTCCTTCCCCCATCGAGATTGAGTGTTTTGCTGGGAGGATCTTTTGAGAGTTCTGGAAAATATCGAGCCCAAGGACGTTATGTTCTTCTTCGAGGAGCTGAGCGCGCGGCACCGCTGCTCCCAGCACGAGAAGCAGGCAACCGACTGGATCGCCGAATTCGCCGAGACGCGGGGCCTCACCTATCACCGCGACGCGCTTCACAACATCATCGTGAAGAAGCCCGGCACCAAGGGTTATGAGAACGCCCCCACCGTCATCCTGCACGGCCATATCGACATGGTGTGCAAGCTCGAGGACGGCGTGACGCATGACTTCGCCAAGGACGGCGTGAAGCTGAAGGTCGACGGCAAGTACATTCGTGCCGAGGGCACGACGCTGGGCGCCGACAACGGGCTGGGCATCTCCTACATGCTGGCGCTGCTCGACTCGAAGGACATCCCCCACCCGCCGCTCGAGTGCGTGATGACGGTGATGGAGGAGATGGGCAAGGTCGGCGGTGACGGCATCGACGTGAAGCTGCTCTCCGGCAAGCGCATGATCGACTTCAACTGGATCGAGGAGAAGCAGCTGCTTGCCGGTTGCTCGGGTGACGTGTCCTGCCGCATCGACGTGGCGGCGGACTGGCAGCCCGCAGACGCTGGCCGCGAGGCGATGCTGATCGACGTGCGCGGCCTCAAGGGCGGGCACTGCGAATTCGACATCCACTTCGAGCGCGGCAACGCCATCGTGATCATCGGCCGCCTGCTGCGCCGTGCCATGAAGGCCGGTGACATGCAGCTCGCCAAGATCTCAGGTGGTGTGCAGAACAACGTGATCCCCGCCGAGGGCAGCGCGCTGATCCTGGTGAAGCCGTCAGAAGCGGCTGCCATCCGCAAGGCTGTCGAAGGCCTCGCCGCCGAGA
>NZ_JBIICB010000344.1:0-3969 GCF_044239095.1 Aestuariivirga sp. | reverse complement strand
ACCGATTCGAGCAGCTTGAAGTTCTCGCCGTTCTGCATGCCGCGGCCGCCGGAGACCACGATCTTCGCCGAGGTCAGTTCCGGGCGGTCCGACTTCGAGAGGTTCTCGCCCTTATAGGCCGAGAGGCCCGGGTCGGCTGGTGCGTCCACCTTGACGACATCCGCCGATCCGCCTTCGCCCGCCGCCGCAAAGGAGGCGGTGCGCACGGTGATGACCTTCTTGGCATCCATCGACTGCACGGTCTGCACGGCGTTACCGGCATAGATCAGGCGCACGAAAGTGTCGGGTGCCTTCACTTCGGAAATGTCAGAAATCTGCATCACGTCGAGCAGGGCGGCGACGCGCGGCATGAAGTTCTTGCCATTGCCGGTTGCGGGCGTGACGAGGTGGTCGTAGGCGCCGCTGAGCGCCACGACCAGGGCCGCCATCGGCTCCGCCAGCGGGCGCTCGAGCGATGCCGACTCGACGTGCAGCACCTTGGTGACGCCGTGAAGCTTCGCAGCCTGCGCCGCAGCCCCTGCGGCATTGTTGCCGGCGACCAGCACATGCACATCCCCGCCCATCTGGGCAGCGGCGGTCAGCGCCTTGTGAGTGGCGTCCTTGATGGAGGTATTGTCGTGTTCGGCGATGAGGAGGACGGCCATCAGAGTGCTCCTGCTTCCTTGAGTTTGGCTACGAGCTCGGCGGGCGAGCCAACCTTGATGCCGGCCAGGCGCTTCGGCGGCTCCTCGGTCTTGACGACCTTCAGGCGGGGCGCGGTGTCCACGCCGAAGTCGGCGGGCGTCTTCTCGTCCAGCGGCTTCTTCTTCGCCTTCATGATATTGGGCAGCGAGGCATAGCGCGGCTGGTTGAGGCGGAGGTCGGTGGTGACGACTGCCGGCAGCTTCACCGTCAGCATCTGCAGGCCGCCATCGATCTCGCGCGTGATCTGCGCCTCGCCCGGACCGGGTTCGAGCTTGGAGGTGAAGGTCGCCTGCGGCCAGCCCAGAAGGGCTGCCAGCATCTGGCCGGTCTGGTTGCAGTCGTCGTCGATCGCCTGCTTGCCGAGGATGACGATTTCGGGGCCCTCAGCTGCAACGATGCCCTTCAGGATTTTGGCAACCGCCAGCGGCTCTACCAGGTCGTCCGTCTTGACCAGGATCGCGCGGTCCGCACCCATGGCGAGCGCCGTGCGCAGCGTCTCCTGGGCCTGGGCCGGGCCGATGGACACCGCCACCACTTCCGTCGCCTTGCCGGATTCCTTGAGGCGCACCGCCTCCTCGACGCCGATTTCGTCGAAGGGATTCATCGACATTTTCACATTGGCCAGTTCGACACCCGAACCGTCGGCCTTCACGCGGATCTTGACGTTATAGTCAACGACCCGCTTCACAGCGACCAGAACTTTCATCTTGTTCCCCGATATGGCGGTCTTCAAAAAGTGGCCGGACCCTAGTGAGGGGAACCCCTCAAGTCAATTCCGCCAACGCCGCTTGGGAGCCGAATGCGACGCTTTCCGGTACCGCTCTCAGGGCTCAGGCGCCAAGCCGCATCCACAGTCTCCGGCGGATCGCATAGGTGATCGCCGCGCCGGCGATGAAGCCGCCGACATGGGCCCCCCAGGCGATCTGGGTCTCAGCACTCTGCGTCATCCACCAGGAGACCAGCTGCAGGACGAACCAGCCGCCCAGCACCCAGAGCGCGCTGATCCGCAGTGGAATGCGCGCCGCCAGCAGGATCCAGACGCGCGCCTTCGGGAACAGCACCAGATAGGCCCCCAGCACACCGGACACCGCGCCGGATGCGCCCACCAGCGGGGCGCCTGACCCGGGCATCACCAGAACATGGGCCAGTGCTGCAACCACGCCGCAGAACAGGAAGAGCAAGGCGAAGGCGACATGGCCATAGGCATCCTCGATGTTGTCGGCGAAGACCCAGAGGAACAGCATGTTGGAGATCAGGTGCCACCAGCTGCCATGCAGGAACTGGTAGCTGATGAGGGTGAAGGGCTCGGGCACCGGGTCATAGCCCAGGATGGGCGGCATCATGCCGGTGACTTCGCCCGGCACCACGCCCCACAGGGCCGCCGTCGCGGCGAGCGAGGATTCCGTCCTGAACGCGCCCGTCATGAGATAGACCGCCACCTCCAGCAGGATGATGGCGATGGTGACGGCCTGGAAGCGGATGATCTTCAGCGGTGTCGAATCGTGAAGAGGGATGAACATCGGTCGTCAGCCCTGGCGCGTTTTGCCCGGCACCCACAGCACGTCGCCCGCGCCCGAATGCGCATTGGCCCACCGGCTGGCCACGAAGAAGAAATCGGACAGCCGGTTGATGTAGGCGATGGCGCCTTCGCTCACATGCTCGCCCGCGTGTGAGGCGAGTTCGACCACCAGCCGCTCGGCCCTGCGGCAGACGGTACGCGTGATGTGAAGCTGTGCGGCCGCCGGGTGGCCACCCGGCAGCACGAAGGAGCGGAGCGGGGAAAGCTCGCCGTTGAGCTCGTCGATCTCCGCCTCGATCCGCTCATACTGCTTGGGCAGGATGCGCAGGGGCTCGTATCCCAGGTCCTTGCCCGTCTCCGGAACGCAGAGATCCGCACCGAGGTCGAACAACTCGTTCTGGATGCGCGCCAGCATCTGGTCCAGCTTCAGCATGTCAGACGTGCCCGTGTGCAGGCGCACGACGCCCAGCGTGGCGTTGGTCTCGTCGACCGTGCCATAGGCCTGGATCCGGAGATGCGCCTTGGAGACGCGTTCGCCGGAGCCGAGTGCGGTTTCCCCGGCATCGCCGGTGCGGGTGTAGATGCGATTGAGAACGACCATGTTTCCCTGACTATCCGGAAGCGGTTGCGATTTCTACTCGTTTCTGAGGAATGGCGCGGGCTTCGCCGAAAGCGCAGTCCACGTCACCGCCAGCCCGGCGGCGATCGTCACCAGCATGGCGATCAGCGCCGTCGCCACCGCCGTCACGGCCGAGAAGCTCCACGGCAGCTCGAGGATGAAGCGGGCCAGGAACCATGAGGCGAGCGACCCCACCGCCAGCCCGAAGGCGGCGGCCGCCAGTCCCAGCCCGGCATATTCGATGACGAAGGCCCCGACCAGCTGCCGCTTGGAGGCGCCATAGGTCTTGAGCACCACCGCCTCGTAGAGCCGTTCGGAAAGCCCCGCCGCCAGCGCCCCGGCCAGCACCAGAACGCCGGTGAACAGCGTCAGCACATTCGCGCCGCGGATGGCCATCAGCATCTGCTCCAGAAGCTTGCTCACGATGTCGATCGCATCCTTCACCCGCACCGCCGTGACGGACGGGTAGGCCCGCGCCATCCGGTTCAGCAGCTGCGCCTCGTCACCGCCGTCCATCTCGACCGTCACGATATGGCTGTGGGGCGCGCCCTTCAGCGTGTTGGGCGAAAACACCATCACGAAGTTGATGCCGAGGCTCCGCCAGTTCACCTGCCGGAGATTGGCCACTTTCGCCGTGATCTCGCGGCCCAGCACATTGACGGTGATCTCGTCGCCGATCCCGACGCCGATCCCTTGCGCGATCTCGTCGACGAGGGACACGAGCGGCGGGCCGTCGTAGCCTGCGGGCCACCAGTCGCCCGTCACGAGCCGCGAGCCCTCGGGAAGCGTTTCCGCATAGGTGAGGCCGCGGTCGCCGCGCAGCGCCCAGTTCGACTCGGGCGAGGCCTTGACCTCAGCCGCTGGAACGCCCTTCACGGCGACGACGCGGCCCCGCAGCATGGGCGAGTTGTTGACATGGGTGACGCCCTTCTCCTGCCCCACGGCATCCTTGAACTGGGCAAGCTCATTATTGCGCACGTCGAGGAAGAAGAAGGCCGGCGCCTTCTCCGGAATGCCGGAGCGGAGTTCGGAGGAGATCGAGCGGTCGGTCAGCGCCAGCGTCACGAACAGCGTGAGCCCGAGGCCGAGCGCCAGGATCACGGAGGCTGCCGCCGAGCCTGGCCGGTGGATGTTGCCGATGGCATAG
>NZ_JBIICB010000075.1:0-15792 GCF_044239095.1 Aestuariivirga sp. | reverse complement strand
AGGTTGAAGTGTCTTTGGAAGGTCTTCTATAGTGGTACATTCACGATCGTCATCAACGCCTTGAATGAGCCGGAGCAGAGCCCCTGATCATGCTTCCAAACACCTGCTCTGAGACAGGAGCATAGCGTTGTCACTGATCCTGATCGCGCTGCTGCCATTCCTCGGTGCAATCCTGCCTGGACTGCTGATCCGGGCCGGGCGCAACTCCTGTGCATGGTCCGCCGCTGTGATCACCGCAACGGCCCTGGCAGGCCTCCTGTCGCACGCGCCGGCGGTCATGGCCGGAGGCACCATCCATTACAGGCTGGACTGGCTTCCCGTTCTCGGTCTCAACGCAAACTTCTTTCTTGACGGGCTTGGCCTGCTGTTTGCCGGGCTGATACTTGGCATTGGCCTGCTGATCATCATCTATGCCCGGTTCTACCTCGCCCGCCAGGATCCGATGGGCCAGTTCTATGCCTATCTGCTGCTGTTCCAGGGCGCGATGGTTGGCATCGTGCTCTCGGACAATGTCCTGCTTCTGCTGGTTTTCTGGGAACTGACGTCCCTCACATCCTTCCTGTTGATCGGCTACTGGAAACACCTGCCCGAAAGCCGGCAGGGTGCGCTGATGGCCTTGACCGTCACCGGCATGGGCGGGCTCTCGCTCATCGCAGGGATGCTGATGCTCGGCGGAATCGTAGGGAGCTATGACCTGTCCGTTATCCTCGCCAGCAAGGATGCGGTGCAGGACAGCCCGCTCTACCTGCCGGCGCTGATCCTCATCCTGATCGGTTGTTTCACCAAGTCCGCCCAATTCCCATTTCACTTCTGGTTGCCGCATGCCATGGCAGCACCAACCCCCGTGTCCGCCTATCTCCACTCCGCCACCATGGTGAAGGCAGGCCTCTTCCTCATGGCCCGGCTATGGCCAGTATTGGCGGGCACGCCTGAGTGGTTCTACATCGTGACCACGACCGGCCTCGTGACCATGCTGCTGGGTGCCTTCATCGCGCTGTTCAGAAACGACCTGAAGGCGCTGCTGGCGTTCTCAACCGTCAGCCATCTCGGGTTGATCACCATGCTGCTTGGCTTCGGAACTCCGATGGCAGCCGTCGCCGCGGTGTTTCACATCATCAATCACGCGATCTTCAAGGCACCGCTGTTCATGATCGCGGGCATCATCGATCACGAGGCGCATACGCGTGACATCAGGCGCCTGGGCGGACTGCGCCGCCTGATGCCGCTGACATTCGCCATGGGAAGCATCGCTGCCCTGTCGATGGCGGGGATACCGCCTCTCAACGGCTTTCTGTCAAAGGAGATGATGCTGGAGGAAGCCGCTCACACGGCCTGGCTTGGTTCCGCCTGGCTTGTCCCTGGCCTCGCAACAGTTGCTGCTCTCCTCTCGGCCGCCTATTCGTTCCGCTTCGTCGCACATGTGTTTCTGGGGCCCGTTCGACACGACTATCCGATCCGGCCTCATGATCCGCCATTCGGTTTCTGGATCGCACCGGCCATGCTGGTGGGGCTGGTGGTCGCAGTCGGACTGTTGCCGGCGGCTGTTGCAGGACCGCTGGTGGCAGTGGCCTCGGCCGCGGTCATCGGCGATGTGCCTCCACCCTATGGACTGAAGCTATGGCACGGCCTGACCCCGGCCCTTCTGTTGTCAGCCGTGGCCATCGCAGGCGGCATGCTGGCGCTGGCAGCCTATCACAGCCTCGACCGCCTGCGGGAGACCGCGCCCGGGTTGGAGGCAAAACCGGTCTTCGAGGGACTCATCGCCTGGCTTGCCAGCTTGTCGGGCGCGGTCACGCAGGCGCTGCATGACGGCGCCATGACGCGATATGCCGCGATCTTCATGGCCACGGTCGGGTTTGCCGGATTTGCGGCCTGGCTTGGCGGCACGTGGAGTGGCCCGGAGCGGGATTTCCTCGCGGTTGGGACCATTCCGGCACTCGGCGTGGCGCTGATCATCATCGCGACCGGCTGCATCGTCGCATTTCACCACAACCGTCTGCTCGCGCTGATCTTCATCGGTGTCATTGGACTGATGGTCTCGCTGGCCTTCGCTTATTTCTCCGCGCCCGATCTCGCCCTCACGCAGGCCTCCGTCGAGGTCGTGACCATCATCCTGCTGCTGCTGGCGCTCAACTTCCTTCCCAAGACGACGCCACAGGAAAGCGGCGGCGGCCGCCGCCTGCGCGATGGCGCCCTGGCGTGTTTCGTTGGCCTTGGGGCAGGCTGGCTCACATACAAGATCCAGTCGAGCAACTTCTCGCAGGCAAGCATCTCGGCTTATCACCTGGCCAATGCGAAGCCGGGCGGCGGCGGCACCAATGTGGTGAACGTCATTCTCGTGGACTTTCGCGGTTTCGATACCTTTGGCGAGATCATCGTCCTCGGCATCGCGGCACTGGTGATCTTCGCACTGACGGAATCGCTGCTCTCGGGTCCAGCGGGACAACGGCTCGCAAGCCGCCCGCCGGACACCGGCGAAGCGGGTGACAAGCACCCGCTCATGATGGTGGTCGCCACGCGGGTGATGATGCCGATCACGCTGCTGGTCGCGCTGTATATTTTCTTGCGCGGCCATAACGACCCCGGTGGCGGCTTCATCGCCGGGCTCATCGTGGCGATCGCACTGGTGATGCAGTATATGGCAAGTGGCTTCGCGTGGACCGCGGCACGCCAGAGATATCCCTACCATGGGATCATCGCTGCCGGCATCTTCGCCGCCCTGCTGACAGGCCTCGCCTCGCTGTTCTTCGGCTACCCCTTCCTGACCAGCAGCTATGGCTATTTCAAGCTGCCAATGATCGAGCAATTCGAACTGGCAACGGCCATGGCCTTCGATGCTGGTGTGTTTCTGTGCGTGGTGGGCGCGGTGATGCTTGCGCTCGAAAGCCTGTCGCGGCTGGCCCACCGCAGTGGCGAGCGGCCCAGCGCCTATCCGATGGATGTCGATCCGTCCCGCACCGCCGAACGGGAGAGTGCCTAGCATGGAATATCTGTTTTCCATCGCAGTCGGCGTTCTCACGGCAGGCGGCACCTACCTTGTCCTGAGGTTGAGGACGTTTCCCGTCATCCTCGGCATTTCGCTGCTTTCATACGCGGTGAACCTGTTCCTGTTTGCCTCAGGCAGGCTGGCAATGGACCTGCCTCCCATCTGGGCGGGCGATGCGGCATCCTACACAGATCCCCTGCCGCAAGCCCTGGTTCTGACGGCCATCGTCATCTCATTCGGCATGACGGCCGTCGTCGTCATGCTGGCACTCAGTTCCTACCTCAGCGCACGCAACGACCGGATCAACATGAATGACGGCGACGGGCGGGACCAGTCATGAACCACTGGATCGTGGCGCCTCTCCTGCTTCCGCCGCTGGTGGGCGCTGTCATGATCATGTCGATGCGGCACCACCTCGACCTGGCGCGCATTTTTTCGGTCGCAAGCATCTCACTGCTCTTGGCGATCAACATCTGGTTGCTTGCGGAAAGCAGCAACGGTTCCATTCAAGCCTACGAAGTCGGCGCATGGCCCGCGCCCTTCGGTATCGTACTGGTGCTCGACCGGCTGGCCGCAGTCATGCTCGTGCTCACAAGCCTGCTGGCGCTGGCGGTTGTGCTCTACGCCATCGGCTCCGGCTGGGACAGCCGCGGACGGCATTTTCATCCATTGCTGCAATTCCAGCTCCTCGGGCTCTTCGGCGCTTTCCTGACGGGCGACCTGTTCAATCTGTTCGTCTTCTTCGAGGTTCTGCTGATCGCCTCTTATGGGCTGATGACCCATGGCGGTGGAAAGCGGCGTCTTCAGGCCGGCGTCCAGTACGTTGTCTACAACTTGCTTGGTTCCACACTGTTCCTCTTCGCCCTCGGCACGATCTACGCGGTGACAGGAACGCTGAACATGGCGGACCTCGCCTTGCGCGTGGCCGAGATTCCAGCTTCCGGCACCGCCCTCATCCGCGTGGCCGCTGTGCTGCTGCTGCTGGTCTTCGCGGTCAAGGCAGCGGTGGTCCCGCTGCATTTCTGGCTTCCAGCGACCTATGCAGAGGCGCCAGGGCCCGTGGCGGCGCTGTTCGCGATCATGACGAAGGTCGGTGTCTATGCGATCATTCGCGTGTTCACCTTGATATTTGGATCAGGGTCAGCCGCAGCCGGAGATCTGGCTGGAACATGGCTCCTCCCGTTCGCCATTGTGACGCTGCTGGTCGGCGCGATCGGGGTGCTTGGCGCCAAATCCCTTGGCCACCTGACGGCGCTTGCAACCGTCGGCTCGATCGGGACACTGATGATTGCCGTCGGATTCTTCTCGCAGCAGGCCACGGCGGCCGCTCTCTACTACATGATCCACTCGACGCTGGCTTGCGCCATGCTCTTCCTCGTGGTTGACCTGGTGCGGGTCCGCAGAACCGAGGAAGATGACCGCCTGGTTTCAGGCGGGCCGATGCCACAGGGAGGCCTTGTATCTGCACTGTTCTTCGCTGGCGCCATCGGCATGGCAGGCCTGCCGCCCCTGTCGGGCTTCGTTGGAAAACTCCTGATCCTTTCTTCAATCCGCGGACATGCGTGGGACTGGCTTGTGTGGTCCATCATACTTGCAACCTCGCTCGTGTTCGTTGTCGGCTTCGCCCGCGCCGGCATCACCGTCTTCTGGCATAACCCGCCTGCGCCGGAGGAGCGTGAGGCCAGCCCTGCCTCAGCGTCCCTCCCGTTCGTTGCTGTGTTCGGCCTGCTGGCTCTGATCGGGGTGGCGACGCTTCAGGCTCGCCCTCTGATGGACTTTCTCACCGCGACATCACAGCAGATCTACGATCCTGCAGCCTACATAGGGGCCGTGTTGCGGCAAGCGGAGGGCATGCCATGATGACGATGAAGCGTTTTCTGCCGCACCCACTGCTGACGCTTCTGTTGACACTCACATGGCAGATGCTTGTCAACCAGGTCACAGCCGGCAGCCTCGTCCTCGGCCTCATCTTCGGGATCTTCATTCCCATTCTGACCAGTCCGTACTGGCCAGACCGGCCAAAACTCCGGCGGCCGTTGAAATTCTTCAGCTATTTCATGATCGTGATGTGGGATATCTGCATCGCCAACCTCGTCGTGGCCCGGACGATCCTCTTCCGGCGGAACACCGAACTCCACAGCAACTGGGTGACGGTTCCCCTCGACCTCAGTTCCCCCGAGGCGATCACGGTTCTTGCCGGTACCATCACGATGACGCCCGGAACTGTTTCGAGCGATGTTTCAGCATGCGGCCGCGCACTGCTGGTTCATTGCCTGGACGCACCGGATCCTGATGCGGTGCGTGACGAGATCAAGCACCGCTACGAGAGACGCCTCAAGGAGATATTCGAATGATGACGGCCGCCCTCTGGTTTGCCTTCGGCTGCTTCGCAATCGGACTGGCAATGAACATGTGGACCATCGCCCGATCACCCGCGATGGGCGATCGCATTCTCGCCCTCGACACGATGGTCATCAATGGCATCGCACTTGTTGTGCTCTTTGGAATTTTCACTCGGTCGGCCGTGTACTTCGAAGTCTCCCTCATCATCGCGATGGTCGGCTTCGTTTCAACCATTGCCTACGCGCGCTTCCTGTTGCGCGGCAACGTAATCGAGTAGTGGGCCATGGAACTCTGGCAGGAAGCCGCAGTTGCGCTGTTTCTGATGATTGCAGGAGTCTTCGGCCTTGTCGGATCATACGGATTAATCAAACTGCCAAGTTCGATAGCCCGCCTTCATGCACCGACCAAGGCAACCACACTGGGCATCGGCGGCATTTTGGTTGCGTCGATGATGCATTCGATATTCACGCGCGGTGTATTGTCTTTCCACGAATTGCTGATCACCCTGTTCCTGTTCCTGACGGCGCCGATCACTGCGCACTTCATCGCCAAGGTCTATCTCCATCACAACGTGAAGCGCGGCGATCTGCCCGCGACCGGGACCGGTTCACCCTGGGCGAGCGAGCCTGAGGAAGCACCCGGACAGAAACAGGACGAGTGATCTGCCTTGGGCGGCGACATGACGCCAAACTGCTTGATCTGATTGTCAGTCTGCTGGAGTGACCCGAAGATATACAGAGGTCCGTTGGTGTTTTGGGGAAAAGCTATTCAAGCACCCAGGGATCACGAACAGAACAGCTTCGCTTCTGGTGTCCAGGCTCCGAATCCGGTGGCGACAAGGTTGCGGATCACAGCGCAGATGTAGCGTTTCTGGGCCGGGTTGTTGTTTGGGCCTGCATGATAGCGGGCAATCGCCATGGTCCAGTTTCCCTCCCGCACGCGCAGTTCCTTCAGGAAGCGCGCGGCATAGCGGACGTTGTCCCGGGGTTCGAGCATATGCGCGACAGAAGCGAATTTGCCGCCGTGGTAGTGATGGTTGATCTGCATGCAACCGAGGTCAATGAGCTTCTTTCCCCGCCGCTTGGCGCGGGCGAACTCAGCCAGGGCATCCTCCCTTGATGTTGCGAAGACGGCTTTACCTTCGATGTTCAGGGCATAGGGATGGAGCGATCCCTTGCGGCCTGTTTCTGTCAGACCCACTGCATAGAGAACGCCGATCGGAACGCCTTCGGCATCAGCGGCAGCTGTCATCTCGCGCTCGCATATGTTCGGTGGGGAAGCTGTACCGGCGGTGGTTACGTCAAACGACGCGGCCAGCGCCAACAGCAAGGCCGGTCGAAGGATCTTCAACATTCGGTTCTTCTTTTGAATGGCGGACCGGCGAAGGGTGACTGTTTGCGCCGGATCTGCCGTCCTGCGCAAACCCTCGTCCACCCGGAAGCGCTTCATTGCTGGAACCCTGCTCTTCACCATTCTGTATGTGTTGCGACGCCGGCTGTTCCAGTTCCCGGATCTCCAAGGAGACGTTGACGGCGCCGCCAGGGCCTGCAGCAAGCAACCCTCCGAGCCGGTCCTCGAGAATGCTCATGTCGCGGCTGAGTGTTTCGGCGGCAACCTTGCCGGTGACCGTGATGGTCACTTTCGTCTCAAGCCCAGACCGCCGCAGCCTGACTTCAACATCGCCGAGGTTCTCCGGCTGGAGCATGAATCGGAGTGACTTCAACTCGGCGGGCGGCGCAGCTGGCGGATCAGCCAGATGCAACTGCTGAATTGACGCTGGTGAACTTGCTTGTCCGGTTTGCGCGGTCAAGGAACGATCGATTTGCTGCAGAATCTGAAGGGCGGGCGACGGGACAGACGTCGGGCTGGAATCTGGATGCGCCGGTGCCAGCAAGAGGGTATCGATCTCGGAAGGGCACTCAACAGCGCCGTCCGCAATTGCCGTCTTTTCAGGACGACGCGGTTCTTCATGACCCGCGGATTCGCTGCATATGGACCCGCCGGCTATCTGAGGCTCCACCGCAACATCAGCCAACCGAAGCTCAGGAGTGCCGGCAGCAGCGCGCCCACTGGCAAGCGAGAAGCCATCTCTCAGGACCGGAACGAAACGAGCAGACAGCGCGCTGTCATTTTCACCTTGATGCGTGGTCTTGTGGGGAGAGGCCCATTCCGTGGGTATCGGCGGCGGCGTGAGGCCGGCCTCTGTTTGCATTTCCACCGGAGGCAGGCAAAGCAGCAGGGAGAACATGTCGGGACGATTCTCTGGCTTGGCTTCTGCGTGTGCTGCCTCGGGAGTGGTTTTGGTGCATTCCTCATCCTGCGGCGAAGGAGATTCCTCGCCGAACCCCCCAAGGATGAGGTTGAAGTCTTCCCCTGCAGCTGGCCCGGGCTGACGAGTTGCTCCGCGAAGTGAGGTGTCGAAGACAGCGACATCGGCGGGAAGGAGCGCAATGCCCGTCATGACCTGCTCTCCGTAAGAATCCTGTCAGCGTCCACCAGCAAGTCTTCAGCACGCGACTGCAGCTGATTCTCCTGGTTCCGCTCTCCTGCGGGGCCAGACTGGCCTCCGAATGGTGGCTTCGTGATCTGCTCGGCAATCCATAAGCCCGCATCGAGCAGCGCCTGATCCTGAACGTCCAATAAATCGCGGCGGATCGCCTTCAGTTCATCAGCCGCAGTGGCAGCTTTCTCCGAGGCGACGGCATGAAGAAAGAGATAGAGCCTTGCAGCTTGCTGCTCCTCGCTTCCTTCCGCCGCCAGTTGCAGCGCGCGGCGCGCGGCAAACTCCGCCGTCACAAGATTGGACACCCGGGAGGATTGCCGCGCAAGGTGAAGGTAGAGGCTGCGCCTCTGCTCCACGGGCATCTCTTCGAAAATCTCATCCAGCCGTGCAAGATCGGGCGAGCGATCCTTGTTACGCCATGTTGCAAGCGCCGACATGATCTCCTCCCAGAATGCCCTCGCATAGAGAGAGTCTGGAAAGCGCCGCTGATAGCGTGCAAGCCTCGTCCAAAAGGGCTTCTCTTCAGATGACTCCGCAAAGGCAAGCGTTGAGCGGCGCAAGGCCGACTCCTCGACGAGGGTTCCCGGCATGAGCGCCACGGCCGTCGAAAGGCCTGACTGATGGGCAACGGCGTTCCGCTCGAGCAATGCCTGGGCAAGCGCCACCCGGCCGCCCACGCGCGCAGGAAGCCTGGATACGTCGATGTCGCCCAGGCGCTTTGCCGCCTCCTCGCGATCACCCTGCATGAACAGGGAAGAGCCTTCCAACAGGAGGCGATGAACAGGCTGCAGTTTCTCGGACTTCGCCAAGGTGGCGGCTGTTGCGGGATCTCCACCGCTCAGCACATAGGCTGCCACATAGGGCGCAATACGGTCCGGCTCAGGCAGATCGCTCTCGATGATTCCTTCACCAATGCTGCGCAGCAAAGGCTTTTGAAGCTCGGCTGCGTCCCGCCTGCCTCTGGCAGTGGCATCCTGGAGGAGGAAGAGAGCGTCGAGATCATTCAAGAGGCGGCGAGTGTCAGCCTGTTCGCTGCCGGTCAACGTCTTGGGTGTGTCATCGTCTGCTACGGCAGTTGATGCTGAAATCAAAAAAATTGCCAAGGCGATCAGAGGTCTCACGGGTCCTCGCTGCTGATCAGAATCTCGATCCGCCGGTTCTCCGCAGCCTGTGGATCCGCGGTGTTGCGTGGTTCGCGATCGGCCACGCCTTCAATTCTCCGGATGCGCTTCTCATCCAGTCCACCGCGAATGAGCATATAGCGGGCGAAATGTGCTCGTGCGGTCGAGAGCTGCCAGTTGTCATAGTACTTGTTGCGATAGGGCCGCGAATCAGTATGCCCTCGAATGATGAGTTCGCCGTCACGCGCTTTCACAACCGAGGCGATCGCTTCGACAAGCTTGAGGGTCTGCGGCTTGGGTTCGGCGGATCCGGTCGCGAACATTTCGAAGCTCTCCCCTTCCGTCAGGCTGATCAGGATTCCGCCAGCGGACGGAACGACCGACACTGCCTTCTCCAGGTCTTCGCTTCCACCCCCGAGACGCGAAGCAATTTCCCTTGAGATGTCGGCAGCCTCCTGCTCCGCTTTATCTTTCTCCGAATCTTTGCCGTCATCTTTCTTGGCCGCCACCTCACCGGGTGACTCCACAGCGTGATCGGCGGCTGCCGTCTGATTTGATGCGGGAGCGCCCTGCTTGGTAGTCTCCTGATCCATTTGGGTGGCTCGGGACTGATCTGGAGTTGGTGACTCTGCGCCATCCTTCGATTCCACCGGTGGTGAGGCCTTCACTTTTTCCCACGCACGCGGGTCGAAAGGATCTCCCACACCTGGATTTGATGTTTCCGGCTTCAGCGCAGGGGTGATCTCGACGTCGCTCTCAAGACCGGCATTCCGAAAATCGGCCTCCGAGATCGTCCGCGCCATGCGATCGAGGGAATCCGGCGGATTCGCCATGAGCTCAGCCTCAGTCTCCATGTCCTCTCTTTTGGGCGTCGAGCCTTCGCCAGATCCTCTTTCCTGCTTCTTTTCTGAATCGCGTACATCCTTGAAGTCCTTGAGGCTGCGCGCGCCAGTTGATGTATCTGTGAGCTTGATTGGATTGAAGTAGCTGGCAACCTGCGCGCGGGTCTTCTCGTTGGACGCATTGATGAGCCACATGACCAGGAAGAAGGCCATCATGGCTGTCACAAAATCGGCATAGGCGATCTTCCAGGCACCGGCTTTTCCGCCGCCGGCATCTTCGCCTCCACGCCTGCGGACAATGACGATCTCAGCTTTTCCGGACTCGGAGCTGTCCTTCACGCGTTGTTTCCCTCTATGGCTTGGCACCAGCGCAGGGAAAGCTCCTCGAAGCGGATCCGGTTCGTAGCCCGAATGATTTCCACTGTTCGGGATTCGATCAACGTTGACGACACGTCTCCTAACTCGCGAAGCGCCAACAGCGGCTCATGCATGTCCGCTGGCGCCCGGATCTCCAGAACCGGATCATCAGTCTGCCGCAACTCTTCCTTGACGAGTTCAATCAAACTGGAAACCGCCTTGGCCCTCGCCTGCTCGCAGAGAAACGGCCTCAACACGTCTCCGAGAGCCTCCTCCAGCTTGCTGAGGACGTCGTCGAGTGCACGGCTCATCTCGGCCGCAATCCGGCTGGTCAGTTCGTCTCCGATGCGGTTCAGCAGTTCCCGTTCCTTCTCAGCATGCGCCAGCGACAACTCCTCAAGCCGTTGCTCCGCTTGATGCAGCGCCTCGAGAAGTTCCTCCTCACGGCCTTGCGTGTCCGAGGAGCCGGATGGCGGACTCTCGGGCTGAAAAATGTCATCGGGCTGCGGGAATTCCTCGAGTGCAGGTTCGGATGCCGGAGAACCTGCGGCATCCGCACGCTCCGTCAGCCAATGTGCCAGAGGAATCATGTTGCACGGCCCACCGGCTCGCTCAGCCACTGCTTCAACACCTCGACAGCCCGCTCAGGATCAAGCTCGACGATCTTCGCAAGCCGGTCCTTCGGACTGTTCGAAACCTCCCGGGCCAGATCGTCAAGAAGCGGATCGGCCACCCCGCCCAGTTGGGGAAGGGCGAAATTGTCGAGAGCAGCGCTGGAGACAGACATGTCCGCTATCGGCATTCCGGCGGGATCGGTCATCATCGACGGAAGCGCCGGTGCGCCCTGTGCGCCTGACTGTTGCCGATCACTGAGGATCGCGCGCAACGCAGGCCGCAGTCCAAGCAACAGAATCAGCAGCGTCACAAGTATGAGGGCTCCAGCATTGATGAGGCTACCGAGGTAACCTTCGACGACCTCCATAATGCCGCTTGCTGCCTCATCGGCGCTGGGCTCATCCGCGGCGATGAAGTCAACGGCCGTCACTGTGACCGTATCACCACGGTCGATGAGAACACCCGCTGCTGACTTGATCAGTGTCTCGAGTTCCGTAATCTTCGCGGTGATGGCTTCTTCTGTGACTTCTGCTTCAGAGGCGTTCTTGAAAGCTGATCTGTTGAGAACCACGGCCACCGACAATCGATCAATTCCGTAGCCGTCAGAGGTCGTGGACACTGACCGCGAATTGATCTCATAGTTGGTCAGCTCCTCCTTCCGATCCTTTCGCTCGCTCGAGTTATCGCCTGTTGCGCTCTGAACCTCTTCGACGGGGATGTTCTGCTCTACCGTGACGCCACCGGCTGATGTTGCGTTCTGTGCCTCGCCACTTTCCTTGATGGTCCTCACCGACCTCTCAACCCGGGAAGCTGGATCATAAACGGTCTCGCTGATCTGCTTGCGGTCTGCGTTGAGTTTCGCATTCACGCTGATGCGAAAATTGCCTGCGCCGACATAGGGCAGGATCGTGCGCGCGACTTTTGCCTCAATGTCGTTCGACATTGAGCGCTCAAGGCCAATCAACTTCTCTGGTGCAGCCGAGACGGGATCACCCGTAAACGTCAACAAGCGGCCGTCGGCGCTCATGACAGTTACCTGGGACGGCGAAAGACCAGGGATGGCCGCGGCAACCAGATGACGGATCGACGTTGCAGCGGTTTCGCCAACATCCTGATCAGCCCGGATGATGACGGAGGCCGTTGCCTGGTCGTTGGCAGCCCGGAAGCTGCCCTCGTTGCGCAGTGCGAGGTGAACGCGGGCCGTCTTTATTCCATCGATCAGCCGAATTGTTCGTGCGAGCTCACCTTCCAGCGCTCTCACTTTCGTGATCTGCTGCATGAAGGTTGTGAGACCGAGGGAACCCAGCTTGTCGAATAACTCGTAGCCCGCCGTGTCGCTTCGGGGCAGGCCCTTCTGCGCCAGCAGCATGCGGGCCTTGCCGGCCTGCCCCATGTCCACCATGACGGCATCGCCGGCGACGCTGATATCGAAAGATATGCCAGCATCCTGAAGTGCTGCGCCCATGCGCGTGACGTCTTGTGGGTCGAGCCCGGAGTAGAGCACTTCCTGCTGCGGCCGGCTCAGCAGATAACCACTTACGCCGACAAGCATGAAGACAGTGAGAGCCGTCAGGCCAAGGGCCATCAACCGCCGCGGGCCGAGAGCCGCAAGGCTGTCGCGAAGCCTCTTGATGATGTCTAGAACGTTCGCCACATCGAACTCCGTCAGCCCAGCAGGCAGCCAGTCTCAAACTCGAATCTTGTGCGGGCGTTGAATGCCCGGTCACGCTAGCCCCTGAAGAGGGAGAGTATGTTCTGACTGTTCTGGTTTGCGATACTGAGCGACTGGACGCCAAGCTGCTGCTGCACCTGCAGAGCCTGCAGTTTTGTTGACTCCTCGTTCATGTCTGCATCCACCAGCGCACCGACGCCGCGTGTGATCGCATCCATCAGGGCGGAGACGAAGTCCCGCTGCAGGGTGACCCGCTGCTTCACCGCACCAAGATTGGCCGCCGATATGGTCATCTCGGTCATTGCAGTATCGACCCATGCGATCATCTGCTCGAGGTCTTCGATATCTTCGTCCGAATTCGTGAGGCTTGAGATGTCGAGTGTTGAGACAGAGTAGGCTACGCCACCATTTGCCGTCGTGTCCTCCGAATCGAGTATTCCGGACTGGTCAGCGGCATCGAAGAGCTTCACGTCTTCGACGTTCACCGAGATCGTCCCGATGGAGATCGAGCCACTGCTTCGGGAGAAGGAAGCGACGATCGTCTTCGTTGCGTTGTACCCAGGAGCAGAAGAATCAACGGAGATCCAGTTCTCGCCGCTGAATACGGACGTTGCGCCGACACTCGTGAGCTGGCGCTGCAATTCCGTGATTTCGGACTGGATCTTCCCGCGGTCCACTCCAGGTTGACGGGCAGCCACCAGCTTGTTCTTGATTTCAGTCACCGATTCGATGGCGCTGTTCATGCCGGTGTAGGCGACATCGATGGTGGCAGAACCCAGGCCCAGGGCGTCCTTGACCGTCGATAGCGCACCATTATCTGATCGCATCGTTGTGGCAATCGACCAGTAGGCGGCGTTATCCTCGGCCTTGCCGACCCTCAACCCCGTCGATATGCGGGTTTGGGTCTCATCGAGTTTGCGGATTGTCGCCGTCAGAGTCTGCAATGCGGTCATTGCTGACCCATTGGTCAATATGCTGGCCATGTCGGAGTGCCCCTAAGCGAACCAATGAGGAGTCGACATCCCGGAGCGAGGCCGGCCACGCGGATCGGCATGATACCCGGCAGGCTTCATGCCTGCTCCGCCGGTCGATAGATACACTCATTATGGTTAGCGAGAGGTTAACGCACTCGAAGGGCGGGAAGGACGCCAGGTCCAGACCGGACTGGCGTACTTCCCTTAGGCCAGGTTAGCGGAACAGTGAGAGGATCTGCTGACTGTTCTGGTTGGCGATACTCAGCGACTGCACACCAAGCTGCTGCTGGACCTGCAGCGCCTGGAGCCTGGTTGACTCCTCGTTCATGTCGGCATCGACAAGCGTACCGACGCCTCTGGAGATCGCATCCATGAGGGATCCAATGAACTCCCGCTGCATGTTCGTGCGCTGCTTCACAGCGCCGAGGTTGCTTGCCGCCGTCGTCATGGAACTGATACCGTCATCCACCCAGGCGAGCATCTGCTCGAGATCCTCAAGATCATCGTCGGTGTCGGTGATGTTCGAGATGTCGAGCGTGAGTATCGAATAGTTCACGCCGCCATTCGTTGTGGTGTCCTCATTGTCGAGAATTCCGCTCTGGTCCGCGGAATCAATGAGTTCAGTCGAGGTCAGGTCGATGGCGATGGTTCCAACCGAGACCGACCCGCCCGCACGCGAGAAGGAGGCGACGATCGTTTTTGTTGAGTTATAGCCAGCCTCGCTCGAATCCACAGATAGCCAGTTCTCACCCGAGAACACGGATGAGCCTGCAATACTGGTCAGCTGATTTTGGAGTTCGGCGATCTCGGACTGGACCTTCTCGCGATCGATGCCCGGCTGACGAGCTGCAACGAGCTTGTTCTTCATTTCCTTGGCAACGTCGATGGCCTTGTTCATGCCAGTATAGGCGACATCAAGCGTGGCGGCGCCAAGACCCAAGGCATCCTTGACCGTCGAGAGCGCTCCATTGTCTGAACGCATCGTGGTAGCTATCGACCAGTAGGCGGCGTTGTCCTCTGCGCTCGAGACGCGGAAGCCCGTGGAAATACGCGCCTGAGTTGTGGAGAGTTGCTTGTTGGTGGAATTAAGGCTCTGCAATGCCGTCATTGCAGAGACGTTTGTCATGATACTTGCCATAAAGCCTTTGTCCCTTGGCACACGTTACAGACTGGGACATCCGGACTTCTTTCCGGGCGGACGGCACCGGCATCATGCCTGAGGGACTTCGCCGTCCACTCCCGTCGCTTGCCATCATGGTAAGCGCAACAGGGTTTCCAAAGACTTAAGTCGAATTGTCGGAAACGCGGCCGCGAGATTCAGGCGGCCGCGTTTCGCCCTCAGGCGTGAAAGATTAGCGGAACAGAGACAGGATCGACTGACTGTTCTGGTTGGCGATACTGAGTGCCTGAATGCCCAGCTGCTGCTGGACCTGCAGCGCCTGGAGCCTCGTCGACTCCTCATTCATATCCGCATCGACCAGGGCGCCGACGCCACGGTCGATGGCCGTCATCAAGGCGGAGACGAACTCGGACTGAAGCTTTGTTCTCTGCTTGATTGCACCAAGGTTACTTGCGGCTGTCGTCATGCCGCTGATTGCTTCGTCGACGAACCCAATCATCTGCTCGAGATCTTCCAGATCGTCGTCACTGTCTGAGATCGCCGAAATATCCAAGGACGAGACGGAGTAGTCAACACCACCGTTCGCGGTGGTATCCTCCGTATCGAGGAGGCCGGACTGGTCGTTGGAATCGAATAGCTTGGTACCGTCTACATCGACCGAGATCGTTCCCACAGACACGTCCCCGCCGCTGCGGGAGAAAGAGGCGATCATCGTCTTCGATGCGTTGTATCCGGCTGCGCTCGAATCAACCGAGAGCCAATTTTCACCGGAGAATACGGAAGACTCGGCAACGCTCTGGAGCTGGTTCTGCAGCTCCACGATTTCCGATTGAACCTTCTCGCGGTCAATGCCCGGCTGCCGTGCGGCGACCAGCTTGTTCTTGATCTCTTTTGTGACGTCGATCGAAGTCTTCATGCCGGTGTATGCCACATCGAGTGTGGCCGCTCCAAGACCGAGCGCGTCCTTGACGGTCGATAAGGCGGCGCGGTCGGACCGCATGGTTGTCGCGATCGACCAATAGGCGGCGTTGTCTTCTGCGTTGCTGACACGGTAGCCGGTTGAGATCCGGTTCTGTGTCTGACCAAGGCTCTTGTTCGTGTTGGTGAGACTCTGCAATGCCGTCATTGCAGACTGATTCGTCATTATGCTGGTCATAGGTGAATGTCCCCTTACCCATACGCTACACACTTGGAGGACATTCCGGCGGAGTGCCGGCGGAACGGGATTGCATCATGCCAAAGGGCGAACCCTCCCCGTT